>CALCKF010000020.1 GCA_937966095.1 uncultured Eubacterium sp.
ATGTGCTATGCTGTATCGTTCCGCTGACCCTGGCTGAATTATTTTCATCTTTTTCTCCGTCTCCTTCGACATCAGCAGTGAATCCTTCCGGAATATCCTCTTCTTCCACCGTATATCCTGCCCCTTCAGGAAGACCGAATATAGTCATGCTTTCTCCTGCCTTGAGATTTATCTCAGCTTCCCCTGCATCATCGAAGGTGACCGTACTGTCAGTCTCTCCTATTTTGGCATCATAACTTCCGGATACAGGATCATTCCCATCCTTTAGCGTTATGGCAAACGAGAATTCCTCATCAGGTGCATTGTCCCCGGTAACTGTCTTACTTATCTTCAGATTTCCCGTTTTCTCATTTATTTTCTCATAAGCATTGATAAATATCGCTTTGTCTGTTTCATCTGAATTTCCTTTATTATCATATGAGATCTCTGCAGACAATATGTTCTGTTCGTTTTTAGTAACTTTTACCGTTACTTCAGTAATGTGGGTATCGTAACGGATATTATCCGAAACAGGATCTTCTGCCGATACTCCCTCCGGAAGAACTTCAGCTATATCAAATTTATATGTCCCTTCATTTTTGAAAGTTATCTTCCCGAAACTGAATGCCGCTGTGCCGGATCCACCGTCTCCCTCGGCTACCGCCGTCTGCTCCGGCAATATTATGATCCCTTCATTTATATTTGTTTCCGTTTCATCATCGCCTGCCGAAATCGTGAACGAATACTTCTCTCCTTCAGCTATATCTCGCCCCTTCAGGATCTTGTCCCCATTCAGGGTCACTGAAGTGCTTCCGTCAAAGCTGTTGGTATATTCCACATTTACCGCTGCATCTGCCGATGTGCTATGCTGTATCGTTCCGCTGACCCTGGCTGAATTATTTTCATCTTTTTCCCCGTCTCCTTCGACTGTCACATCAGCAGTGAATCCTTCCGGGATAGCCTTTTCTTCCACCGTATATCCTGCCCCTTCAGGAAGACCTAATATAGTCATGCTTTCTCCTGCCTTGAGATTTATCTCAGCTTTCCCTGCATCATTGAAGGTGACCGTACTGTCAGTCTCTCCCTTCTTGGCATCATAACTTCCGGATACAGGATCATTCCCATCCTTTAGCGTTATGGCAAACGAGAATTCCTCATCAGGTGCATTGTCCCCGGTAACTGTCTTACTTATCTTCAGATTTCCCGTTTTCTCATTAGCCACACGTACTGTTACCGTGCCGGAAAACAGAGCTGTGATATCTGCAGTCTCAAGATCAGTTTTTTTATCAACGTCAGCATTTTTATCATGCTGATAGCACTGCCTTATCAGCAACTTTGACCATCCTGTATCTGTAGATAATGTCAGGTTGTCGATCGTACCCTCTGCTGATTTGTCATACAGACCATAATCCAGCATCTTGTTAACGTTGGCATACTTTAGATGAAGAACATCATTCTTTGTGGAATTCCAATCTATACCTTCCTTTGATACTTCAAAGCTTCCATTATCATACGTGACTTCTGAAGCCAGAGCAGCTTTGATCTCATTCAATGTGATATCCACATCATCATCCACAGCGAACTGCAGCATGCTCCTCATGACAGATCCCGCACCGGAAAGCACGCTGACACCATCATCGGCAGTCCCGGCATCTGCATAAACACCTGTATCGTCCGCTATCACATGTACAGCAGTATCATTCAGTTTATACCCGTACGGCGCTGATGTCTCTATGAGATAATATTCTCCTTTTTCAAGGACATGTCCATCTGTAGGAAAAACACCTCCGCCAGAAAGCTCGAAAAGTCCTGTGATGTCTCCTGTTTTCAGGCTGTCGTAAGCCTGTGCATCATCCTTGACTGAGACAATATCGTCACTGATCGTTATATCCTCAGCTTTATAAAGAGAGAATTTCGCGCCGTTTACTGTATTCCCTTCATCATCCACCTTTTGAACTATGAGCTGATTTTCTAAATTTGTCACATACAGATCCATTGAAAATACTCTGTCAAGATCATACTGAGGATTGTCCGGATCGGAATCTATGCGCCAGGTATTTTCCTCTGAAGCATTTTCTAACATATCTGCACTTGTATAATAATATGCAACTGTATATTCCGCCTCTTCTTCATTACCGACGATATGATAATATTTGCTTATATCTCCCGGGAGGTTAGAGACTTCCACCTGATATGCCCCGCTGCTGGCCAAACGGAATATATACGGATTCGACTGTGCCGCCTTAAGCACACTTTCCCATCTGCTGTCATCCTCCACTGTCCAGCCATTTAGAGGATCACCGGAAACAGGAAGCCATGAGTTATCTTTCTGTTTCTGATACACCACTGCAAACATAAGCGGATTTTCCACCGCTCCTGAGCCCGCTAAACTTACTTCTACTTTTTTATTATCAGCTGCTCGTATCACATTCGGCGCCGTTGTCGTCACCTTAGGCATTGCATATGCTCCTTCATCCCATATGCTGTTGGACAAAAGCATTACTTCATCTGATTCCGGAGCTTTATAAAAATACAATCCTATATCTCCCACAGACCGATACCCTGGTGGCGTCACGGTCTCCACTAAAATCAGATTATTTCCATCGCTGTCTTTTTTGTCGTCATAATCCCTGTATAATTCATCGATCGTAATAGGATATTCGTTTCCGTATCCATCTGCTTTCAGGAAAACAAATCCCCCGTCCTCGTCTGTACTTCCTGTTGCGATCGGAACAGCGTCTTTTCCATTTTTCTCATATTCTTCAGCACCATATAACGTAAACTCTGCTCCCTCCACCGGCTTACCGATCTGATCCACCTTGATAAGGTTGCTTTCCGGTATGGTCACAAGATTGTACTTCAATTCCATGTTGGAATCTATATTACCACGTTCCAGATAAAAAAAATCGAGAGTATGATATGTATTATCAGTGAGAGTCTTCCTTCCGGTATTCAGAATATCTCCGAGAGTTTGTTTCTGCTCCTCATCATTTATGTAGATTTTTCCATTGGAAAAATCTATTTTTACATCCGCCTTATCATGAATGCCACCCAGATCCGCAACTAGAACACCGTCTATAAAGATCCAAACATCATCATCTCCGCTGAATTCATACGTAACGGCTTTTGTTTGATTTTCATCTATATATCCTCCATACTGTTGTATAAACCTGGTTGTCATGTGCATCCCGAAATAATGATTGAGAGAAGCATCCCACGAAGATGCATCGTTCATCAAAGTACGGTAAGATCCATCCTGACATGAAACATTTTTAACGTCAGTAGCTTTATTGAACGGGAAAAACTGTCCGTTCAATGAAGTATCCGCGCCTCCCGCCATTACACCCGGATATTCATATAATGTAAACGCATTATCATTGCTATAGTATACTGCATAATTTTCACGGCTGTTATAATAGTAATATCCGTCCTTGTCGACCTGCAGCAGACCCTTTACATCCTCGTAGCTTGCTTTTCCATCTGATGAAACATCCGGATCAAAAAGATAGGCAAGGGATTCATTTCCGTTACGCCCTGATAAAAGGCTTGCTTCTGAAACAGACTCTTTCAGATCCAATTTAGGATATCCCTCTGACAGGCTATCTGAAACAATGCCTGTTTTAGGAGCTGTATTTTCTGTCCAGCAGTTCCAGTCCCCAAAAAGCACACTGCCTTTCTTCTCATTATAGCTTCCTAATCCATTTCCGAACAGCAAAGCATGTCCTTTATTTATACCATTGTCTATAAAGTCATACCCTTCACCGTTACTGTCATCGGGGCTGTTCTGCTCTGTTATCCAGTAATCAAAAAGATCTATTGTCGTTCCGTTAGGGGAGACACCCCCTATTATATGGTCCTGGAACGGAGGATCACCTGAAGGCAGCTCCGCTCCATATGCCTGCGAAAATCCTCCATAAACGGAAATCGCCATGATCGCAGTCAGCATCAAAGAAACTGTTTTTTTTAATCTCATATAATTTCTCCTTTTTATGAAATATCCTTTTTGCTGTCCGATACCGCTATATCTGAGCGCCCCTTTACTCCTAAATCCTTTATCCGATATGTTATGCACTCAGACTGTTATCAGCAAATAATAATGGCAAAACAGTACGCCAGCTTCAAATTTCCCAATTTTTAAGACAAAACATGTTGTTTAATTATTTTATCAACATTTTGTTACATTTTCAACCAGCAATTGAATATATACGTAATATATGTTACTAATTGTTACTTATGCTGATGTGAATGAATGTAAATGCTATTATTAATAGTAATAATTTTTTGACAAAATAAGAAGGGAGTATGGCTTACATGCGTGATATAATAGGGCACCGATTAAAAAAACTTCGCACTGAATCGCATATGACTCAGGAAAATCTTGCAAATATTTTGAATATTTCCAGAGAGGCATACTCTTTATACGAAACAAACAAGCGTCAGATGAATTATGAAACCATATGTTCCGTTTCTCGTTTTTACAACGTAAGCACCGACTACATCCTGGGAAACAGCGAATCTAAAAAAAACTACGACTTATGTAATGATGAAATAGATCTTTTAAACCTGTACAGGAGCTGCGATCAGCGGGGAAAGAGAATAATACTGGGAGTTGCAAAGCTTTCAAATTCACAGAAAATATAATATATAATCATATTTTAATATATGTCCTGAATATAATATCTGATTGACAAATTTTACTGATGAAATATATACTTTAGTCAGATATTTTAATTAAAAAGGAGAATTCGAATGTTTAAATCACTTGAGGAAGCTAGACGTTTCATAGAAACGGAAAGCATCAAAATGGTTGATTTCATGATGGTCGATCTGAATGGCCGATGGCGTCACCTCACTATCCCTGCTGACAGATTCACAGAAGACACCCTGAAAAACGGTATAGGATTTGACGGGAGCAATTACGGTTTCGCCCCTGTGGAAAAAAGTGATATGGTCTTTATACCGGATCTTTCAACAGCTTATCTTGACCCGTTCATGGAAATCCCCACTCTTGCCATGATAGGTGATGTATATGTGATATCCCTCCCTGAAAACTATCCATTTGACCAGGATCCGAGAAATGTGGCAAAACATGCCGAAGCATACATGAAAAGCAGCGGCATCGCAGATGAAATGCGCATAGGTCCAGAGTACGAATTCCATGTGTTCGATCATGTCAGCTATTCGACAAGCCCTAATGAATCCGGATTTCGCATCGATACGGAGCAGGCTGAATGGAATACAAAAGACCCATCTTTTAATCTGGGATACAAAATGCCTCATAAAGGCGGATACCATATGGCCCCTCCGCAGGATGTTCTTTATGATTTCAGGAGCAGAGTCTCGATGCTCATGGAAGATCAGAATATAAAAGTCAAATATCATCATCATGAAGTGGGCGGTCCCGGACAGCTTGAAATAGAAGTTGAGTTTGGCGGCGTCACGGAAATGGCCGACAAAACCATGATGACAAAATATCTTATCAAAAATGAAGCCATCGCAGAAGGAAAAACAGCTACTTTTATGCCGAAGCCTATATTTGATGAAGCAGGTAACGGCATGCACGTTCATATGCAGCTGTTTAAGAACGGCCAGCCTCTTTTTTACGACAAAGACGGATATTCTCAGCTTTCGGAGACGGCTATGCATTTCATGGGCGGTATACTCAGACATATAAAAGCACTCTGTGCATTCACGAATCCTAGCACCAATTCATTCAAAAGACTTGTTCCCGGATATGAAGCTCCTGTTACCATAGGATTTGCCACAGCCAACAGGAGCTCAGTTATCCGTATACCCGCTTATGCAAAGGACCCTGATAAAAAAAGGTTTGAGATCAGAAATCCGGACGGCACCTGCAATCCTTATTATGCTTTTGCCGCTATTCTTATGGCCGGCTGCGATGGAATAAAAAACAGGATAGACCCTGTTGCAGAAGGTTACGGACCTTATGACTTCAATCTTTACAATCTCAGCGACGAAGACAAGAAAAAAATAAAGAGTCTGCCTAAGACTCTGGATGAAGCTCTGGATGAGCTGGAAAGGGATCATGCATTTCTCACTGAAGGCGGAGTATTCCCTGAAAAGCTTATAGAAATATGGCTTGAAAACAAGCGTGATGATGTAAAAAAACATACACAAATGCCTACTCCTATGGAATTTGATATGTATTATGACCTTTAATGCATGGATCTGTTATAAAAAACCATGGAATACTCATCTTCCATGGTTTTTTATCTATCTTTTATTTTTTCTGTTTTTCACACATTCACTGAGCAGATATTCCACCTGTCCGTTTATGGATCTGAAGTCATCCTCTGCCCATGCAGCTATATCATTCCACAATCCGGGAGACAGTCTGATGATCATCTGTTTTTTCGTCTTTTCCTTTTCCTTTACAGCCTTCTCTCTTTTTTTAATTTCGGCTTCCAGAGCCTTTATCCTTTCAAGACGCTGCTGCAGCTGGTCTTCTCTTTTCTTCACATCATCTGTCACTTTTCTACCTCATAAATATTCGTATATATAATCACTATCAATACAGGCTTCCGCTATTTACTACAGGCTGAGCTTCTCTGTCTCCGCACAGGACCACCAGAAGATTCGACACCATTGCCGCCTTGCGTTCATCATCCAGCACTATAAGATCATCATCCTCAAGCCTGTCCAGGGCCATTCTCACCATGCCCACTGCACCTTCAACTATTTTTTCTCTCGCTGCAATAGTCGCATCTGCCTGTTGTCTTTTCAGCATGGCAGCAGCTATTTCTTCTGCATATGCAAGATGTGTGATCCTCACCTCTATTATTTCTATGCCTGCCTCCTTCACCTTTTCCTGAAGTTCAGTTTTCATATTCTGTGCTATCTCAAGGCTGGAACCCCTCAGAGTCATCTCATCATCCTCTTCGCCTATTGTATCATAAGGATACAGCCTTGCGGTATTTCTTATTGTGGAATCACATTGAGTTGACAGATACTCAAAATAATTTTCTATATTGAATACTGCTTTTGTCGGATTTGATACGCGCCATATAACGATTGATCCTATTATCACCGGATTTCCCTGTACGTCGTTGACCTTCTGCTGCACGTTATTGAGAGTCATCGTCTTTGTGGATACTTTCTTATTGAGTGCTTTCGCCTTTTTCTGTGTGTTTTTCTTCGAGATCTCACCGACTTCAGCTGCGATATTCTCCATCATGCCCTGAGCTGTAGGATTAAACCCTGCAGAAAACGGGTTGACAAAGAAAAAGCCGTCTTTTTTTATAGTTCCGTAATATTTTCCGAAAAGTGTCAATACAAGAGCCTCATTTGGATTTATTATTTTAAGTCCTCCCATCAGTACAGCCATAAGTATTATCAGAACAACTCCCGCCGTCACAGACAAGGCGGCAGCCGCTCCTTCGGTCAGAGCCGGTCCTGCTATGCATAAAGCTATCCCCGCCAGCATTCCTATTATTATTATAAACAGCATCGCCATCCCTGATATCGGTTTCATTTCCCTTTCCACAATATCGTTTTTTATTACAGGATTTTTACTATCCATACTCTTATCCTCCTTTTCGCTCTTTGAGTTGTGATATCATTTTGATATCACTATTATATCATCAGATATCACTATGTCAATATAAAAGATCCTTTTTTTCACAAAAAAACAGACATCGTCCTTTCAGGATCAATGCCTGCATTCTTTATATTGTCATTACTGAGGCTTCTGCTGTTTTGCATCGACTCTCTTTCCAACTACAAAAAACCTTCCGTCATCGACATGATATGCACATGTGGAAAGAGTAACCAACTGATCACCATATTCGGCAACCACACCCGTATCATATTCCGACAGCGCTTTGACACCCTTCACATATTCATTGAAATCAGACTGTGATGTTATACCGGCATACTGATAGTATTTGAATTCTTTGGAATCCTTCGGGTATATCTGTGTATACCCCGCCGCTATCACCTCATATGTCCCCTGTCCGCCTTTGTAAATGGTATCGAATTTAAATGTTTTATGTTCTTCATAAAAATCCCTGTCAGCATATTCCAGCAGATCATGGAACATAGTACCGTTTTTCATATTATGACCGTATATAAGAAAATTCGATGTCGGTATGAATATATCGCTTGAAGCATCCATGAACGGAGTCCCCGATGCAGCATACTCTTTATCGAAATTTTTATCCAGATAATATTCCGGACTGTCCTGTGTCTGCATCACGGGATAATCTATTTTCGTATCCTCAACGGTTATCCATCCTATAATATCCTCATTTGCCAGATACAGATCGGCATATTTCCCTACTACCGTACCTTTGTCGGTCAGCAGATCCTCTCTGTCATTTATGAGCTTCTTAAGGTCTTCAAGAGCATTCTGCTCTCTTGCGCCATTTATGAAGTAATCCAGCAGAACACCGGCTGATCCCACGAAAACTATAAGACATATGATCAGAACAATTTTTCTTCCAAGACCCATATCCTTGATACCCTTTCCTGATTACTAATCATCAGATCTACTTTATCTCGTCCATAGCGAACATCTTCACGCCGTTCTTTGTAAGAACGTCAACAGCCTCTTCAGGATTTTCCACCTTTATCATTATTACTGCCTCATTTTCTTTTGATTTAATGGTTGAATATATATAATCCACACCTATCCCTGCATCTGACAGTATCTTCAGCACCTTGTGCAGCCCTCCCGGTCTGTCTTCTAAAGATACCGCAACAACTTCCGTTATGCTGGCTGTAAATCCTGCTTTTTTCAGGATCTCCGTGGCTTTCTCAGGATCGGGAACTATACATCTCAGAATACCGAAATCTACTGTATCGGCTATTGTGCTGGCTTTTATATCGATCCCGTTATCCGCAAGGATCTTCGTAAGATCCGCCAGTCTTCCTGTTGTGTTCTCTACAAACACAGACATCTGCTTAATTAACATTTAAATCCCTCCTCTGCAATTTAACCAAGGTTTCTTGTATCTTCAACTCTTACGGCTTTACCCTCGCTCCTAGGCAATGTTCCTTCATTCAGGAACCTTACTTTACATCCTATCCCCAGCATATCTCTCAATGCATGATCGACACGACCTCTGAGCTCTTCAACAAATTTGATGTCATCTATAGCAAGGCCTTCCGCCAGCTCAACAGCCAGCTCGAACGTATCAGTATTGTTTTCTCTTCCCACATACAGCTTGTAGTTTATCGTAAGTTCATTGAATTTTGCTATCACTGTTTCCACCTGTGAAGGGAATACATTTACGCCTCTTATGATGAGCATATCATCTGTACGTCCGAACACACGGCTCATTCTTACGGTAGTTCTCCCGCATCCGCATTTTTCTCTCATAAGATAACATATGTCTCTTGTCCTGTATCTTATGAGTGGCATTCCTTCCTTGCCAAGTGTGGTGATCACAAGTTCTCCCTTTTCACCGTCCGGCAGAGGTTCAAGTGTATCGGGATCTATTATTTCGGCAAAGAAATAATCCTCCTGGATATGCATACCGTTGTTTTCTGCACAGCTCATTGAAACACCAGGGCCCATGACCTCTGAAAGGCCGTATATATCATGTGCTTTTATTCCCAGCCCGGCCTCTATCTTATCTCTCATTCCCTGAGTCCATGGCTCTGCACCAAAGACTCCGGCTGAAAGTTTAAGATCCTTCGGATCGATACCGGCCTTCTTGACGCCTTCCGCTATGGTAAGTGCATAAGAAGGCGTACAGCACAGCACATCACTTTTCATATCCTGCAGGAACATTATCTGTTTCTGAGTATTTCCGCTGCTCATAGGTATGACAGTGGCTCCAATGGTCTCTGCACCGATATGAGCGCCAAGACCTCCTGTAAAAAGTCCATACCCGTATGACACATGCACTACAGAATCTCTGCTGGCTCCTGCCATAGTCAGGCCTCTTGCTACACATTCTCCCCACATGTCAAGATCGTTTTGCGTATATCCGGCGATCTTAGGCTTACCTGTCGTTCCGGAAGATGCGTGTATCCTTACTATATCCCTCATGGGTCTTGCAAACAGGCCAGTAGGATAATTCGCCGCCAGATCCTCCTTTGTTGTGAACGGCAGCTTGGTTATGTCTTCAAGAGTCTGGATATCTTCAGGACTTACTCCCGCTTCATCCATCTTCTCCCTGTATTTAGAGACATTGTCATATTCATACCTGACTGTCTTTTTTAATTTTTCCAGCTGCAGAGCACGCATCGTTTCACGATCTGCACATTCCATTTCTCTGTTCCAAATCATCGTACAAAGTTCCTTTCGTTTTTATATCAAACCGTCGTTATCTTTTGTCTACAGCGGTTCGTTTTAAGCCTTTCGTCCCATTTCAAATGCTTTTTTATTCAAATCTATGAATTTCGTCTTTACGTTTTCCTCTATAACCCTGATCCAGGATTCTTCATCAAAAGGAAGATCTTTTGACGCCGCGCCGAGAAGCACTACGTTAACAGCTTTTACGCTGCCGCATTCCTCAGCTATTTTCAAAGCATCAAAAAACTTCACTTTGCCTGCCTTCTTCTGCAGAACATCGATTATATCTTCAGGATATTCTGCCTGACCCAGAACCACCGGCATTGGGAGTATCCGCTGAGTATTCACGTATATCGTACCGCCCTCTTTCAGATAAGGCAGCCATCTGTACGCCTCCAGCTCTTCAAATGCTATTATAACATCTGCATCCCCTTCCTCTATGAGCGGTGATGCCACTGTGTCTTCACTTATCTTCACGTGAGTTACCACGCTTCCTCCACGCTGAGCCATACCATGCACCTCAGACAGTTTTACGTCATATCCTTTTTTAAGTGCCAGATTTCCCAGAAGCACACTTGCCAGCAGCGTTCCCTGTCCGCCTACTCCTACTATAAGTATGTTTGTCTTATTCATGCTATTTGTTCTCCTTTCCGGCTTCGGTTATCTCTATAGCATCGAAAGGACAGACTTCCGCACAAAGCCCGCATCCGACACATCTTTCAGGAACCACTATAGGTTTGCCGTCTTTTTCCTCTATAGCAGGGCATCCGATTTTCATACACATCTTGCAGTTCCTGCATTTATCAGTCACTTCATATGGTATGTCCGGCTGCTTTACTATAAGTGCACATGGCCTCTTGGTTATTATGACAGAAAGCTCTTCACGTGCTGTTTCCGTCTTTATTATTTCTTCCAGTTCCTTTACATTAAAAGGATCTATTTCAGTTATATTTTTTACGCCGCATGCTCTGCATAACTGCGCAATATCTATAGCCGGAGCTTTCTCACCCTTGGCATTCCTGCCTGTCGAAGGATTGTCCTGATGTCCGGTCATGCCTGTGATCCTGTTATCAAGTATTATCACAGTTCCCTTTGCCTGATTGTAGTTCATATTGATAAGGCCCGTTATACCTGAATGGAAAAATGTTGAATCTCCCAGAACGGCAACGATATCCTTACTGCTCCCCACAGCCTTTTCAAATCCATGCGCCATAGTAATAGATGCTCCCATACAAAGACATGCGTCCATCGCAGATGTCGGAGGCAGAGCGCCCAGTGTATAGCAGCCTATATCGCCGAGAACTGTTTTACCCAGCTTACTGAGCACATGGAAAAGACCTCTGTGCGGACATCCTGCACAGAGAAGCGGAGGTCTTCCCGGTGCATCTTCTATCGGAGATATTTTCGGCACAGGCCTTCCGAACGCTGCTCTTATCATATTAGCGCTATATTCTCCCTGTATAGTGAACATATCCTTTCCGCCAGCCGGTTCTATCCCCATTGCCCTGATCTGTTCCTCAAAGTAAGGATTTCCTTCTTCTATAACATAAAGTTTGTCAACTTTTCCGGCAAATTCCTTTATCAGTTTTTTCGGTATCGGATTTATCATACCCATTTTAAGTATGCTTACATCCGGCATTGCTTCCTTGACATATTGATAGCATATACCGCTTGTAATGATCCCGATTGAAGGATCACCCATCTCGATCCTGTTTATTTCCATACTGTTGCTGTCTTCCGCTATCCTTGCCAGCCTTTTCTCCTGTATTACATGAAGTTTTTTTGCCATTGCAGGCATAGCCACATATTTCTGTATGTTTTTTTTGTATGGGATCCTTTCTCTTTCTGTTCTTTCTCCTATTTCCACAATTCCTCTTGAATGGGATATTCTGGTGTTGGATCTTATAAGCATGACTGTATCGTATTTTTCGCTCAGCTCATATGCCAGTTTTATGTAATCTTTGCATTCCTGTGAATTGGAAGGTTCCAGCATCGGCACTCCGGCACTCATTCCGTAATATCTTGAATCCTGTTCATTCTGACTGGAATGACATCCGTTATCATCAGCTACCAGAACAACAGCACCTCCTGTAACTCCTGTATATGCTGCAGTAAAAAACGGATCTGCAGCTACATTAAGTCCCACGTGCTTCATACACGATAATGACCTTACCCCGCCTATTGATGCGCCCATAGCAACTTCGACTCCGACTTTTTCGTTAGGCGACCACTCCACATGTATTTCATCATATTTTGCGGCATTTTCAGTTACTTCTGTACTGGGAGTCCCGGGATATGATGACACTACTTTTACGCCTGCCTCATATGCTCCTCTCGCAAATGCCTCGTTCCCCAGCATTATTTTCTTTTCCATATCTATTTACCTTTCTCCATCTATGACTGTTATTTATGTGTCCTTTTATCGATCACTCTTTTGGCCTTTCCTTCAAATCTAGGCAGTGTGCCAGGTGTAACAAGACTTATCTTTGCGTCTATATTGAGGACCGACTTTATATTATGCCTTATCTTGGCTCTCAGCTTCTCAAGTTTATTATAATCATCAAGAAGCGATGCATCGGAAAATTCCACTCTTATCTCTATCCTGTCAAGATACTCCTCTGTAGTAACTATTATCTCATAGAACGGTTCAATCTCATGCATAGACATTATTACAGATTCTATCTGCGAAGGGAATACATTGACGCCTCTTATAACCATCATGTCATCTGTTCTGCCCTGTATCTTGTTCATACGCATGGATGTCCTGCCGCATTCGCATGGCTCATCATTAAGCCATGTTATATCCCTCGTCCTGTACCTCAGCATAGGGAAAGCTTCTTTTGTGAGAGTAGTGACTACAAGCTCTCCTTTTTCACCTATAGGAAGCGGTTCAAGAGTATCAGGATCGATTATCTCAGAAATGAATTGATCTTCTGCGATATGCAATCCTCTCTTAAGATAACATTCTCCTGAATATCCCGGTCCTCCTATCTCAGAAAGTCCGTAATTTTCAGTCGCCAGGATCCCCAGCTGGGATTCTATCTTGCCGCGCATTTCTTCAGTATGTCCTTCGCCTCCGAAAAGTGCAAGCCTAAGCTTGATGGTATCCTTGTCTATTCCCTTTCTTTCGATCTCTTCTGCAAGATAAAGGGCATATGACGGTGTGGCTATCAGAACTGTACTGCCGAAATCCTGCATCAGCATTATCTGTCTGTCAGTATTACCGCTTGAAAGAGGCACCACCATAGCGCCTATTTTCTCCATACCGTAATGAAGACCGAATCCTCCGGTGAACAACCCGTATCCAAAAGCGATCTGAACGATATCTTCGGAAGTAACACCGGCTGCACATATGACACGCGCCATTATTTCCGTCCAGTTTTCAAGATCTTTTTTCGTATACCCGACTATCTTGGGCTTACCTGTCGTTCCTGATGATCCATGTATCCTTACGACCTCTTTTTTAGGAACTGCAAACAAACCAAACGGATAATTATCACGAAGATCGTCTGCAGTTGTAAAAGGCAGATGCCTCACATCAGACAGTGTCCTGATATGACTGGGCTTCAATCCGATCTCGTCAAATTTCTTCTTGTAGAACGGAACCCTGTCATAACAATGCTCTACTGTTTTTTTCAATCGGTCGAGCTGAATGGCGTTCTTGGTTTCTCTGTCCGCACATTCCATTTCCCTGTTCCAAATCATGTGTTCCATTTTGTTCCCTCTTTATTGTTTTATACTATACTAATATAACACAAAATCTGCGGAATTCCTATATTTTATTGTATAACAGGCTGCCGCAGCCGCATCATCTGCAGCAGTCTATAATAAAAAAGCAGCCTGTGAGAAACTGCTTCTTCATTTCTTATTTGATTTTATTTTTTTCTGTTTTTTTAGTCCATCGATAAGTTGCTCTTTCAATCCTTTTATACCCTATCACTTTGGGGTCAAATCCTGCCTCCCTGAAAATATTCGTAGGACCCTGCCCTTTACCGTACTTTTCTCTGAACATTTCCTTAAACTCATTTGAATAAATTATACGCGTTTCGTTGACGTCACTAACAAAAGGATTCTTTCTCAGAATATCGACGTCTTTTTCCTCTAGTTTACCCATTTGTCTTTTCTCCTTTTCTATGATCTCATGCTGCTTATGCCATAAAGACACCCTTTTGTACACATTCTACCAAAATCACAATCTATTTACAAATGAATTTATCTTCATAATCTCATTATTCTGTTATTTGCATTTTGCCAGCAGTTTCTCCCACTCCTGATCTACATACTTCTGTGTCTCCTCGATCATCCATTCGTTGCCTTTTTTGAACATGTGGCTGAATCTGCCCTGTTTTTTCAGAAATTCTTCTATAGGCAGCTTCTTTTTAGGTTCATACGTTATATGCCATTTCCCCTCTACGATCTCATACATAGGCCATGCACACGTATCGACTGCGAGTCTGCATATCTCCGCAAGATCCTCCGTATCATATCTCCAGCCTCTTGGACAAGGAGATAAAATATTGAGAAAACAAGGTCCTTCTGTATATATGGCTTTGCGCGCTTTTTCATGAAGATCCTTAAAGTTTCCTATAAACGTGGTCTGAGCCGCATATGGTATATTATGGGCAGCTATTATTGAGGTCAGGTCTTTTTTGTTCTGGATCTTACCAGGTATGGTTTCGCCTGCAGGCGATGTCGTCGCATCAGCAAATCTCGGGGTAGAGGATGAACGCTGTATACCTGTGTTCATATATGCCTCATTGTCATAACAAACATACACCATATCATGACCCCGCTCCATAGCACCGGACAGCGACTGTATCCCTATATCATACGTACCTCCGTCTCCGCCAAAGGCTATGAATTTAAAATTATCCTTTACTTTGCCTCTCTTTTTCAGCGCCTTATACGCGGCCTCCACACCGGACATCGTTGCCGCTCCATTGGCGAATGCCGTATGTATATAGCTGTCATAATAAGCTGTATGAGGATATATGAATGTAGAAACCTCAAGACAGCTGGTTGCATTTGTAACTACTGCCTTGTCTTCCGGCTCCAGTGCTCTGAGGACACCTCTCACGGCGATCCCCGCTCCGCAGCCTGCACAGAGCCTGTGGCCGCCGGCCAGTCTTTCCGGTTTTTCAACTTCTCTTTTCAAACTGTACGTCATCACTGCAATCTCCTATTCATCATATTTCTTATGATCAAATCCGCCTTCGGCAAATCGTGAATCTCTTACTCCAACATACCTGTAAACATCCCCCGGATCATCGGTCTCGTTTATTATGAACAGGTCATTGTATATTTCATAATAATCTTCTACTGTTATGTCTCTTCCACCAAGCCCGTATATGTAATTTATCGCATATGGCTTATTGGGAAGATCATAAAGGGAGCTTCTTGCTTCATTGAAAAGCGGACCTCCACTGTTAGAAAAGCTCTCCGCTTTATCCATTATAGCTACAGCCTTCACCTTGCACATCGCTTCTGCCAGCGGTACTCTGGGAAACGGCCTGAATACTCTCAGCTTTATCAGTCCTACTTTCTTGCCTTCTGCTCTGAGTCTGTCAACAGCTTCTTTTCCCGTCCCTGCACTGGATCCTATGACCACGAGCGCAACCTCTGCATCGTCCATCATATATTCCTCGAAGAAACCGTATTTTCTTCCTGTCAGCTTTTCATATCTCTTTGCCACATCCATTATGATAGGCATTGCATCCTTCATGGCCTGTGCCTGTGACCGCTTCACTTCCATATAATACGGCGATATGCCGTAAGGCCCTACTGCCAGCGGATTTTCAGATTTCAGCAGATAGTTTTCCGGCTTATACTCTCCGACAAACTCCTTCACCTCATCGTCTTCCAGCAGCTCTATATTGGAAACACCATGGCTGGTTATAAATCCGTCCTGACAGATCATGATAGGAAGCCTTATTGTTTCGGAAATAGGCATCGCCTGGATATAATTATCATATACTTCCTGGTTAGTTTCCGCATATATCTGTATCCATCCCGAATCTCTTGCTCCCATTGAATCCGAATGATCATTGTTTATGTTTATCGGCCCTGTAAGCGCTCTGTTCACGACTGCCATTGTTATCGGAAGCCTTGCAGATGCCGCAACGTATAAAAGTTCCCACATATATGCCAGTCCTGCTGACGATGTCGCTGTAACCGCTCTTGCTCCGGCTGCAGAGGCTCCTATGCATACCGACATAGCACTATGCTCCGATTCAACTGCAACAAATTCCGTGTCAACTTCCCCGTCTGCTATGTACTGTGAATAATACTGCGGGATCTCGGTAGACGGTGTGATCGGAAAAGCCCCCATGACATCAGGATTTATCTGCTTCATGGCTTTTGCCACAGCCTCATTTCCGGACATTCTGTCTCTTTTTGCCATTTACTTTTCCTCCTTTACAAAATCTATCGCGTCAAACGGACATACTTTTACACATATACCGCATCCTTTGCAATGCATAAAATCAAAATCCAGTCTCTTTCCATCTTTAACCGGTATTGAACTGTCAGGACAGAAAGGCACGCAAAGCATACAATGCCTGCATTTGTCCTCCCTGAATACCGGCATCATCACACGCCAGTCTCCCGTTTCCACCAGCAGAGAAGTAGCAGGCTCATAAATTTCAGCCCCTGTAGTCACTTCCTGCCATGTGATCTTTTCATTTATATCCTTGGCTCTTGTTTTCATATTACTGTTAACCTACCTTTACCTCTTCCATAGCTTTAACCAATGCTTTCATATTGCCCTCAATAAGATTTTCCTTATGGACGAACTTATGCTCGAAAGATTCTCTCATATCCTTGATGAACCGCTGACTGTCTATGACATTGCTTACCTTCACGACTGCTGCAAGCATAGGTGTGTTGGGAAAATTCTTTCCCAGAGTCTCCATTGATATCTTTTCGGCATCTACAACACATACTCTTCCTTTGTATCCTTTAAGAAGAGGTCTTATTTCCTCAGGAGATTTCTTGCTGTTGATTATGAGGGCACCGTTTTCCTTGAGTCCTTTCGTCACATCTACGGATTTCAGCAGGGTTTCATCTACTACAACGACATAATCCGGTGTGTATATGTTGGAATGCACTTTGCAGTGTTCATCCGTTATTCTGTTGTAAGCGGTTATAGGCGCTCCCATTCTTTCAGGACCGTATTCAGGAAATCCCTGCACATGCTTTCCTGAACTGAAAGCAACATCAGCCAGAAGCAGACATGCTGTCTTGGCCCCCTGGCCGCCTCTGCCGTGCCATCTGATTTCAACTGCTTCATTCAATCTTTTTACCATATTGTCTTCTCCTATATTTATAAATTTATCTGTTTACCGTTTTACGGTTTTTTGCAAAAAAGAACAGAGCATCTCTGCCCTGTATAGACTACATTAACGTGTGTCTTATGTCAATAGATTTTTGCCATTTATTTTAGTTTTCCACACAAAAATATTTTATCTATTTTGTTTTGCATCACAAAACTGGTGCCGGTGTGATTCTTATACCTTTGTTATATCTGCCAGTTCTGCTTCAGTCAAGCGCAGGAGTCCGTCTACAGGTATTTCCATCTGAAGCCCTACTCTCCCGCCGCTGACTATTATCCACTCTATATCTGAAGCAGATGAATCCACTGCTGTGCTGAAGGGCTTTTTCATCCCTACAGGTGAACATCCTCCTTTTATATACCCGGTGACATCGGTTATCTTCTTTGCAGGTATCATTTCCAGCTTCTTTTCACCAAAATATGCAGCCGCTTTCTTGAGGTCAAGCTCTCTTTCCACAGGTATGACGCAAACGTGGTTTTCTCCGCTGCTGCCTATCGTCACAAGTGTTTTGAACACCCTGTTGATCTCCTGCCCCAATGATCTCGCAACAGAGACCCCGTCCAGGAATCCCTCCGGTGCTTCATAACTGTGGAGCTTATACGGAATGCCTTCTGATTCCACTATTCTTACAGCATTTGTCTTGCTGCTGTGTTTTTCCTTTTTTCTTGACATATATCTTCTATTACCTCTCGCTGTTATATTCCTCTCTCAGCATCGAATAGCATCTTACCGCCTTTATCTTTTTATCATAAGTCCTGTATGATCTGCGCAATGTGCCTTCATAAGAAAAACCGCACTTTTCGATCACCCGCCTGCTCCTGATATTGTTTTCTCCCGTCTTTATCATCAGCACATCAAGCTTCAGTGCTTCGAAAGCATATTGTATTACCTTCTTCGCCGCCTCCGTCATCAGCCCTCTTCCCCAATGATCTTCTGAAAGAGAATACCCCAGTTCCATGCTGCTCACATCCGGTCTGAACCTGTCTTCATTGAGCACGATGCTGCCTATCACCTTTCCCGTGTCCTTTAATACCAGAGCCCACGACATGTTCTGACGATAGACATTCATTATTATATGACGTGACTCCCTGCAGCTGCTATGGGGTTTCCATCCCGCTTCAGGACCGACATTTGGATTTCTTGCATATTCATAAAGATCCGCTGCGTCTTTTCGTTTCCACATTCTCAGCAGCAGCCGTTCTGTTTCCATCTCAGGAACTCTGTCTGCAATCATTCTCTTTCCTATTCTCCTTTTCTTTTAATATCATACCCCATGCACCATAATAAAATCAATATCATATATTGCTATTGAAAGGATGTGTTGAAAATGCAAAGCAAATTTTTAACCGCATTTCTTTCTCTTGTCCTTGCTGTAGCTCTGCTGCTGCCGGCAGGAACAGCCTCTGCAGCTACTGATAAACAGTACCGTGGTGTTGATGTCAGTGTATGGCAGGGTGAAATAGACTTCGAAGAAGTCAAGGACAGTGGTATAGATGCAGTATATATCAGGGCGGGCGAAGGCACCAATCTGATTGATCAATATTTTGAGCGCAATTACGAGGGGGCAAAAGAAGCAGGTCTTAAATACGGTTTTTACCATTATGTAACTGCCCGTTCAGAAGATGAAGCTGAAGAACAGGCCACTTTTTTCGCCAATCTTATAAAGACAAAACCTTATGATATGAGGGCCGCTATGGATTTTGAGAATCTTTCGGGGCTTTCAGCCAGCGAAGCGGTATCGATCGCTGAAGCATATTTAGAAAAACTTGAGGATCTCACAGGACACACACCTGTTGTTTACTCCGATGCCTATGATGCTGAATCTGTATGGAAATCCAGCTTGAAAAAATATCCGCTCTGGATAGCAGACTATGGCGTTAAAAAACCATATACAACCGGAGGATGGAGCAGCTGGGACGGCTTTCAGTACAGCGACCGCGGAAGTGTAAAGGGAATAAACGGTCATGTGGATCTCGATTTGTTCGAATCAGGTATCCTTCTGGATGATGATGAAAAGGAGGCAACCAGAAATATCCGCCATGATTACAGCAAGGCAAATGACGGATGTGACTGTGAAACCGAAAACATTTCATGCGAATAATATAAAGCGACATTCTAACTGATATTCAAGAGAAAGAAAGCGTTAAGAGAGCCGTTGTATATGAAATACATTTCTGCAGCGGCTCCTTGTTATTGCTCCAGGAGAAATAAGTTGATATACTATATATAATATATTCTTACTGATCAGGAAAAATACAAATGCAGTCGAAATACATACAATTATACAAAAAACACAAACTGGCAGTTTTTGTAAGTGCATTGGTTGTTCTCGTCACCGGATTTTCTGTCTTATTTGCTGTCATAATAAACGGGATATATGAAAATTCAGCAGAGAAAAAGACCCAGGACATGCTTTATGATGCTTCCATATATTTCACAGATACGATCAGAAGCTGTGAGGATACGTCTCAGATACGCATTGCCTATCTTGGAGGTACGATACCTGCACTTGTTTTACCTGATAAAGGATCCGACTATGAAGAAAACGATGAGATATGGCTATTTACATACGACGGATATCTGAAAAAGGCTGTTTCCAGTCCCGGCAAAGCCGTTTCTATCGAAGAAGGTGAAGATGTCATGCCTATGAAAAGCTCTGATTTCCACATTTCTTATCCTTACCTGATGAACATCAGAATAACGACCGTCAATGATGATACATTGACGATCAATATTTATATAGACAATAGTGGAGGTGAGGGAAATGAATAGATTTTCAGACAGGAAGATACTGATCCTTTGTACCTGTACTTTTTTTACTGTCCTTATTGTCCTTATAATAATATGCGGCCTGCTTTTCTCGGCTGCAGACCGCAAGTCCGATGAAGCCCGCATCCTGAATATGGCGGTGATAGAAACTACATCAATCGCTGAATCCCTGAAAGCATCAGACGGCGATCTTGAGAAAGCTGGACAATCTATGACGGGATATGGCTTTTACGATACATCGGAAAATTCCCTTACTTTTTATTATGATAAGGAGATGCATCATACTTCAAAGACAGGAAGTATTTACACAGCTGATATCAAAAAAACTGCCGGTGATGGATTTTTCTCTTATGAAATAATCATTTCAGAAAATTCCTCTGAAGCTGAAATATACAGTTTGTCTTTCAATGCCTTATAAATTCAAAAGGAGGAATATTATGAGAAATGCTTATTACAGAAGACATTCTGAAGCCGAAAACAGATTCTACCGATTCATAGACAGCAAACTGCCGTTTCGTACCTTCGCATTGGCAGCTGGTGCTATATTTATAATGCTGGTGATGTTTGCCTTCGCATGTCTTGCCGCCGCGACATATATATCAGCATCTTCAGATTTTGCCTCCATAAAAAACAATGGCGACCGCTGTGCTGCCTATTATTCCTCCGAGACTGCAGCCGTTGATATCCTGATATCATTATCAGCAGACAACGGTTCATCCTTTACAGACGACAGCGGAGAGATCAGGTATGACTATCGCGATCATGTTTTGACTATATCAAGAAATGATAATATCTTTTATTTTGATGTACCTGTCAACAGAAAAAAATCCCTCCATGTGACAGCGCATGTCACAGGAGGGCAAATCGATATAACGAAGTGGTATATCAAAGACCGTGATCTTATTCTGTAGTACTCAGTACTTCCTTGTTCTTTTCTACCTGGCTGACCTTCATTCTGGAAACATCTTCAGGATCCACTTTATCTTTAAGAGCAAGTATCGTAGGTCCCAGGTATACCGTATCCAGAATCTCTCCATCCAGGGAGACCTTGCTGTATTCTGTAAAATTCTGTCCCTTGATATAATAATTCTCACCTATCTTGACGATCTCGTCTATCTTTATTTTCTTTACTCCCATTTTAAGGTCGGTAGCTTTATATGGCGTTTCGCCTCCATATATATATTTTTTACCATACAATATATCATAAGAAAGCGCCTCGAGATTTTTAAGATAATCGTCTTCGTTTTTGTAATTCTGATGATACTGTGTCATCATCCCCACCGAGATCCTCAGCCGATCCAGCAGTTCTGAAGTAAGATCATATGCTGTTATGTCCATGTTTTTCTTATCCATACCGAAATTATCCCATATTATATACTGGGTCTGATAAAGGGATTTATTCTTCATGGACTCTTCTGTTATATCAAGAGCAGGCAAGTGATCACCATACATAACCAGGACCACATCCTCGTCATAATTCTCAAGAGTATCCGTCAGTTCTTTAATGAAAAGATCCATTTCATATATCTGATTGACATAATATTCATATGACCATTTCTGTTCTTCCGACTCTGCTTTCGTAACTGTTATAGCAGGATCCTCCAGCAGCTGAGTTGTCGGATATTTACCATGACCCTGAACCGATATAGTATAGATATAATCTGTTCCGTCAGTACTTTCAAGGGCATCCACTATCTGTTCAGTAAGTATGGCATCTTTTGCCCAGTTTTTACTGGTCTTCATCACATTATTCATATATTCAAGACAGGTGAACGTGTCAAAACCCATGTTTGAAAAGACTTTGTTCCTGCCATAAAAAGCGCCCCTGTGGTTATGTATCGCGTGTGTGGAATATCCCAGCTGCTTAAGATTATAAGGTGTGGTCTCTACGGTCGTTTCTTTAAGTATGCTGTTATAAGGATATTCTCCGGGTCCGAAGAATTTTGCGCTTATGCCTGTCATCACCTCAAATTCAACATTAGCAGTACCTGCTCCTACTGCAGGAACCGTAAGATATCCCGATGAATATTTTTTAAGAAGGCTCCTGAAGTTAGGTATAGGATCCTCAGAAAATTCAATTCCATCTACCAGTGTAGGGTCAAAAAATGATTCCAGCTGGAGGAATATAATATTAGGTTTCTTCTCCACGTTAAGATCATCATCTTCTCCTGGCGTATATATACCGTCATCTCCCATTTCGCCTTTATCAAATATAGCCTTTATATTATCCGCAGAATAATCTGACGGCTTGCCTATTCCCTTATCCATCCAGGTCACCAGAAAACAGTATGGTACCCCGTTATCCCTGTACCCGTAAGCAAGATTGCCGAAAAATGTCTCAACAATACCTGCTCTTATGGAAACCTGCAGGATGCCGAAAGTAGCGACTATGATCACGCCGATCGCCGCCAGCGATTTTTTATAATTCACCTTTTCTTTTAGCTTAGGGGCTTTACGGAAAAGTACTATTATTACAAACACCAGCACGGCTACTCCGACGATCGTCAATATTATGGTCCGTAATGAAAAATAAGTCGTGACTATAGACATTCCGTCTTTAAGATTGCTCAGATCATTGACCGTAAAAGGTGTCATCCTGTTAGACAGTATCACTCCGTTAGTTATTCCAAGCGCAAGCCATACCAAAGAAAGCATTATAAGAGCAAAAATCCTTCTCCTGAATAACATTGATAGTGAGATCAAAGTAAGTATCAGCAGCACATTACATAAAAATTCGACAGGGCTTTTAATCATAAAACTTAAACTGGCTATAAGAGAATGTCTGGCCAGCGTTTCTATTATAAGATTAAGCAATATAGCTGCAACTATTAAAAGTACTATATAATTTTTAAAGTATTTATTACAAAATTTCTTCAGTTTTTCCATCAGTCATTTCTCCCGCAAAATCCACTACCCCATTGGCTATATCCGCAAATTCCCTTATATCTAAAGTTTCCGCCCTTCTTGTCGGATCTATCCCTGCCTCTGTCAGGACCTCCCTTACTTCCTCCTTTGAAAGCCCATTAACTCCCGTAAGCGAATTGAGAAGTGTTTTACGTCTTTTACCGAATCCGTATTTTATACATGTAAAAAAAACCTTCTGATCCGCAAGCTCAACGGGTCTTTCTTTTCTGACAGAAAGCTTCAACACAGCAGAATCCACCTTCGGCCTAGGTATAAATACCTCCTTAGGAACCAGAGCTATCTGTTCAACATTACAGTAATACTGTACTGCCACTGAGAGAGCCCCGTATATCTTGCCTCCAGGGGATGCTTTTATTCTGTCAGCAACTTCCTTCTGCATCATGATAGTTATGCTTTCGGCATCGACGCCGTTTTCCAGAAGATGCATTATAATAGGTGTCGTTATGTAGTAAGGCAGATTCCCGATTATCTTTACATCACCGGAAATCCGTCCGTCTCTTTTTTCTTCTTTTATTATACTGTTGATATCTGTCTTGAGTATGTCCTGGTTTATTATCCTTATATTATTATACCCTCTCAGAGTTTCCGATAATATAGGGATCAGTTTGCTGTCTATTTCAACAGCTACCACTTTCCCGGCAGCCTCAGCCGCCTCGGCCGTGAGGACACCTATCCCCGGGCCGATCTCTATAACAAGATCGTCGCCGCATATTTCTGCACCTTCTATGATCTTTTCAATTACATTTTTATCTGTAATAAAATTTTGTCCCAGGCTTTTTGACAGTTTAAAATCATGCCTGTCCTTCAGGTCCCTTATTGTGGACGGTGCGTATAATTTCATTTATATCTCCCTGAGAGCTTTTTCAAATTCTTCTCTCTCGATTCCAAATCTATTAAGTCTCTGGAGAAATGTCTTTCCGTTGCAGCATCCTATTCCAAGCGCTTTGCCCAGTTTGTTTCTTCTTTCCGCCGCATCGGATCTCCCCAGAAGTCCTGCCGATATCATATCCTCTGTTTTATATGCAATGTCATCATTTCCACATGATGTGCAATGAGCCTTTTCAAGGGCTGCTCTTATACTTTCAGGTGAAGCGTTTTCTATCCCTATATCTCCATTTCTTTCGGCATCGCTTCTGTCCAGAAAAGCTTCTGAAGCATATGGGAATTTTTTCATTATCCTGCGTCTTATCTGTTCCCCTGCATGATCAGGATCGGTAAATACTATGATCCCTTTCTCATTATAGGCTTTCTCTATTAGCTCCCATGTTTCTAATGTTATACCATACCCATGTGTTTCTATTGTGATAGCATCTACACTTTTTTTAATAGCATCCGTATCATCACGTCCTTCGACTACTATGACTTCTTTTATTTTCATCTGTACTATCCCTATTCTTCCCCTCCGGTTTCATCTTCTGTGTCTTTTTTCGTTATCTCATCAGGAAAAATATATATACTCTCGCCTTTCTTTATAAGTTTTAACTGCTCTCTTGCCTGCTCTTCAACATTCGACAGATCATTTATATCTTCAAGTTCCTCTGTAAGCTGCTCTTTTTCTGAATTGAGATCAGCTTTCTGCTCCTTGGCATCATGTTGTTCTTTTTTAAGAGATATTATATTTATCAATGACAATGCTATCAAAACTCCTATAAATACAACAATAAGACCTACCAGAAGACGCCGCCTGTTACGGCTTCTTCTGATGGCCATTTTACCTCGTGTCTTCCGGCGGGCTGTATTTTCCTCTTTTGCTTTTTCTTTTTCTTTTTCCGCTTTTCTTTTAGCCTGCCTTTTTTTCCTGGCCTCTTCCATATCGATGACCTGGCTGTTATTTTTAAATTCCTTACTTCTTCGCCGTTTACTCATTTTTTTATTATATCACAGCAATTGCCTGAAATGTGATATGTATGTTATGATTCAATGAATGTTGTTTTTTTTACCTTGATTTCCGGCCTTAATTATAACACGTAATATTTTTTTCCACAATAAAAGGCCTGCCAAAAGCCCGATCAAAGCCGTAAATGCGATTTTTCCGAAGCAGCTGTAGTAAAGAAACGCGGATATTATCACAGCAGATGCTCCCCAGAACAGAGCCTCTTCCGTCACTTTCATCCATTTTCTGACCGACCTCTTCTGCATTACTGTTTTGAGCCGCCATAAGCTTTCCGTCAATATACCTGCGCAGAACATTACTGCAATAGTCCTGCTCTGTTCCGCAATAAGTTGAGTAACCTCCAGCATCACTTCATGAGTCTGGCAAAAAGACTCTTTTCCCCTTTTTCTCTCACCTTAACATACATAAGAGAGTCGATTCTTCCTGCTATAACTGCCTTACATTCCTTAAGATCCAGCAGCTGCATATGAAGCTTATTTCCCTTTATGATCATTGCCCCTTCCTTCAAGGTGGCCCTTACCTCATCTTCATCAAAACTGTCGATCTCTTTTACATCGGTAATGGTGATCATCTGTCTGTTGTTTATATTGACTGTATGGTTCTCCATGCCGGCACCTCCTTTTGTAGATTATATTTATCGTTACCGGCACTTAGAACATAATATATTTATTGCACATAAAAACCGGCATGATCTTATCCATAAGCGTCACGCCGGTTTCATACGGTTTCCTGAAAAACAGTCCTTCCTATTAAGGCAAATAGTTGAGAGGGTTTTTAGCCGTTCCGTTTACTCTTATTTCAAAATGCAGATGCGGACCTGTACTCCTGCCCGAATTTCCTGACTCTGCGATATGCTGCCCCTGGAAAACCTCATCTCCTTCACTCACCAGAAGCTTGCTGTTATGAGCATATCTGGTTTCCATACCGTTCTGATGATCCACGATTATAAGATAGCCGTAAGCACCGTTATATCCGGAATATGTAACTACTCCTCCGTCTGCAGCCAGCACATCACTGCCGACAGTACATCCGAGATCTATTCCTTCATGCTGTCTGCCCCATCTGGCTCCAAATTTTGAAGTGATAGTATATCCTCCCTCCATAGGCCAGATATATTTTCCTGAGCCGACTGACGGAGGTCTTTCCTTTGTCCCTACCAGAACTATTTTGTCCACAGGTTTTTTCTTTACCGTGGTTACAAGAGGCTCTTCTTCTTTTTCTTCCCCGTTTACGAGAGTGATCCTGGAAGTAACTTCATTCAGACCGTTTTCACCTTTCTGCTGCACTTCCGTATATCCTTCATATATATCAGGATCTCCTTTTTCCTGTACCTGGAATTCAACTTCCTTTTCATATGTAACAAGCTCGGTTATCATCACAGTAAGCATGGGGGCGTTCTGCTTTATGACGAGAGTGCTTCCCACCTCCAGCTTTTTGGGATCTACATCCGGATTGTCATCAAGTATATCATCTTCTTCAAGAGAATAGAATTTAGCGATATCGGCCAGCGTTTCTCCCGCAACTACTTTATGAAGAGTCTCTTTTTCACCATTGGTGCAGAGTGTTTCCACCATTTCCTTCTCAGATGAAATATCCTGAAGGTCAGTATTGCTCTTTCTAATGTCTACATTTTCCAGAAATACCGCTTCTTCTATTTTTGCGCCTTCTCTTCCACTTGTATATCTGTCCTTTATATCCTGTATCACATTGGCTGCAGCTTCCTTGCTCTCCACGGCTCCCGCCTTTTTGCCATCTATATATATGCCATATGCCTTAACATTGAGATCACCCATATATGTAAGCCGTTTCAGCACCTCTTCCGAGTTATCTATCTTTACATCGCCCACAGCTGCCACCCGCTTGAATTCTATATCGTCACTGGCATCTATCACTACATCGACATTTCTTTCCTCTGTAAGCGCGTTCTGCACAAGATCCGTGATCCTAAGAACATCATCCTTTTCCTTTACCAGGCCAAGAGCCTTCCCATTATATGAATATTCATATGCAGTATAATAATTGAATACCCCTGCTATGCCGACTATAGCCATTACAGCTATCGCCCCTGATGTAAAAAGTACCTTTTTATGTTCATCACAGAATTTTTTGAATGCCTGCATTTTCATGCCAAAAGCACTTTTTTCATAGGTATGGATTTTCTGTTTTACGGAGAGTTCTACAGCTTCTCTCGCTTCTTCTCTTCTCTTTTCACGTTCTTCACGCATCTGCCGCGTTTTGGCTTCAGATGTCTCTTTTCGTTCTTTTCTATCAGCAAATCCGAGAAAATCTTTAAGGGTTACATGGACCGTATCCATTATCTTGGTATTTATCGTAACACCTTTTACATTTACTACTCCGCCTCCTAATTCCGCATCAGCTATACTTTTCTTCTCGAAAAGTTCACGCTCACGCCTGGCCTTTTCTGCAGCCTCCTTCTTTTTTCTTCTGTTCAGCTCTCTGGCCTCAGCTTTTCTTCGTCTTTCTTCCTGCTTCTTTTTTATTTTTGCACGTTTTTCTTCTTTGGCCGCTTCCGCTCTTTCCTCCTTTATGAGCTTTTCAAGTTTGGCCCGCTGCTGCCTTAGCTCAATCTCTTTCCTGATTTTTGCCTCACGTTCAAGCCTTTCGCTTTTATGCTCATCCAGCATTTCCTGCAGTTTTTCCTTTTCCGCCTGGATGAGCTCATGCTGTTTTGTCAGTTTTTTCTGCTGTTCCTCAGCCAGTTTTTCTGTCTGAAGCTCCGTTATATGTGATATCCTGCCAAGCACAACATCCTGATGTTTCTGTGCAGATAAAAGCTCCTCTTTGGCCTCTTCTATTTCCTTGGATTGATCGGCTTTTTCGTCTTCATCAAAAAATTCTTTTATTTCTTCCGGTGTCGCTTTTTCCTCTCCGACATTGAGATTTTTCTCTTTTGCAAGATTTCTGGCTTTAAGCTCGGCCTCCATCTCATCAAGAGCTTTCTTTCTCGAAGCTTCTTTTATCTTTCGCTCTACTTCCAGGGCCTCCTGCCTTTTTTCCTCAGCCTTTTTCTCTATCATTGCTACGCGTTTTTCAGCCTCTGCCATTTCCTTCTGTGCCTTACGCTCTTCAAGTTCCTTCTGTATTCGGACCTGTTCTTTTATTTTCGCTTCTTCGGCATCTTTTCTTGCCTGTTGTATTATTGCCTTCTTTGCAGCAATGATCTCTTCCGTATCCTCCAGTTTAAGCCCGTCTCCCTTTCCGGATCCCGGACGTCCCGAAAGTTCTGCATTTATTGAAAAATCATCATTTTTCAAATGTTCTACACTTTTTTTAAGACTCTCTATATCTGCGTATATCTTCCGCGTTTCTTCATTCTGGTTCCATACCTCTTCTCTGCTTGGACTTTCATCAATTATAGTGTTGTTAATCTTATCTTTTCCTTTGTTATCTCTCGAAGACATTGGCATTTTTCTCCTGTATCAAGCATACCGGTATCTCTGCATGCAGGACATCGGTATTTTATATCCATAAAATCGGTTTCAAATCCATTATCTGTAAGCAGAAATGCTTTTTCCATATTAAGTGCATCAGTCTTTGACTTTATTTCCTCCATAGCGCTTTTTCTGTCTGCCCTGTCGGAAATGATTATCTTGGAGATCTCAGCACTGCTCGCATTCAGTTCTTCTTCTATCTCCTTTATCCTCGGCACCTTTTCATATACAAGTGCACGGCGTTCTTCAGCTTCCTCCTCATCCTTCAGTCTGAGGTATTCATAATATTTAACTATATCGCTTCCTGTAATGTCTGTTTTGGCTCCAGACTCTCTTTTTTCCTGCTCCTCATACCAGTTTACCAGCACCTTGTTTACATAATTTATATTGGGACTGGATATCCCGGATGTCCTGCTGCAGGCAGAAAGGACTTTTTCAAGAGAAAATCCCATAGTATCAAACCAGGTGTCCATGATCCGTCTTTCTTCTTCGGTCGCATTCCTTGCGAATCCGAGGGCTTTGAACACTCTTCTGTAAAGATGCTGTTTTCTGTCATTTTCACTCAAATATTTTTCTACTGCCTGTACATCTCTCAGTCCTTCTCCCGTCCATTTGTTTATAACAGCTGTTATATATTTGAAATTCTTTTTCTTTTTTCTTATACAATAGGCATATCCGTAAACTATAACCTCGGGGGCAGCATTATAATCGTTTACCAGCGAAAGGATCTCCATCATTTCCGTTCCTGTTATGACTCTTCCGGCTATCCTTTCTATCTCCGAAAACATGCTTTGTATTTCTTTGTCAGCCATAAACGATTTTACAGCAGCCTCTGTCGCAAATCTTTTTTTCTTGTTCTTTTCACCATAAAGCTGCTCTTTAAGCATAATGAATTCTATATCGTAATTGAATTTATCCGAAGGATCCTTCTTTATTTTTTTTACGGCCCCCATTCTTTCCCAATATGTCCACGCTTTAAGAACATCCTCATGATCCATGGAAAGATGCTTCGCAATTTCTTCATTGGTTATATCTATCCCCAGATCCGCATACATCATTGCAAACAAATATACCTTGACGAATTCACCGGGAGCCGACGCCATATATTCATTTATAAAAATATTTTCCACATTAGTATCAAGCAGAAAATAATCATTGATCTTTTCTTTTTTAAAGCCCATTTATCCTCCAAAATCAGAACGGAGCACTGTTTCCACCGATACTGTCCACAAATTTTGTAAGTTTGTCAAGCCACGTTACCTTGACAGTACCTGTAGGACCGCTTCTCTGCTTGGCTACGATAACCTCGCACTCTCCGTGTGCATCTGTATCTTCATTGTAGTATTCATCTCTGTAAAGAAATATGACTATATCTGCATCCTGCTCTATCGAGCCTGATTCTCTCAGATCCGAAAGCATAGGGCGATGATCCGTCCTCGTTTCCGGTGCTCTTGAAAGCTGTGAAAGAACCAGCACCGGACAGTCCAGTTCTCTTGCCAGCAGCTTCAGATTTCTGGATATCACAGAGATTTCCTGTGTCCTTGAATCTGCCTTTCCTTCGGGATTCATCAGCTGAAGATAGTCTATGACCACAAGATCCAGCCCTTCTTCGGCTTTCAGTCTCCTGCATTTACTTTTCATTTCCATTATACTTATCCCGGCAGTATCATCTATATGTATGTTTGCCTTTGAAAGTATGTCCAGTGCCAGATTGATATCATCCCAGTCCCGTCTTTCCAGCTTGCCTGTCTTCAGGCTCTGCATGGGAACTTTGGACTCCATGGAAAGAAGTCTCTGACCAAGCTGCTCCTTAGCCATCTCCATGCTGAAAACCATTACCGATGCTTTTCCTTTTACGGCGGCATTCAATGCCAGAGAAAGAGCAAAAGCAGTCTTTCCCATAGCCGGCCTTGCGGCCAGTATTATAAGATCGGATCTTTGAAGCCCTGATGTCATTATATCAAGATATTTAAATCCTGTTGTTATTCCTGTCAGACCCCCGTCCATTTTGGATGCTTTATCTATTATTTCAATATTCTCCAGCAAGATATCCTTTATATGTGTATACTGTCCTTTCTGCCTGGCCTGGGAAATCTCAAATATGCCGCTTTCAGCATAATCTATCATCTGGCCTGCATCCATAGCCCCTTCATATCCCTTTGTAACGATATCAGCCGCAGTATTTATCAGCCGCCTTAAAGCGGCATTCTCAGCAACTATTCTTCCGTACTCCCTGGCATTCGATGTCGTTGGAGTTCCTGATGACAGTGATGCTATATATGCTCTTCCTCCAACCATATTGAGACTGTTTCTCTTTTTGAGTTCCTCGGCTACAGTAAGTGCATCTACAGATATATTCCTCCTGTTGAGATCCAGCATCGCGCTAAAAATCTCTTTATGATTCGCATCATAAAAGTCTTCTGCCCTAACTACCTCCACAACATCAAGCAGAGCATCTTTTGAAAGCATCGATGCTCCGAGAACAGATTTTTCCGCCTCTATACTGTGAGGAGGTATCCTTCCTTCTTCCATTGTTCTCTCCTCTGCACTTAAATCGTTACCTTGATCTTAAGTGAAGCTGTTACCTCAGGGAAAAGCTTTATGTCTACCTGAAAATCACCAGTCTGCTTGATAGGATTATCAAGCTCTATCTTCTTTTTATCTATCTTTATGTTCTGCTGTTTGAGGAGTTCTTCAGAAATATCCTTTGATGTTATTGATCCGAAAAGCTTCCCTGTCTCTCCTCCCTTTGATTTTATCGTGAGAGTTATCCTGTCAAGCTCTTCCGCCTGCTTTATGGCCGAGGCTTTCTGTTCCTCGCGCTTTTCTTCAGCTATCGCCTTCTGTTTTTCCAGGTTCCTTATATTTCCTTCGGTTGCTTCTTTTGCAAGACCTTTTGGAAGAAGCATGTTTCTGGCATAACCGTCGCTTACCTTTACAACCTCTCCTGCTTTTCCTGTCCCTTTAACGTCTTTTGTCAATATAACTATCATAATTTTAACCTCCTATTGTGAAGTTCTCACGAAATCTTGTTTCTAATAATTTTCTTATTTTTGCCAGTATTTCTTCAGGCGAAAGATCTGACTGTGTCCCTGCTGTATTGAAATGCCCCCCTCCGCCCAGCTCTTCCATTATACGCTGCACATTTATATCTCCCAAAGATCTGGCACTGACGACAGTCTCTCCATTTTCATTCCTGCCTGCTACAAAACTGGCTTTTATACCTTTTATTTCCAACAGATCATCAGCAACCTGTGAATTTATTATCTGCACATTTATATTTTCACCCGGGCATATAGACATAGCAACGCCGCCGTCAAAAAATCTGGCATTAGCCGTACACATAGCTCTTACTCTGAAATTTTCCGCATCTTCCTGGAAATATCTTCTGACATTTTCCAGATCTGCTCCTGCACGTCTGAGCCATGCCGCCGCTTCAAAAGTTCTGACACCTGCTTTTACGGCAAACCTGTTGGTATCTACCATTATCCCTGCCAGCAGAGCATCCGCCTCAAGCTTTGTAAGGATCTTTTTCTCACATGCATACTGAACTATCTCAGTAACCAGTTCTGATGCCGAAGATGCGTATGATTCCATATATGACAGCAGCTGATTAGGCAGCATTTCTTCACTTTTTCTGTGATGGTCTATAACTACCGTCTTTCCTACCTTTTCTACAAGCTCCATTGACTCGACAAGTGCCGGTCTGTGAGTATCAACAACGACCACAAGAGAATTTTCATCTGACAGAGAAAGCGCCTTGTCTGAATTTATAAAATCATATTCCTCTGTTTCCCTTGCATCCCTCATGATATCATCAAGTGTATTGTTATATGAATCTATTACTATATATGCATCCCGATCTACCGTTCTGGCCACTCTGCTTATCCCCATGGCAGCCCCAAGACTGTCCATATCCGGATTACTGTGCCCCATTATAAAAACATTTGAAGACTGTGTCATAAGGAGTTTGAGAGCATGGGCTATTATCCTTGATTTTCCTTTATATCCCTTTTCTACACTCTGCGTCTTTCCACCGTAATATTCGAAATTCCTTACATTCTTTACGACGGCCTGATCTCCTCCACGGCCCAATGCAAGATCCAGAGCATCCTGCGCATAGTCCTCGCACTCTGACAGGCTTTTTCCGCCTATACCTATACCTATACTCAAAGTGACCGGAAATTCAGTATTCAATTCAATTTTTCTGGCATCATCCAAGATGGAAAACTTTTTTTTGACAAGTTCCTTGTAATTTTTGTGGGTCAAAACCACTTCATACATATGAACCTTGTATCTTGCAATAGCGGCTCCCATCCTGCTGCTCCATCCTCTTATCAGCTTATCAACCTCAGTTGATATCTCCAGCTCCCTGTCGTCTCCTCTTCCAGGAGCAAGCTCATCCATATTATCGACGCTTATCAGTGCCACACACGCCTTGTCATCATTATAAAGATCTTTCAGATTCTCAAAAGGTGTATTATCCACAAAGCATATCATGATGGATGAAGACGGATCTTCGCCTATCATTTCCGCCAATACCTTGAAAGCTCTGTCATTCCGTTTCAGATAAAGTGCTGTTCCTTCCTTGGCGGCTTTTACTATTTCCTGCAGTTTTATTCCTGTCAGCGCGAAAATATCGCCATCCACAATGCCGTCATATTTAAAAACATCTGCAATTTTTTTATTGGCTCTGGTCACTTTTCCGTATGAATTTATTATACACATCGGAACTATTGTATAGTGAGCCAGCAGCTTTTCTATTCTTCCAACGTACATGTCTTTCTCCTGTGATCAGATAACTGAACCTTATTTTTTTATTTCTCTGCCCCGTATCTTTCCTTTCAGACCAAACATCAGGTCTATCATACCCGTCATAACCAGAACTGCTCTTCCTATCAGAGTCATCCATAGGATCACCGCTATTATTATGCCCAGAACATACGGCATTCTCTTCATATGACAGAACATCAGCACTACCGAAACACCCTGGATCGAAAATGTGAAATCAAACAGGAAATCCATATTTATATACATCATATTGTTTGTAAAAATACCTGACTGTGTCATTACCCACGTCAAAAGGTACATTATCACAACTCCTGTAAGTGCTCCTCCGGGGAATGAAAATTCCCTGAATTTCGGCATTTTCACCACCTGTCTTTTTCTCCCTATAATTTTAGACAGTATGATATATTCGATATAAGATACGACCGCTCCGACTGTGATGATATATGACGGCAGCATTGCAAACAGATTGTCATAAAGATTTGTAAGCATCTCTGTACGCTCTTGCAGATCCGCTGAACCCATATCGAACATCTCTGTTATGGCAGAATTGGATGCAGCCTCCCTGGATATTGCTCTGACCATTTCATGTATCTGGGAAAAAAGGCCTTCACCGGTCATTGAAGCAGCTATGAATACAACAGTTGCGGAAGCTGCAACTGCTATTGTTGCCTGAAGTACCGTTCTGTATGGTGATATGTAACCCTGAATGATATATCGGGGCATAACTATAAGCGGTACTGCTAATATCAAAATATGGATAAGTAAAAGATACATCCGGCTTCTCCTAAAAATGTTTATACGTATTGATTATTATATCATATTTTCATTGTGGTTTCACCCCTAAAATGCTATGCTGGAAAATCATATGCTCCCATACAAAAAACGGGCGTTCCATTTATTTGAAACAACCCGTTTATCTTACAGTCCTTAAGCTATATCAGTCTGCAGTATACGGAAGAAGTGCAACGATCCTTGCCCTTTTTATTGCCTTGGTGACTTCTCTCTGATGTATCGCACATGTTCCTGTTATCCTTTTAGGTAGTATCTTCCCTCTTTCGGTAACATACTTCTTCAGTTTTTCTACATCTTTGTAATCTATGGTCTCTGTTTTGTCGGCACAAAACTGGCATACTTTTTTTCTTCTCATGCCGCCACGCCTTTTATTATCCATGATAAATCTCCTTTCTTTTAGAACGGGATATCATCATCCTGTATCGCCTGGAAACCTTCAGGGATACCCATGTCCTTTTCGGCAGAATTCTGTTCAGAAGATCTTGTGTTCTGATATCCTCCGCCGGATCTTTCATTCCTGTCGCCCCATTCCAAAAATTCAACTCTGTCGGCAACCACATCTGTAGTATATACAGTAGCGCCGTCTTTATTGGTATAACTGCCCGTCTGTATCCTTCCCTGAATACCTACAAGCCTTCCTTTTGCTAAATATCTTTCGCAGTTTTCAGCCTGTCTTCCAAATACCGTTACTCTCGGAAAATCCGTTTTCTTTTCCTGTCCGGATCTGACCGGCCTGTCAATAGCCACGGTAAATGAGGCCACTGCCATCTGACTTTCGGAAATATACCTGATTTCAGGGTCTCTTGTAAGTCTCCCAATCAGTACTACACTGTTCATACTGCACCCCTCTTCCTATTTCTCGTCTTTGTTTACTATCAGATGTCTCATCACATTGTCAGATATTCTAAGTCTTCTGTCAAGCTCTTTAGGCAGAGTCGGCTGCGCCTTGAACTCTACTACTACATAATACCCTTCACTCTTTTTCTGGATAGGATATGCGAGCTTTCTCATTCCCCATACGTCTACATTTCCGACTTCGCCTTCGGCTGCGATTATATTTTTTACCGCTTCTACCGTAGCCTCTTTCTTTTCGTCTTCCAATGCAGGATCGATGATGAACATTACCTCGTAGTTTGTCATTCGTTTCACCTCCTTATGGACTATATGGCGATAAATCTCCTTTATCGCAAGGATCCGTGCAAAATGCACGCCTATATATTATACATGTTTGCCTTTAAATTTCAAGACCTTTATCAAAAAAACAAGGAATATCACTTTTAGATGTAATATATAATATCCCCCTAAAGTTCGGGCATCTGCAGATTTCCCAGCACTGACCGCATGAGTTCATCAGTCATTATAACATTCCATCCGTAATACCCGTCATCAACCATCGGTATGTATATAAGTGTTTCGATTTTATTTCCGGTTTCCGCCGCCTTTTCTATCTGCTCTACATAGATTTCGAGACATTTTGCTTCCAGTTTTTCCTTGTCTGCTATTTCTTCTGTATAAAGATTGTCCATTACATAAGCATATGCTTCCGTTTCATATCCGTCCAGAACACTGCTGTAGTCTATGCTCCTGACAGTGACCTCAGCTACTGCAGCTTTGTTTTTCTGCACTACTCTGCCTATCTCATATGAGAATCCACTGAATAAAGCTTCATTCATCCTCTCTGTAACAGCATCATCTCCCTGGACATTTACAAGAAAATTTACATAGCTGTTATCCATATATTTTTCCATGGTCATGCTTTCTCTCGCTTTGAGTCCGCTGAGAAAATCGGTTACAGCCTCTTTAGGAGTGGTCGAAACCATATTTACTGCACTGGACTGCATAAGGGCGGAAATTATTATTGTGATCAGTATTTTTATCATATACTGCATTACGTGTCTTCTCCCTGCTATATCTTAACGGTTGTTTTTTTTTACTGTATTCTTTATAATATATTAGAAATCACTGATTTTCAAGTAAATGAGGTTATTTATGGAAAACACGGCACCATCAATTATCCAAGGCGAAAAAAAGAAAAACAAATATAAAAAGACTCTGATACTGTCAATATCTGTTATTTTATCGTCTGTGATCCTTTTTTTCGCGGGAATCTTCGGAACCGCAGAAATAATCAGATCAGATGCCTCCAAAGCCAGCAGTATCCTGATGGAAGAAAATGCATCGTCCGCATCAGATGTAGATCTTGCAGGTGCATTGAGGACATCAACTGTAAACGCAGTTATTGAAAACGAATCCATCCCCGCCTATTCTGTTTCACAGGTAATGCAGCTGGATGTAAGCCAGAAAAGCGGAGTTACTCTTTCGGATCTTAAGCTGGTTACAAAAGGAGGTCTTGTGGGTCTTGAAGATGCATTTCTTAAAGCTGAACAGGATTATAATATAAACTGTCTTTTTGTCATGGCTATCGCTTCACTGGAAAGCGCTAACGGGACCATATGCTTCAGACCTAATAATATGTTCGGATACGGCAGTACAGGTTTTTCATCCAAAGCGGAAGGGATCGATGTCGTCTCGAGGGCTCTTGCACAGAATTATCTTTCTCCGGGAGGGAGCCTTTATTCCGGCAAAACGGTCTCGGATGTCAATAAGAGATATGCATCGAGTTCAACGTGGGATGACAAGGTGGCCAGAAATATGGCTTCATATTATTCCGTAATAAGCAAAAATCACAATGCCGCTTTAAATAAATTGAAATAAAAAGCTGTGGATTTATTTCCACAGCTTTTCAGGATACAGGCCCTTGTCCTTCATCGCTTCTAATGCATTTTTGACATCTTCCTTATCTTCTTTATAGGTTACTCCATACCACTTATCATGTGATTTAAGCACTTTTACACGCGCTTTCTTCTCTTTTATCATCCTGTCTGCAACCGCCGGCAGATAATATTCACCTTTTTCAGGATCATCTCTTACTGACGTTTCAAAAAACCCGGGAAGCCCTTTATAAAGCTCTTCCATCATTCTGCCCGAAAATCCCCAGAAATTCATTGAAACAATTGTATCAGAAGGAAGGCGTACCCATGTTTTTCCATCATCCTCAGTATATGATATACCCTCCGGCCTTTCCATTATCTTAGTCCTTTCGGTCACCTGCTTCAGATATCCGTTCTTGTCTATATCACACACGCCTCTAGCTACATGTCCGTTTTCAGTGACTGTTTTATCCAAACTGTATCCTACCATACAGAATTCCTCAGGATCATCACTATGCTCTTCAAGATACTGATATATATCATTAAAACCGCCGGGTCCGTAATAATCATCCGCATTTATAACTGCAAAAGGTCCGGTTACCAGCTTTCTGCAGGCAAGTACAGCATGTCCCGTACCCCATGGTTTTTTCCTTTCCTCAGGGATCTTTACCCCTTCCGGAATGTCATCCAGTTTCTGATATGCATACTCTATATCCATATATTTTCCTGCTCTTGCATCCACTGCCTCTCTGAACAGTTCTCTGTGCTCTTCTTTTATGACAAATACTGCTCTGTCAAAGCCGGCCATCATAGCATCATACAGAGAAAAATCAAGAATAATCTCACCGGCATCCGTTATTCTGTCTATCTGCTTAAGACCTCCGTACCTTGATCCCATACCTGCTGCCATTATTATCAATACAGGTTTTATTTTTTCTTTCATTTTTTTTCCTTTTTTATAAATAATATCGTATTATCTTTTTTATCTATTATATCAAAAGCATGGTTTTTATGATACCGGCTTTGTGAAAAAATATTTTATGCTATAATAAAATATCTGTTTAAAATCTGTTTTGTGATGTGAAAGGGTAAATAATGAAAAGAAAGCTTATTTTTATTACCGGCTATTTCGGTGCTCCGATTAAAAAAACAGCTGAAGAAACAGCTGCTTTTAACAAATATGAATTCTTATCACTTGACGATGAAATAGAAAAATCCGATGGCCGATCTGTCCTCAGGATCTGCATGTCTATGGGCGAGCATGAATACCGCAACAAGGAATACGAAATCCTTTCATCGATCATATCTGAATTTGAGTCCGGCTCTCTTAAAAGTACTGTGATATGCTGCGGAGACGGTGTGCTTAATGATGAAATGTCAAGAAATCTCATAAAAAAATATGATCTGATAATTGTCGGCGAAAATATGTCTGCAGATGAATTATGGGAAAACGCTTCAAATGAATACGGTTCTTATCATGCATTCATGCATTTCGGCAGCGACAAGACCCGCAGAAAGGCGTTCGATCAGCTGTACAAAAGACAGCAACAGCTTTTTTCTTCTGTTTTTTAAAGATGATTTTCCTTTCTGTAAAAAATACAGTAGATCTCTATAACGATCATCATCACCAGGATCCCCAGCAGCCATCCTGCGATCACATCTGTAGGATAATGCACTCCCAGATATATCCTGCTTAATCCTATACATATCATTGGAATAGCAAGTATAACCGTAAGTATATTGGCAGAAGCTCTGCTTTTCACATTGATGCGGACAAGACATATAAGTGTGCCGAATACAAACATGCTCGTCACGGAATGTCCGCTGGGAAAAGAAAATCCTCCGGCTTCTGTCAGATGCAGTATATCATCAGGTCTGTATCTGCCTACTGCTTCTTTTATAATCTTATTTATTATTGTTATAAAAAGTGCTCCTGCAGAAACAGGCACTCCATAAGTCATTCTCAATTGCTTAACAGCAAGAAGCACTATACATATGATAACAATGCTCTGCCAGTTTCCCAGGTATGTGATCGCCTTCGCTGCAGGTGTAAGAATATCATTCCTGAAATCGTAAAAAAAATATCTTATGACGTCGTCAAATCTTACTGCTGCACCGACATATATAAACAGGAGAACTGCTAAAAACCCCGCTGCTGAAAAAAAAGCAACAGACATTCTCAGCTTTGTTCCCCGTTTTCTGTCATTTTCTTTTTTCATTATGTCACTTTATCCTAACAGCTGTGCCGTATGCAATTATCTCACAAGTGCCGTCCAGTACTGAAGATGAATCATATCTTACGTTTATCACAGCATCGGCTCCCATGGCGACCGCATCCTTTACCATTCTTTCTGTAGCTATTTCCCGTGCTTCTGTCAGCATTTCAGTATATCCTTTTATTTCTCCTCCGGCAATGTTCTTCAATCCGGCCATTATGTCTCTTCCTATATTTTTTGCCTGAACTACATTTCCTTTTACAAGTCCTATAGCGTCTATCTCTTTCCCCGGAACATAATTAATTGTTGTTACTATCATTTTCTACTCCCTTTCATTTCAAAATATTTTTAAATCGAATATCGTAATTATATATCATTTTTATTCCGTATTCATCTGTTTTATATGAATTTTTATTTATTTTAAAATTATTATCAACAAAACAATGATTTCTTATGATATAATGCACATGTCTATATACAGAAATAATTTTAATTATTTCATGGCGAAGGAGGATTTGATGAAGATATTTGCCAATATCCCCGGTGCTTTAAAACTTATCATATGCTTAAAATATATGAGATCCAACAAGCATGAGATAGAAAAAGCAAAAGCTGCCGGTGATTTTGAAAGAGAACGGGAATATATACTTAAATCAACATCTTCCTGGGGTCCCATGGTTATGGAAATGTTCGGCAGTACCTTGAATGTACGCGGTCTTGAGAATCTTCCTGATAAAGGTCCTGTGGTTTTCGTAGGCAATCATCAGGGATATGCTGACATCATAGCATATTTCTCGGCATTCAGAAAATTTCAATTTGGATTCGTTGCCAAAGAAAATCTGGAAAAATTACCGTTATACGGTGAATGGATACGAAGGATACGCAGCGTTTTCATCAAAAGAAATGATTCTCGTGCTGCTCTGAAAGCCATAAATGAAGGGATAAAGTATATAGAAAAGGGCTTTTCACTTGTAATATTCCCTGAAGGAACAAGGAGCAAAGGTCCGGTTCCCGGCCATTTTCAAAAAGGAGCTCTGAAACTTGCTACAAAACCTGGTGTACCGATCATACCGGTTTCTATAAACGGTACTTATAAGATGTTTGAAGAAAGCGGATATCTTAAAAGCGCCGATATAGATATCATCGTACACAAACCGATCGAAACGAAATCTCTTACTAAGGATGAGGAAAAAGATCTCACAGAAAAAGTTGAAAAGATCGTTTTTGACGGAGTTAGGGAGCTTCAGAATATCAGAAAATAAGAAATTTATTTTTATGACCGGTCAGGGAAACAGATTTACAGCCACCCGGTGTTTATCTTATTATTGAGAAGGAGAAGAATTATGAAAACATCAAAAAGAATTTTTTCGGCAGGTATCATTTTATCGTTGATTTTTGCAATGACTCTTATGTTTGCAGGTTGCGGAGGGCCATCTACTCTGGAAGAATACATAAACAGCGATTCGGAAGCCAAAGAAATGATAGATTCCATGAGCTCAGGCAGCGGTATGACGATAGATGTCAAAGACAATACTCTGACATATACATATACTTATTCCCAGACATTTGATGATGCGGTAATCGGAGAAATGAAAACTCAGATAGAAAATGCCATGAGTTCAATGAGCTCTTCTTTTGAATCAGTTGCAAGCACCCTTGAAGAAGAATCAGGAATAGATGATATAACGGTCAAGGTAATATATGAAGACGGTGCCGGTACTGAAATATTCAGTGAAGAATATTAATAATACAGCAAAATAAAAAAGGCGTTTCAAAACGCCTTTTTTATTTTGAAACCATTCGATATCAAGGTCTTCTGTCTCTGCACGGCACTTTTGACTGACATAGGCCGCAGCCGAAAATATAATCTTTCCTTTCTATATGCTTTGGCCAGAAATTTTCAACTGCATAATCTTCATATTCTAAACAGATATTCTTATTATGACCGTGCTCTTTTGATATCGCATTTACCGGACATCTCTTGATACATGCTCCGCATGTTCCCTTACTGTAATAGAGACACCAGTCATAATGCCCTCTGTTCCCCCTCGGAGTTATATCAAGATCAGACTCTGCAATAACAGAAGTTATTCTTACTGCTATCCCTTTTTCTGATATAAATCCGTCATTCAGACTGAAAGTTCCGAGCCCTGCAGCAAAGGCACTATGTCTGTGAGACCATACTGATGCTGTTCCCAGATTTTCAGAATCCTGTCTGTGAAACTCTTTTCTGAGATCAAGCGCTGCTGATCTTATACCGGCTGATTCAAGTTCTTTTTCGATTTTTTCTGCAAATTCCTTCATCATTGGTTCCCATTCCCCTCTTGAGACTACCCAGTTATCACATGGAAAGTTTTCTGCCTTATCCTGCATATTCTTTGTTTCTTCTGTCTGAGGAAAAATCAGAGATATGACACGAAGCCTGTCACTCTGCGGGACTTTATCATATTTTAATTTGAAGACATCTGACGGGCTCCAGTGAAATTCTCCTATATGTATTTTAAGAAAATCATAATAAGGATCGTTTCCGGCGGCAATACCTATAATGGGTCTTTCGAACATTTTTACATCAGGCTTTCCAAGTGTTGAAAAATTATTTGTTTCCAGTGAATCAAAAACTTGATATATTATCTTTCTTACTTTTTCTGTTTCTCTGTTCATACCTTTTACTTCCTATAAATCAAGCGATGCCGTATTGCAACAGCATCGCCTTCTTTTTTCTACATGACATTAAGTGCACGTTCTCTTAATATTTTTTCTTCTTCATTTTCCGGTTCATCCAGAGTTATTCCATGAGGTCTTTTTTTCTTCGTATCAGGTTCAACACATACGAATGTTATAAAGCCTTCGACATTCTGACCTACATCTATCTCACATAATGCCTTGACATGAACCATCAGACTCGTATTTCCTGCTTTTACTATTCTTCCGTAAATTGTAAGTATGTCGCCTTTCTGCACAGGTTTTTTAAATGTAAAGCCATGCACATTCACACAAAGGATATCCTGAGGTCTTCCATGTATGGCCGCTGCTGTTATGAATCCCGCTTCAACCAGCCATTCAGCAGTTCTTCCGGCAAATAATGTACCATGATGATTAAGATCTTCGGATTTTACCAGATGAGAAATTTTAAATTCTTTCATAATGCCTCCTGATCATATGAATTTTACGATTTATTTAGAAAGTTTACTACTTCATTTCATTAAAATCAATATCCATATATTAAGTATACATTATAATATTATCAGAATCCGAGGCCGAAATTATCTTTTACTCTCTTCAATGTTTTCTCAGCTATAACATTGGCTTTTTCCGCTCCGTCCCTCAAAATATTTTTAAGTTCCTCGGTTTCCCTTATATCATTGAATTTCTTCTTTATAGGTGCAATAGCCTCCTGAGTTATAACAACCAGATCTTTTTTGAAATCTCCATATCCTGTTCCCTGATATTTTTCTACTATATCCTCTACGCTTTCACCTGAAAAAGCGCTGTATATATTTATCAGATTGCTTATCCCCGGTTTGTTTTCAGGATCAAATCTGATAACTCCGTCTGAATCTGTAGTTGCTCTCATTATTGATTTTTTTATTTTATTGTCTTCATCAAGAAGCGATATCCTGCTGTGGATATTTTCGGCACTTTTACTCATTTTGGATGATGGATCATCCAGAGCCATTATACGAGCTCCCGATTTGAGAAATCTTCCTTCAGGGACTACAAATGTTTTTTTGACAGTATTATTTATACGTATAGCTATATCTCTGCATAACTCTATATGCTGTTTCTGATCATTTCCTACCGGTACTATATCTGTATCATAAAGAAGTATATCAGCTGCCATCAGAACAGGATAAGCAAAAAGTCCCGTAGGTGCAGATTCCCTCCCTTTGCTTTTATCTTTGAATTGAGTCATCCTGGATAGCTCACCTGTATATGAATTACATGTAAGTATCCATGAAAGCTCAGCATGTCCGCTAACGTCAGACTGAACGAATATTACCGATTTTTTAGGATCTATACCGACTGCTATATATAAAGCAGCGACATCAAGGATATGTTTTCTCAACTCCTTCGGATCCTGCGGAACTGTTATTGAATGAAGATCAACTATACAATATATACATTCATTTTCTTCCTGCAGCTCAACAAACTGCTTCAATGCTCCTAGATAATTTCCTATATGAATATTTCCTGTAGGCTGTACACCTGAAAAAACACGTTTCATAATCTTTTCCTCTTTATCAATTCAAATCAAGTTTTGTCTGCTCTGATCCGTCTTCTTTTTTTTCTCTTGCTTTCTTGGCTTTTGCAAGCTTTGCATCCTGTTCATGCTCTTCTTCTTTTATGACCTTTGCCATAGAAATTATATTGGTATCTTCATCGGTCCTCATTATCTTTACACCCTGGGTAGCTCTTCCAAGTTTTGAAACTTCATCCGCTTTTATTCTTATAATAGTTCCTTCAGAATTTATCAGAAGTATCTCATCGTCCTCGTCCACTACCATTGCTCCTATAAGAGGTCCTGTTTTCTTGAATTTGCTCTTGTCATATGTGAGAAGTCCCTTACCTCCCCTTGACTGTATCTTATATTCGCTTACAGGAGTTCTCTTTCCGAATCCCTTGCTTGTAACCACCAGCAGCTCTTCATGAGGCTGAACAAGCTCCATTGATACTACTTCATCATCATCTTCCAGTTTGATAGCTCTTACTCCTCCCGCTATTCTTCCCATAGGTCTTACATCATCCTCAGAGAAACATATACATTTTCCATTTTTAGTTATTATTATCACATTATCGCTTCCACTGGTCTGTCTTATGTCTACAAGCTCATCTCCATCTTTCAGGTTTATGGCTATAAGCCCTGTTTTTCTGTTAGTATCAAACTGTGATATGGCAGTTTTCTTTATAGTTCCGTTTTTTGTTACAGCTATAAGATATTTATCATCTCTGAAATCTTTGAACGGTATTACGGCAGTGATCCTCTCTCTCTGCATAAGATTGAGGAAATTTATAGCCGGAGTTCCTTTTGCAGTCCTTGTTGCCTCAGGTATCTCATATGCCTTTATCCTGTGAACTTTACCTGTATTTGTAAAGAACATGAGATTATCATGCGTAGACGTCATGATAAGATCACTCACAAAATCGTTCTCTCTTGTAGTCAATCCTGTGATACCTTTTCCTCCGCGTCGCTGTGTTTTATAAGTGTCTGCAGGTATCCTCTTCAGATATCCGAGATGTGTAAGTGTTATAGCTACCTGTTTTTCTTCTATCAGATCCTCCTCATCCATTTCATTCACATCTGAAATGAATTTTGTCCTTCTTTCATCACCGTATTTTCCCTTTATTTCAAGAAGCTCATCTTTTACAACTCCCATAAGAAGATTTTCATCTGCCAGAAGACTCTTATAATATGCTATTTTTTTCTGGAGATCTGCATATTCATTTTCTATCTTTTCACGTTCCAGTCCCTGCAGTCTTGCAAGTCTCATATCCAGTATAGCCTGTGCCTGTAAATCTGAAAGTCCAAAACAATCCATCAGTTTTTCTTTTGCATCATTATAACTGGATCTTATTATCTTTATTATTTCATCTATATTATCAAGAGCTATCCTTAATCCTTCCAATATATGAGCTCTGGCTTCAGCTTTGTTGAGATCATACTGTGTTCTTCTCGTTACTACTTCTTTCTGATGTTTTAAATATTCCTTGATTATATCATACAGATTGAGAAGCCTTGGCTGACCGTTAACGAGAGCTATCATTATGATGCTGTAGTTTTCCTGCAGCTGAGTATGTTTATAGAGCCTGTTGAGTGTTATCCTGGGATTTGCATCCTTTTTAAGCTCTATAACTATACGCATCCCGTTTCTGTTTGATTCATCTCTTATTGCGGAGATCCCATCTATCCTTTTATCTCTTACCAGCTCTCCTATTTTTTCAAGAAGTCTCGCTTTGTTAACCTGGAAAGGTATTTCTGTGATTATTATCTGGGAACGCCCTCTGTCCGTTTCCTCTATATTTGCGACAGCACGCACCATCACCTTTCCCTGTCCTGTTTTATATGCTTCTCTCGCACCTTTTTTTCCGAGTATCTGAGCTCCTGTAGGAAAGTCCGGTCCTTTTACTATATCTATCAAATCATCTACGGTACACTCTTTATCGTCTATCATTTTTACCGTAGCATCTATGACTTCATTGAGATTATGAGGCGGTATCGATGTAGCCATACCTACAGCTATGCCGTTGCTTCCATTCACCAGAAGATTCGGAAATCTTGCAGGCAATACTACAGGCTCTTTTTCTTCTTCATCAAAGTTAGGCATGAAATCGACTGTATCTTTATCGATATCCCTTATCATTTCCAATGAAAAAGGCGACATCCTGGCTTCAGTATAACGCATCGCTGCTGCGCCGTCTCCATCTACAGATCCGAAATTCCCATGTCCGTCAACAAGAAGATATCTGGTAGAAAAATCCTGAGCAAGTCTTACCATGGCATCGTAAATTGAACTGTCTCCATGGGGATGATATTTACCCATTACTTCGCCGACTATCCTGGCCGATTTTTTAAAAGGCTTATCAGGAGTTATACCAAGACTGCTCATACCGTATAATATCCTTCTATGAACAGGTTTTAAGCCGTCACGAACGTCAGGAAGAGCTCGTCCCACTATAACACTCATAGCATAATCTATATATGAGTTTTTCATTTCATCATGTATTTCATGCTGGATCATCTTCTGATCTTCAATCAAATTTGCCATTTATAAAAGCCCCTCCTGTCTAAATATCAAGTGTTGCCAGTGCAGCATTCTGCTCTATGAACTGCCTCCTAGGCTGTACTTTATCACCCATTAGAGTAGTAAATATCTCATCTGCAGCTGTCGCATCTTCAAGAGTTATCTGAATCAGAGTCCTGTTATTATAATCCATAGTGGTTTCCCAAAGCTGATGAAAATCCATTTCACCAAGCCCTTTATATCTCTGGATATCTGCTTTTCCAGGTTTGTCAGCAAGCTCCTTCATAAGTTTTTCCTGCTCTTTTTCAGAATAGGTATAATAAACTTCCTTTCCTTTCTTAACCTGGAAAAGAGGGGGCTGTGCTGCATATATATATCCCTTTTCTATCAGAGGGGTCATATATCTGTAAAAAAATGTAAGAAGAAGAGTTCTTATATGAGCTCCATCAACATCCGCATCTGTCATTATTATTATCTTATGATATCTCAGTTTTGACTCGTCAAAATCAGGTCCTATATTGCACCCGAAAGCTGTTATCATGTTTTTTATCTCATCGGAATTCAGGATCCTGTCAAGTCTTGCTTTTTCAACATTGAGTATTTTACCTCTCAATGGAAGTACAGCCTGTCTCAATCTGTCTCTTCCCTGCTTTGCACTTCCTCCTGCGGAATCTCCTTCGACAAGGAATATTTCAGAAAGTGAAGGATCCTTTTCAGAACAGTCAGCAAGTTTTCCCGGCATCGAAATACCGTCAAGAACACTTTTTCTTCTTGTAAGCTCTCTTGCTTTTCTCGCAGCTTCTCTTGCTCTGGCAGCTCTGAGGCATTTATCTATTATTATCTTCGCCTGTGCAGGATTTTCCTCAAGAAACGCCATCACATTCTCTGCTGTTGCAGTATCCACAAATCCTCTCATATCGCTGTTGCCAAGCTTTGTTTTCGTTTGACCTTCAAATTGAGGTTCTGTTAATTTTACGGAAATTACAGCAGTGAGCCCTTCTCTGACATCCTCTCCTGACAGAGCATCATCATTTTCCTTAAGAATCTTATTCCTTCTTGCATAATCATTTATTATCCTTGTGAGAGCAGTCTTGAATCCAACCATATGGAAACCGCCCTCTGTCGTATTTATATTGTTTGCATACGAAAGAAGCATTTCATTGTATCTGTCTGTATACTGCATGGCAACTTCCACTTCTCTGTCTTTATCTGTGACTTCAAAGTATATTATATCCTGATGAAGCACTTCTTTGTTTGTATTCAAATGTTTTACAAATTCCTTTATGCCGCCTTCATAATGAAATATTTCCTCTCTTTTTTTACCTTCTCTTTCATCTTTTAATGTTATCTTTATACCTTTATTCAGAAATGCCATTTCACGAAGGCGTCTTTCGAGAGTCTCATAATCATATTCAGTTTCATCAAAAATTTCCGGATCAGGCCAGAAAGTACTTTTTGATCCTGTATTTTTAGCATTTCCCACCACATCCAAAGGAGTTACGGTTTTACCTTTTTCATATATCTGTCTGTATATTTTTCCTCCTCTTTTTACTTCTACTTCCATCCTTGTGGAAAGTGCATTCACAACAGAAGCTCCTACTCCGTGAAGACCTCCTGAAACCTTATATCCTCCTCCTCCAAACTTTCCTCCTGCATGCAGAACTGTGTGTATCACCTCTACAGCGGGTATCCCAAGTTTCGGATGACTATCTACCGGCATACCTCTTCCGTCATCCTCCACAGTTATTGAATTATCTTTATGGATAGTAACATTTATATTACTGCAAAAACCTGCAAGAGCCTCATCTATACTGTTATCAACTATTTCATAAACCAAATGATGAAGACCTCTAGGCCCTGTACTTCCTATATACATTCCCGGTCTTTTTCTTACAGCTTCAAGACCTTCCAATACCTGTATCTGTTCGGCATCATACTGCTGAATTTTTTCGCCTTTTGCCATTATACAATCTCCTTTTTAAACTTACTCATACATTATAGATTGTAACATAAAACTTTCATTTTTACAATTTTAATATGTGTTTTGGACTCAAATCTTTATATTGTTGTAAAAAATGGCTTAAATCAACGTTTTTTAATATTAAAAGCCTGATTTATAATACAGTTACATATCAATAAATCAGACTTTTTTGTTTTTATATTTCTATTTCCACTTCTCCCGATCTTATTTTAAATATCTTTCCTTCCGGAAGTTCCCTTGCAACCTTTCCCGATATGTCAGTAGTTGTTATAAAAAGCTGATTACCGCCAAGAGAATTTATAAGATATGACTGTCTTTCATTATCAAGTTCAGAAAGAACATCATCAAGCAGAAGTATAGGTTTTTCACCTGACTCCTCTTCTATAAGCTTTATTTCAGAAAGTTTAAGTGAAAGAGCCGCTGTTCTCTGCTGACCCTGGGATCCGAATTTTCTTATATCCACATCATCCGAGGATATTCTCATATCGTCTTTATGAGGACCTTTTCCTGTATTTCTGTTTTTGATATCATCATTTCTCATAGATACAAGGACATCATAAAAATCTCTCTCTATATCATTTATCGACGATATGCTTGCTTCGTAATTAAGCTCTATATTTTCTTTTCCTCCGGATATCCTGCTGTGTATGACTCTGCTTATATCATTTAATTTTTTTATAAACTCTCTTCTTTTTGATATAACTCTTGCACCATATAAAGCAAGTTCCCTGTCCCATATATCCAGTATATCTGTTTCTATATCCGATTCTTTCAAATACGCGTTACGCTGTTTCAGTGCTTTTTTATAATTATTGAGATCCATATAATATCCTGGCTTTATCTGACACAGTTCTCTGTCTATGAATCTTCTTCTTTTTTCAGGCTCATCTTTTACAATTTTAAGATCTTCAGGTGAAAAAATTATTATAAAGATCCTTTCAAGCATTTCAGATGTTTTTTTTATTTTTACGCCATCTATCTTTATTCCCTTTTTTCCTTCATTGTTGATGACTATTTCTGTAGTATGTATATCATCACTGAAAAAGGCAGAAGTCTTCACACTGCAGAATTCTCTTCCGAATCTTATCATTTCCCTGTCTTTTGATGTCTTGAAAGATTTTGCCATTCCATTCATGTATATACTTTCCAGAAGATTCGTCTTTCCCTGAGCATTATTCCCTATAAATATATTAACATTTTCACTGAATGAGGTCTTAAGAGCTTTGTAATTACGGAAATCCTTTAATTCTATATTTCTTATATACATTTTTTAAATCGTAGGGATCCTTACAGGAAGGATCAGATATTCATATGAATCTCCTTCAACCGGTCTTACGACACAAGGAGATGTATTAGTTTTAAAATTCATCGATATTTCTTCATCATCTATTGATTTCAAGACATCCATAACGAATTTTGAATTGAAACCTATTTCTATATCATTTCCTTTTTTATCTACTGCTATTTCCTCTCTTACATTTCCTTCTTCAGATCTTGATGTTATAGTCATTATGTCATCTCTTATAGTCATTTTTATAAGATTGTTCTTACCTTCTTTAGCGAGAAGAGAAGCTCTTTCTATGCTTTCAAGAAGTATGTCTCTTCCAGCTATAACATTTATAACACTGTCATTAGGAATGATATCTCTGTATCTTATGAAATCTCCTTCCATAAGTCTCAATATGACTTCAGTAGTTCCTATATTGAATACAGCTCTTTTTTTACCCAGAGATATACTTATATCATCTTCACCTTCATTTTCTGAAACTATTTTACTGATCTCGTTCATTATCTTTGCAGCTATTATAAATCTGTTTTCCTCAGCACTTTTCATATTTTCACATGCAAGTGCAAGCCTGAATCCATCAAGAGCTACCATGTTGACTTTGTCTTTTTTTATTTCTGTGAGTATTCCTACAAGAACACCCTTTGATTCATCTATAGATGCCGCAAACGATGTTCTGTTGACCATATCGATAAATATATCTTTATCAAATATTATATTATCGCTTGTTTCTTCTTTTTCAGCTATTTTAGGAAATTCATCCACAGGAAAGCTTATTACTTTAAATTCGGATGAATCAGTTTTTATTGAAACAGAGTTTTCTTCAGTTTCCTCTATCAATATATCCTCATTTGGAAGTTTTCTTATTATATCTCCGAAAAGTTTGGAAACAACTACAGCTGAACCCTCCTCATGAACTGAAGCATTTATTTTTTTCTGTATACTTATTTCAAGATCCGATGCTGTGAGCATTAATGTTCCGTCTGATTTTGCCTCAATCAGTATTCCTTTAAGTATAGGAAGTGTTGTTCTGTTTGATACAGCTTTTGAAACTGTGTTCAGTGCTTTTGATAACGTTTGCTGGCTGCATGTGAATTTCATAATATCCTCCGAATAAAATTTATTTTTATTATATTAATATATAGTAGTTATAGTAGTAGGGGCTGTTGAAACTGTTGATATCTTTCAAACCCGTTGTAAATATTTGTTTTTTTGTTATTTAAAATTTGTGGATAACTTGTTTTTTTTGTCAACATACTATGTTGATAATTATTGTATATCTTCTTTAAGACGTTTTATTTCCTCAGAAAGAAGACTATCGGTTTTTATTTCTGAAGAAATTTTGTCGTAAGCGTGAAGTACAGTGGTATGATCTCTTCCTCCAAAACATTCTCCTATTTTAGGAAGAGATGAATCTGTCAGTTCTCTGCATAGATACATAGCGATCTGTCTTGGATGTGAAAATTCTCTTTTGCGTTTTGAAGATTCTATATCTGATATTTTTATATTGTATTTTTTACACACTTCTTTTTTAATAGATTCGCATGTTATGTTGAAATCACTTGTAGAAAAGATATCGTTGAGATTTTTTCTTGCGAATTTCACCGTTATTCTTTCGTTAAATATCTTTGAATAGCTTATTATCCTTGTCAATGCGCTTTCAAGTTCTCTTATATTGAATTTCACTTTTTCGGCTATAAGATTTATTACATCGAGTATATCATCATCTATAGCTATATTTTCAAGCTGCGCTTTATTTCTCAGTATTGCTACTCTGGTTTCAAAATCAGGTGGCTGTATATCAGCTATTATATTCCATTGGAATCTTGATCTTAATCGTTCATCAAGATCTGTAAGTTTGCTGGGATGTCTGTCACTTGATATTACTATCTGTTTTTCAAATTCATACAGTGCATTGAATGTATGGAAAAATTCGGCCTGTGTGCTTTCTTTACCTTCTATGAATTGTATATCGTCTATCAGAAGTACATCCACATTCCTGTATTTGTTTTTGAAAGCTCTCATTTTGCTGTTGTAGTTTTTTTTGTCCTGAATTGCTTTTATAAGTTCTGATGTAAACATTTCGGAAGAAACGTAAAGGACTTTTGAATAAGGGTTGTGTTCAAGTATGTAGTGTCCTATGGCATGCATAAGATGAGTTTTTCCCAGTCCTGAACCTCCATATATAAAAAGAGGATTGTATACTACTGCCGGTGATTCTGCTACTGCCAGAGCAACAGCATGAGCGTAGTTATTATTTGCTCCTACTACGAATGTATCAAAATTATATCTTGGATTAAGAAAATATTCTTCCCTGAATTCATTTTCCTGTTTTTTTGATTGAGGCTCTTCAGTACTGATATTTCCCTTTATTATATTTTCTATTTCTTCTTCTGTTTTGTTTTTTATTACTACTTTATATTTTTTATTGTATATTGTCTCTATTGCTCTTTCAAATATTGAAATATAGCGGTTTTTAAGTACTTCTATAAGAAAATCGCTTGAAGATGCAACATAAAAAACCCCGGCATCCTCATCAAGTTCGAGAGGAGTAAGAGGTAAAAACCATGTCCTGTAGCTTACATCAGTTACATTTTCATTTATTTCGGAAAGTATGTCATTCCATTTTTTGTCGTCTATCTTTTTTTTCATATTTTTTCCCTGCTGTTAAAAATGATAGATATATAATATCAAAAAAAGTTATCCACAGGCAATAGGTTAATAAAATTTGTTGAAAAAATAAAATATAATATACTTATCCACTACTTGTGGATAAAATTGTGCAAAGTTTTAACACCTGCAACTATATATTGGATATAAGTATGATATTACATATTTATATAATTTAAAACAGATTGACATGCGTTTTTAGTGAGGGTATAATGATAAAGCGTATTGCATAGGTTGAAATTTAGAGCTATGCATTTTATTATTGATAAGCAAAAAGGAGGAAAAACTGATGAAAATGACATATCAGCCTAAAAAGAGGCAGAGAAAAAAAGAACATGGATTCAGAAAAAGAATGAAAACAAAGAACGGTAGAAATGTTTTAAAAAGAAGAAGACAAAGAGGAAGAAAAGTTTTATCAGCATAGAGACCGCAGGAGTGGTCTTTTTGTTATACCGATAAAACCTGGTAAAAATATGCTAAAAAAGGATATACTGAGAAGAAAAGATGATTTTTCTTCTATATATAAAAAAGGGAAGTCTATAGGAGAATCATATACTGTACTTTTTTATAAGAAAAATGGTCTTTCATACAACAGAATAGCATTTTTAGCAAGTAAAAAAGTAGGAAACAGTGTAAAAAGAAACAGAGCCAGAAGACTCATGAGGGAAAATTACAGGTTTTTGAAGGATGATATAAGGCAGGGATATGATCTTATTTTCATTGCAAGAAAAACCATAAATGGTAAAAAATCTTACGATGTAAAAAAGTCAATGGAAGATTCCGTATCCAGAGCCAGATTATCAAAAAGTAAAGAGGTAAAAAAATGAAAAGGATATTGATTTTAATTATTAAAGGATATCAGAAATTCATATCTCCTCTTTTTCCCCCCACATGTAGATTCTATCCTACCTGTTCGACTTATTTTATACAGGCATTGGAAAAATACGGATTTTTTAAAGGATCTTTTCTAGGAATAAAAAGATTGTTAAAATGTCATCCATTCAATCCGGGAGGATATGATCCTTTAAAATAGGAGGAAATTAATTAATGTATACGATACTTGGAGTAATAGCTAAGCCGCTTGGATGGCTGCTGGACTTTATGTATGGTTTTATAAGTGATTACGGTATAACGGTAATCATATTTACGATAATCGTTAAGCTGTGTCTTTATCCGTTGTACATAAAGCAGACAAAATCTACTGTTAAAATGGCGGAAGTTCAGCCAAAGATGCAGGCTATACAGAGAAAATATGCAAACGACAAAGAAATGTTGAATGCAAAAATGGCAGAGCTGTATAAGGAGGAAAACTTTAATCCTATGGGAGGGTGTCTCCCTATGCTGATTCAGATGCCTATAATCATGGGATTGTTTGCATTATTGAGAAACCCTATGATGTATATCAATGATGACAGCATGATATTTGCATTCCATGAATCTTTTTTGTGGATAAAAGATCTGAGTCAGCCGGATCCATGGATATTGCCTATAATAGCAGGTGTTGCGACATTCATATCTTTTACTATGAACCAGGCCTTGTCAGATACCAGCGCTGCCAATAATCAGATGAACGGCATGATGAAAATGATGAAATACGTTTTTCCTATCATGATATTGTGGATGGCAAGATCATTTCCGTCGGGACTTGCTCTTTACTGGGCAGTCAGCCAGATAATTCAGATAGCGTTCAATATTCATATGGCAACGCTCAGGAAAAAATTAAAAAGAGAATCTGAAATAAATAAAAAGAAAAATAAAAAATAAATCTCTATTGTTATTTGGAGGAAAACTAATATGGATTACTCAGAGAAATGGGGAGTTGACGTTGAAGAAGCTGTCAAGCTTGCCCTTATGGATCTTAAACTCTCCAGAGATGAAGTTGAGGTGACAGTTCTTGAAGAACCTTCTAAAGGATTTTTCGGTATAGGGTCAAAGCTTGCGAAAGTAAGAGTGGAAAAAAAGAAAGAAGAAATAAAA
>CALCKF010000021.1 GCA_937966095.1 uncultured Eubacterium sp.
GCGCCTTGTACTGCGCAAAATTTCCTGCGCATACAGGTTTGTTAATTTTGTGCATGTCTGTTTTTTTCAAAAAAGAGTTGGCGACCTGGAACGGGCTCGAACCGTCGACCTCCAGCGTGACAGGCTGGCATTCTAACCAACTGAACTACCGGACCGTATCAAATTGGTGGGCGCTATAGGGCTCGAACCTATGACCCCCTGCTTGTAAGGCAGGTGCTCTCCCAGCTGAGCTAAGCGCCCTTAAATATATGGTAGCGGCGAGTGGAGTCGAACCACCGACCTTCCGGGTATGAACCGGACGCTCTAGCCAACTAAGCTACACCGCCCCAACAGCAACCTTGTTTTGAACCGTTGCGAAAAGTATTCTATCATTTTAAGAACTCATTGTCAAGATATTTTATATGATAATATTATCATCAATATACAAAACCATTCGTTATTAAACTCAACCCGACGCTAGATAAGTATACAACATTTTTTCATGGAGGTCAACTATGAATGACAATTACATTCCCCTTCAGGTAGTGATGCCTCAGCGGGAATATATCATACAATACGTAAAAGGACCAAGACCCGATCCGAAAACGCTGAGCGGTTACGGCATATTTCCCGGATCGAGGATAAAACTCCTTTTCAGCAGTCCGGCCGGCGATCCGTCCGCTTATGAGATAATGGGAACTGTTTTGGCGCTCAGATGCGAAGATTCAAAACATATATATGTTTCTCCGGCATTCTGAAAAGCTGCTCGCAGATATTTCAAGACACCTTTCCGGAAAAAGGTTCATATACTTTTCCAGAGAGGTGTTTTTATGAAAAAGAAAACTATAGCGCTCGCAGGTAATCCCAATGTAGGAAAAAGCACGGTATTCAATGCTCTGACAGGTATGCGCCAGCATACCGGCAACTGGCCCGGTAAAACGGTTTCAAACGCTGTCGGCCATATGAGATACAAAGATACCGTTTTTGAATTCATAGATCTCCCCGGTGCATATTCCCTTGATTCCCGGTCTCCTGATGAAGCAGTCACCGGAGAATACATACGCTCCGGGAGAGCCGATATTATACTGATCGTAGCAGACGCTACATGTCTCCAACGTAATCTCCTTCTGATAAGAGATATACTGACTGTTACAGGAAACGTCATACTTTGCCTTAATCTGATGGATGAGGCAGAAAAAAAGGGTATAGAGACTGACACAGAAAAGCTGCAGGATCTTCTCATGATACCGGTCGTATCAACTGCCGCAAGATCGAAAAAAGGCTTGTCTCATCTCATTGAAACACTATACACTTTTTCTCCCGGCAAAACCGATCCGATGCTTCCCGTGGATTTTGACCCTGAACTAATATACAGACAGTGCGTCACCTGCAAAAAAACACAGCCTCACAGCCTGGACAGGAAAATCGACAGGATAGTGACTTCAAAGGCTCTGGGATTTCCTATAATGCTGATACTGCTGCTGTTGATATTCTGGATAACCATGATAGGAGCAAATTATCCTTCATCTGCGCTTTCATCAATGTTCGGTTTTTTTGATGAAAAGCTCAGATATGTCCTTGATGCAGCCAATGCTCCGGATATGCTCACCTCAGTTCTTATGGATGGACTTTATACAACAGTCACATGGGTAATCTCCGTAATGCTGCCGCCTATGGCTATTTTCTTTCCGCTGTTCACATTGCTCGAAGACTTCGGATACTTTCCCAGAGTCGCATTCAATCTCGACAATGCGTTTCGAAAATGCGGAGCACACGGAAAGCAGTCTCTCACCATGTGTATGGGATTCGGATGCAATGCATGCGGTGTAACCGGCTGCCGTATAATAGAATCTCCCCGGGAAAGACTCATAGCCGTGCTTACAAACTGCTTCGTTCCCTGTAACGGCCGGTTTCCAACACTTATAGCAATCATATTGATATTTTTCGTTTCCGGAAATGCCGCCTTCGGCACTCTGAAAGCAGGAATCATACTCACGCTTTTCATACTTTTGGGAGTTGCCGTTACCCTTCTTACATCCAAAATGCTTTCTGTAACGGTACTAAAGGGACTTCCTTCCTCCTTTGTGATGGAGCTGCCTTCCTACAGGATCCCCAGGTTCATGGATGTTATAATACGTTCTGTACTTGACAGGACAGCATTTGTTCTGGGTCGTGCAGTCATTGTCGCCGCTCCATTCGGAATCATCATATGGATACTTGCAAATATAAATATAAGTGGTGTCTCCATACTTGATCGCTGCACGGATTTTCTGGATCCTTTCGGTCAGGCAATAGGTGTCGATGGCGTTATCGTTATGGCTTTTATACTGGGATTCCCGGCAAACGAGATCGTTATTCCCGTGATGCTGATGTGCTACATGTCATCAGGTATGCTGACAGACTACAGCAGCCTTGCCCAGCTCCATGAAATACTGTCGGAATGCGGCTGGACTTTTCAGACTGCTCTTTCCGTTGTCATACTGTGCCTCTTTCATTTTCCCTGCGGCACTACATGCCTTACAATAAAAAAAGAAACAGGCAGTATGAAATGGACTGTACTGGCATTTCTACTGCCCACGGCTATAGGAATATTATTATGTCTCATTATAAATATCGTCTGTCTGATGCTTTCTTAATTTCTTCCATCATATAAAAAGCCTCCTCGACATCGTCAGGATTATCCGGCAGCCATTCATCATAGACAGCCTCGACCTGCAGACTGAATCTGCCGCTTCCTCCTTGTTCTGCCATTCTTCCGTCATAAAGCAGTTCATCTATCAGAGGCTCTGTGGTTTGAGCAAGGCCTATAGGCTCACTGTAATAGTACCATCCATCGCTTTCATCTATCCATCTTCCCTGCTCTATGGAAGATGAAACTATATGATATTTCTCCTGATCGTACAGCTCAGGATATATGATCTTTGCCCGGATCCACAGATGTCTGGCAGAATTGTTTTTTACTGATGTATCATTATTGAAAGCCAGATAATCTTCGCAGTCCTGATCCATAACAATGGTGCCGATCTCCATCTGCGGCTCTGTTCCGGTGATCCACGTTTCATATATTATCACAAAACTCGTCATCAAAAGAGCCAGTATGCCGCCTATCAATGCTGCCGATATCCTGTCCATATTCCTTCTTCCTCCCATATCCCTATAACAGCATATCACTGCCCTGCTGCACCGGCAACATGATCATTTCTACATTATCCGTCACTATCCTACTTAAATCACATAAAAAAACAGCCGGAGATCTTACGATCTCACAGGCCGGCTCCTGTTGCTGTATATAAAATCTTCAGCTGGTTTTTTCCTCATTGATGTCAAGACGCCCTCTTATATATTCCCCGACATCAGTCTTTGATATGCAAAGAGCATGGGCAAATTCCTCGTTGACCAGTCTTTCAGCTGCTTTCAGGGTATTCTCATCCGTTGTCGGCAGCTTTTTTCCCTGATCTGTAAGCTCTCTTTTTCTCATATAAATACATCTTATCATCAGCAGAAGCTTCTGATTGACTCCGTTTACGAGTATCTCATGAAAATGTTCGGTCCTGAATCTCCTGTTGTTTTCCCATTCTATTTCCTTGCCCTTTATGGCTGCCAGCAGTGAATCTATATCTTCCTTCGTCATTACACTGCGTAGCCTGTCCATCAGTTTCTCATTGTTCATTGGGACATATATGACAGATGTGTCATTGTTGACAGGCCTTAGAACATAGTAATAACTTTTTTCAGTGTCTGAAGCAAACCTCATCAGTCTGATATCTTCAACCAGACAGATTCCATTGGTACCGTAAACCACATACTCACCTTTATCAAATCTTTCATTGCCCATTATAATACACCTTCTTCCTTCCTATCAGGCAATATAAATGCGTGGTCATTAGTATATATATTATATCAAAAAATGTCATTTTTTCAAATATGCTTTGTTTTTTGTGCATTGATATTTAATAAAAACTTAAAAAACTATTTACATTATTTTTCTTGAAATAATCATAAATTGAAAATATAATGAAACCTGATCATTTTTAAAGGCAGGTGAATTAAATGGATAACTGCGACAGTCACGTCACATCTAAATCATCACATGCAGGAATATGCATGAGGAGCAATTCATATATGATACATTGACAACTGCGGTTTGCCATTGACATAATGGATTTATTTTGGATGCTTCCATGGATATTCCGGGCATAAGCTCAACAGAAAACCGGAGGTGTTCAAAATGAAAAACATGACAACAGAAACAAATGAAACATTACTTTCTACAAAACATGATTATGTAAGTGAAATAATATCGATCATAAAAAGCCCTTCTTCTCCCAACTCCATGCGGGAACAGTTGGCCGACTATCACGAAAATGATATTGCCGATGTATTGAATGATCTCAACATTACCGAAAGAAAAAAGCTATACCGGGTGCTGGATGCTCCCACTCTCTCCAATATATTGGAATACTCTGACGAAAAAGATGCCGGTACATTTCTGGATGAAATGGATCTGCATAAGGCCGTAAATGTGATCGAACACATGGAATCCGACTCCGCACTTGATATTCTCCGTGAAATAGACAAGGAAAAGAGGCAGCTTCTGATTGAAGCCACAAACGAAAACTTCAGAAAAAACTTTGCTGTTATATCATCCTTTGACGATGATCAGATCGGCAGCAGGATGACAGCTAATTATATTTCCATAACCAAAGATCTTGATGTCAAGCAGGCTATGCATTCACTGATAGAAAAGGCCTATAAAAACGATAATATATCAACCCTGTTCGTTGTGGATGAAAACAAGGTTTTTTACGGCGCTATAGATCTCCAGCAGCTCATTATAGCCAGAAAAGATACAGACCTTGACACGATCATAATGACGTCGTATCCTTATGTATATGGTAGCGAGGATATAGATGACTGCATAGAGCGTATAAAAGATTATTCAGAGGATCTCATACCGGTACTTGACCATGATAACCACATACTTGGTGTTCTTACTTCACAGAGCATGATACAGATGGTCGATGATGAAATGGGTGAGGATTATGCGAAACTGGCCGGTCTTACCGCTGAAGAGGATCTGAACGAGCCCCTTGGAATGAGTATGAGAAAAAGGCTTCCATGGATTTTCATACTGCTGATACTTGGTATGATGGTATCTTCAGTAGTAGGGGTTTTCGAATCAGTAGTATCACAGCTTACTCTGATCATGTGTTTCCAGTCCCTTATACTTGATATGGCGGGCAACGTAGGTACTCAGTCTCTTGCCGTCACCATACGCGTATTAATGGATGAGACTCTTACGGGCCGGCAGAAATTCACTCTTGTTTTCAAGGAAATGAAAATAGGGTTCTCAAACGGTCTTCTTCTGGGCATCGCTTCCTTTACAGCACTCGGTCTGTATATAATGTTATTAAAAGAAAAAACCGCTGCGGTAGCCTTTGCTATATCTGGATGTATAGGTACATCTCTGCTGCTGGCGATGGTCATATCAAGTGCAGTAGGTACTCTTGTGCCACTCTTTTTCAAGAAGATCAATGTGGATCCCGCAGTGGCATCAGGTCCCCTCATCACCACTATAAACGATCTGGTGGCGGTGATAACTTATTATGGGCTCAGCTGGATACTGCTGTTAAATGTACTGCATCTCTCATGATACAGGTTTTTATTGATAAGATAAACAAGGAGTGATCAAAATGAATATTGTAATGTTGGAACCTTTAGGTGTCGACGAACAAACCGTCATGGCCATAGCAGATCCCATCATCAAAAGAGGCCATAGCTTCTTTTTCTGCGGGGAGCAGCTTTCTCATGATGAAAAGCTGAAACGGGCAAAGAATGCTGACATACTTATCATAGCCAACAGCCCTTTATCGGCCGATATAATAGAATCAGCAGACAATCTGAAGATGATATCAGTAGGCTTCACAGGTATAGACCATATCGATATGGAAGCATGCCGAAAAAAGAATATCACCGTATGCAATGCACAGGGTTATGCTACTGATTCCACAGCTGAGCTGACCGTCGGACTTATGCTTTCATGCCTTAGAAATATAGTGCCATATACAGATATAGTCAAAAACGGCGGAACATTCTCCGGATATCGTCACAACACTCTTCGTGGAAAAACCATAGGCATAATAGGTACAGGCTCCATAGGATTAAGAGTGGCCGAGATCACAAAGGCTTTCGGCTGCGATCTGATAGGCTTCAGCCGCCGCGAAAAGGCTGAGGCACTTTCACTCGGTATGAAATACATGCCTGTCGATGATGTTTTCAGAAAGAGTGATATCGTTACACTTCATACACCGTTAACTGAAGATACCCGCGGCATTGCAAACCGGGAACGCATCTTCTCCATGAAAAAATCAGCATTTTTAATAAACTGTGCGCGAGGGCCTCTTGTGGACAGCAAAGCACTGGCTGATGCCCTCAATTCCGGTGTGATATCCGGTGCCGGCATCGATGTTTTTGAAACTGAGCCTCCTATAGAAAAGACTCATCCGCTTTTAAACAGCAAAAACACCATACTGACTCCGCACGTAGGATTCATTTCAGAAGAATCTATGAACGCAAGAGCTCATATAGTTTGCGACAATATCACTGCATGGCTTGACGGGAATCCGATAAATGTAAAATAATAATAAAACCGTTTATCATAGAGAATCATATATTAATTCCGATGATAAACGGTTTTTTACAATTATCTTGTTGCTTTTCCAGTCATCTCAGAAATAGTGATCTTTACCACTTTTGCATCTTTTACACTGGAATCTATGTATTTTATGCCGCCTTCTATAAAATCAGGGCTCAGCTTCTTCACTATCTCAAGGAGTACTTTTTTCTTTTCCTCCTCATCATCGATCAGTGAAGCATTTCCAAATGCGATAACTGAACGGTATTTTGTATTGAATTTTTCAGGCATCAGTTCTACCGAATCCACCACTGTAAATGAAACGTTGCTGTTGGCATTGATGTTCTGGAGCCTGTGCCCTGTCAATGCACAGTGAAAATATATCGCCCCTTCATAATAGACAAAATTAACCGGCACTCCATATGGAACACCGTCAGCACTCACCGTGGAAAGCACACCGTACTCGGCTTTATCCAAAACTTCGATAACTTCATCCTGAGTTATCATTTTTTCTTTTCTTCTCATTTCCATGACATCCTTCCTTTCCGGGCGCCGGATGGCTGCCCTTTTACCATACTCTTCATACTCTCCGACAATTTATCAATTCCGTTCTTCTTTTTATCACAGCCATATATTATAATAAAATCGTAACTATATAAAGAGCCGATTTCAAATAAAATACAGGAGCCAATCATGATATTCACAGACAGGAAAAACCCCATCCCTCTCTATAGGCAGATATACAACTGTATCGTAAATGAGATTCTGTCAGGATCCATGCCTGCAGGGCACAGACTTCCTGCGACACGAAAGCTGGCGGAAGATCTTTCCGTAGGCCGTAATACTGTGGATAAAGCCTATCATCAACTGGAGGCCGAAGGATATATAAACAGCCGTACAGGCAGCGGCTTCACAGTATGTGATATCCCTATAGGGTTTGAAGGAACAAATTATGAAAAAACGATGACATATGCTGAAAAGCATACGGAAACATCTGCATCGAACCGTAATGATGATACATCTGCCATACCTAAGTACGATTTTGTCTACGGCTCTATGGACAATGATGTTTTTCCTTATAAACAATGGCGCAGGTGCATGAACGATATCCTTACCGCTATGGAAGTATCAGAAAATCTGCATTATCCTGCCAGAATGGGTGAGCCTGAACTCCAGAGAGCAATAGCAGGATATCTGAAGAGAGCGCGCAATGTTTCGTGTGATCCCGGAAATATCCTGATACTGCCGGGACAGCAGCATGCCATGGAGATACTGTCCAATATATTCGATGGAGACAGCAAGGTATTTGCCATGGAGGATCCCGGATATGACGGGATAAGAAAAGTTTTTGAAAAGAACGGTTTCAGAATAATCCCCGTAAAGGTCGATAATGATGGGGTATCTATGGTTTATATAAAGAATATCACAGCTGACCTGCTGTATCTGACTCCGTCACATCAGTTTCCTACCGGAGCGGTGCTGCCTATAGGAAAAAGGAGACAGCTGCTGAGATGGGCAGCTGAAACGGGCACATATATAATCGAAGATGATTATGACAGTGAACTGAGGTACTATACCAGCCCCATCCCTGCCATGCAGTCTCTTGATACCGCCGGAATGACCATATATACCGGTACGTTTTCAAAATCCCTTGCACCTGTCATGCGAACATCCTACATGATACTCCCTGATATATTGAAGGAAAGGTATATGGAACGCTATGGCAGGTATAATGCATTCGTACCTGTGTTCCACCAGAAGGCTCTTGCCGCTTTTATCAATGAAGGCTTTTACGAACAGCATATAAACAGGCTCCGGAAAATCTACCGCAGAAAGCATGCAGCATTGCTTAAAGCCATAGACGATGCATTCGGTAAAGACATAACTATCCTTGGAGGAGGTGCTGGTATCCACATACTTATAAAAGTCAAGTCAAATCTCACCCGGAAACAGATGATAGAGGCAGCAGAAAAAAAAGGAATACGTGTCTATGATACCGATATCCTTTATTCGGATCCTGCCAGCTGTCCTGAGCATCAGCTGTTGCTGGGATTCCCCACTGTTCCGACCGAAGCTTTTGAAAGCATATTCAGAACGCTGCGTGAAGAATGGAAATGATATATGAATCAAAGAACATTGGAGGTGTATTTAAATGAAAACTTATGAAATAATCTTCAGCCCAACCGGAGGGACCAAAAAGGTGGCTGATATTCTTTCAATAACCTCCTGACAATTTCTGTCACAGTTACCGGGAGCAGGCAGATCTCTATTACGGCTTTTGCAGCAGACTGATAACCTCACAGTGGCTGGTCCATGGGAAGAGATCATATGGAGCTGCCTCAACGAATCTGTACCCCAGATCTTCGAGAAGTTTTATGTCCCTGGCCAGTGTTGCAGGATCACATGATACATAAATGATCCTGTCTACACCTATACCGGCCACAGCTTCCAAGAGTTCCGGCCTGCATCCTGCTCTCGGCGGATCGAGAACTGCGATATCTGCTTTTTTCACCAGCTCTGCTATTTCTTTATCCTCCGCCTCATTTTCCTGATATGAGGCATACCTTGGCAGGATCTCTGCTGCCCGGCCGCAGATATATCTGGCATTTACTATTCGGTTTATCACAGCGTTCCTGTTGGCATCTGTTACAGCTT
>CALCKF010000022.1 GCA_937966095.1 uncultured Eubacterium sp.
GATATGAGTTATGATATAAGGGACATATCCCTGGCCGCTTCAGGCCGCAGGAAGATAGAATGGGTAAAAAACAACATGCCGCTGCTCTCATCATTTGAGAAAGAATTCAGGGAGACAAGACCATTTGAAGGACTGAAGGTAAGCCTTTCTGTACATCTCGAAGCAAAAACAGCATATCTTTGTCTTGTTCTTGCAGCAGGAGGCGCCCGTATGTCGGTTACAGGAAGCAACAGTTTGTCGACGCAGGATGATGTGGCTGCGGCTTTGGCAGAGGAGGGCCTGGATGTTTTTGCATATCATGGGGCAACTGATGAAGAATACCGCAGGCATATTGAGATGTGTCTCGGTCACAAACCAAATATAATAATAGATGATGGCGGAGATCTTGTGGAAATGCTTCATGATAAAAGACAGGATCTGATGTCGGATATGATAGGAGGATGCGAGGAGACAACGACAGGAGTGATAAGGCTTAAAGCTATGGAACGGGAAGGTGCGCTCAGATTCCCGATGGTAGCTGTAAATGATGCAAAATGTAAACATCTTTTTGATAACAGATATGGAACGGGACAGTCCGTATGGGACAGTATCATGAGAAACACCAATCTGATAATTGCTTCAAAGACTATAGTGGTAGTGGGGTATGGGTGGTGCGGAAGAGGAATAGCCATGCGTGCTGCAGCTCTAGGAGGAAAAGTCATAGTTACGGAAATAGATCCGGTAAAGGCAATGGAAGCAAATATGGATGGATATGATGTGATGCCGATGGATAAGGCTGCTCCTTTAGGTGATATCTTTATTTCGGCTACCGGGTGCAAGCATACTGTAACGGTGAGCCATATGCTTAAAATGAAAGACAGAGCAATACTTGCAAATGCAGGTCATTTCAATGTAGAGATAGATATGGCAGGCCTTGAGAAGTCAGCGGTGGGGAAAGTTGAGGCAAGGACAAATATAACAGGGTACACTCTTGAAAACGGACGGACTGTGAATGTTATCGGGGAAGGTAAGCTTGTGAATATAGCTGCAGCTGATGGACATCCGGCAGAAATAATGGATATGAGTTTTGCTGTTCAGATCATGTCCGCTTTGTATATAAAAGATAATCATGCAGCACTTGGAAACAGAGTGGTGGATGTTTCAGAAGAAATAGATGATAAAATAGCCAGAAAATGTCTTGATGCATGGGGGATAGAGATAGATTCTCTTACTGACGACCAGAAAAATTATCTCGACAGCTGGAAGATTTAAGATATCATTTTGTGTATTAAAAAATCCGTACTATGATAAAAAGTATCTGTACGGATTTTTATGTTTTATCAGATTATCAGCGCTGAGATTCTTTCCTTTGTACGTTCTTCTCCCAGTATCTGTTGTATTTCCCATATATCAGGGGACTGACTTCTGCCTGTTACGGCTATTCTTATAACAGTACTCACATGCCCGACATGACCTTTGTACCGGTCAGGATTCTTTTTGAAATCCTTCGGCTTTGCCGCATAACCAAGGGATTCCCCTATATCTCTTATCTTGTCAAACCACTGACTCTGATCATCATTGTGATCATACGTTTCAAGATAACGTGTGAGGATCATGACGGCATCGCTGTCACTTACATTTTCCGGGATGCTGTCCTGGATGATAAAATACTCATCAAAGAAATAACTTGTGAAATCAAAGATCTGGCTTGCATATATCAGATCTTTTCTGGGTTTGGATCCTGTACGTCCCAGATCAAGTATTCTTTCCACATAATTTTCGTTACCTTCAAACAGATGAAGGATCTCGGGTCTGAAATGTCTTGCCCATTCAGTCATGAATCTGCACAGATCGCCGGCAGAGATCTTTGCAAGAACATCTTTTGAGATATCATTCAGTTTATTCAGATCGAACAGTGCCCCTCCACTGCTCATCTTTTCAGTAGTAAATCTGAAATCCTCGGAAGGAGCATCAGGATTATCTGCGCGCCATTCTTCAAAATTTGAATTCAGTATGGTGAGAAGATACTCTTTAAGTGCCTGAGGATGATAGCCTTCCTGTCTGTAGTAATCCAGTGAAAGCTCAGGGTCTTTTCTTTTGCTGAGTTTTCTTTTATTACCGTTATCCAGCTTTAGAAGCTGTGCAGTATGACAGTATACAGGCATATCAAACCCGAGTTTTTCGAACAGTTCTACATGTATAGGGAGAGACATCAGCCATTCTTCACCTCTTACTACATGAGTGGTTCGCATCAGATGATCATCTATCACATGGGCAAAATGGTAGGTTGGTATACCATTAGCTTTTAAAATGACTATGTCCTGGTCATTTTCAGGCATTGAGATGGTGCCCCTTACAGCATCCTCTACATGTATGTGTCTGATTTTATCTGGAGGAAGCTGATGGTTACCGGACGATCTCAGCCTTATTACATATGGTGCCCCGGCATCTATATTTGACTTTATTTCATCAAAAGAAAGATTCCTGCTCTTTTCTGCATATTTTCCATATATTCCGGTAGTCTCTTTGGCAGCTTCCTGTGCTGCACGGATATCCGCCAGCTGGGCTTCAGTAAGAAAGCATGGATAAGCCAGACCTTTGCTGACAAGTTTCTTTGCAAAACATCGGTAGATTTCGCCTCTTCTGCTTTGGAAGTAAGGACCGTAACATCCCTTTTCACCGTTAAGAAGAGCTCCCTCATCAAAATCTATCCCGAAAAATTCGAGAGAGGTTATTATAGTTTCAACAGCACCTTCCACATATCTCTTGTCATCGGTATCTTCTATTCTCAGATAAAATATGCCGCCGGACTGGTGAGCAAGTCTTTCATCTACAAAAGCGCCGTATAGATTACCTAAATGTATAAAGCCTGTAGGACTTGGTCCAAGTCTCGTTACCATAGCTCCTTCAGGGAGATCACGCTGCGGAAAAAGCTCTTCATAATATTCAGGGGATCTGTTCGTGTCCGGAAACAGAAGCTCTGCCAGTTTGTTATGATCCATATTTATTTCACGGTGTCGCATACTTTTGCGACACCGCTTCTCCTTTCTATATGATGTATTTGCGTATGCACCAATCATTTTATCAGGAATTTAAATGTGTTGCAATATTTGTAAAGCAGCATGTATGTCAGTTGGTCAGAATTTTTTCCAAAGTATACGTAATGAGTTTAAAATGCATATCATAGCTACTCCTGTATCAGCGAAAACAGCTGCCCATATATTGGCAAATCCTGCGAATCCCAGTATCAATACTAAAAGTTTTACTGCCAGTGCGATAACGACGTTCTGGTTAGCTATCCTGCCGGTGCTGTTGGCTATAGATATGGATCTTGGTATTGATTCGACAGAAGATTTCATAAATACAACATCAGCGGCTTCTATAGCTGCATCAGCTCCTGAGCCCATTGCAGCTCCCACATCTGCTCCGGCCAGAACAGGAGCATCGTTTATACCGTCGCCTACGAACATGACAGGACCAAGCTCATTACGGATATCTTTGAGCGCTGAAAGCTTTCCATCAGGCAGCAGCTGGGAAAAGAATCTTTTTATACCGGTCTTCTCAGCAATTTTCCTTGCGCTTTCGGCCTTATCGCCAGTCAGCATTATCGGCACTATGTCTGAAGATATTATTTTGGAAACTGCATTTACAGCATCAGGCTTTATGGTATCAGATATACATATGGAGCCTTCCAGAATACCGTCTGCGGCTATGAATACTTCTGTTTGATCGTGACTTGCTGCATTCTCATCGACATGTATACCACAGGATTTCATAAGGGCAGAATTCCCGCATAATATTTCGCTGTCTTCCAGCATAGCTTTGATACCCATTCCGGAAATTTCTTCAGCAGAGAGGGGCTTTTTTACGAAAAGACTCATTTCCTTAGCTTTTTCAGATATGCTGAGCGCTATCGGATGGTTAGAATTGAGCTCACATGATGCTGCAGCAGATAAAAGTTCATTTTCGCTCATTGTGCCATATGTGTGTATGCTGCTGACAGAAAAATCACCTTTAGTAAGGGTCCCTGTTTTATCCATGACAACAGCTTTTACTTTCCTTAGGGCTTCTATGGAAATACCGCCTTTAAAGAGGATCCCCAGCTTTGATGCTGCTCCGATCCCTGCGAAAAATGCCAGCGGAACACTTATCACAAGAGCGCACGGGCAACTGATTACCAGGAATGTTATAGCTGTAGTTATCCAGAATTGCCAGTCACCTGTGATAAATGACGGTACAAGTGCTGTAAGAACAGCCATTATAACGACTATAGGGGTATATATTCTTGCAAATCTTGTTATGAACTTATCTATTTTAGGTTTGCCTGCAGCTGCATTCTCTACAGAAGCCAGAATCTTTGTGACCATTGATTCACTCAGCGGCTTGGATACCTTGACAGTGAGCAGTCCTTGCTGATTGATACATCCGGAAGTTACTTCAGATCCCGGTGATACTCTTACCGGTACCGGTTCACCTGTAATAGGAGATGTATCTATACGGCTTTCTCCTTCAATGACTGTTGAATCAAGCGGTATCCTGTCACCTGGGCGTACGATAAGTATATCTCCTGCTTTAGCATCTTTGGCCGGTATGATCTTTTCACCTTCATCTGATTTAAGTATAACGGTTTCAGGGCGCATATCCACGGCATCCATTATCTGGGAACGGCTTTTTTCTACTGCTATATCCTCAAACAGCTCTCCTATCCTGTAGAAAAGCATTACTCCGGCGCCCTCTGCAAGATCTCCTATGCAAAATGCAGCAATAGTTGCTATTGACATGAGGAAATTTTCGTCAAAAACCTGACCTTTTATTATATTTTTACCGGCAGTAAAAAGAACACGCCAGCCCAGGATGAGATATGAAGCTGTAAATATCACTGCTGTAACCGGATAATCAATTGTATTGCGGAATATCATACCTGCTGCAAACAGAAGTATACCTGCGGACATAGATATAAAGTCCGGAGCATTTTTTCTGAAAAACCCATTCTTCTTCATATTGGATTCGGGCTCCGGCAGAATATCGATACCGCTTTCCACGGCATTGCATTCAGCTTTTATCTGAGGAAGCAGAGAATCAGGATCATCTGCGGTTATCTTAAGTTTTTTTGTCGTAAATGTGATGGATGCGTTTTTTATCTGAGGCAGAGAGCGGATGCGACTTTCCATTTTAGCGGCACAGTTCGCACAGTCAAGCCCTTCAATAATATATGTTCTGTTTTTTATTTCATTATTTTCTTTATTCATTGATGTGCTCCAGCGCGACGTCTAAGATTTCCCTTACATGATCGTCTGCAAGAGAATAATAGACGTGCTTCCCTTTCCTTTGAAATTTTATAAGGTTGCTGTCCCTTAATACCTTAAGCTGATGTGATACAGCGGATTTTGTCATATTGAGAAGTACCGAGATATCACAGACACACATCTCGTGGCAGTTAAGTGCAGATAGTATGTGTATTCGTGTACTGTCGCCGAATATCTTGAATAGCCGTGACATACTGTCGAGGGACTCTGAGGGCACTATTGTATTCTTGACATACATAAGTGTATCCTCATGAATGGCGGCACAGTCACATGAAGCTTCATTTTTTCCCATCTGTATCTCCTCCTTACATATATAATATATACTGATATTGAAAAAGCTTTTATTCAGTTGCATATTCGTTCAACTGTTATCTGACTGTATTATAGTTGAACAAAGGCGCAACTGTCAATAGGAAATAAATAAATTGGCAAAAAAATGATGAAAAGAAAAGAGTTATACATTATAATATATGATAATGACCATAATTGCAGATGCAGCAGTAACAACGGAGGAAGAAATGATAGTAGTTAACAAAGATGTATGTATAGAGTGCATGACATGTCTGACAGTATGTCCCTTTACGGTGCTCGAAGAGTCTGAAGGCGGACCGCAGGCAATAAAAGGTAAAATGTGCAT
>CALCKF010000023.1 GCA_937966095.1 uncultured Eubacterium sp.
TGAAGGGCTGCAGAAGGTGGTCATGTTCCTGCCGGGTACATACGGGACTTCGCTGCTGAGAAATCATGCATTAGATGGATCATTTCAGCAGATGGAAAGTGACGGTATACCGTCGGAAGTCGTAGAGTCGATGAAGGATTCTATCGATTATAATATTTATTTCTTTGATGAAAAAGTTGAAGTCCCGGTGATGTATATGGTCTTGTTGATATCGATAGTGCTTTGCATTTTGATATATATTCTGCTGAATATTATTAGAAACAGGAGAATACACTGAGTGTACAGAAGCTTAGAACCGTTGTGATCATTGACAATAGAGCGGTTTTAAAGTATAATAATTCGATACGACAACAGGTCGAAAGGAGATTTACCAATTATGACAGAGAATATGAATGATGAACTTTTACTGACTAAAGAAGGATATGATAAATTAGTAGCAGAGCATGAGGAATTAGTAGCCGTAAAAAGGGCTGAGGTTGCCGAGAGGATCAAGGAAGCGATATCTTACGGTGATATATCCGAGAATGCGGAATTTGATTCTGCTAAAAACGAACAGGCAGAGCTGGAGGAAAGAATCCATAAGCTGGAAACCATGATAAGAAAGGCCAAAATAGTCCAGGAAGAAGATGTTAGCGGTGATGTGGTCAATGTTGGACTTAAAGTCACTGTAAAAGATATGGGAAGCGGCCAGGAAGAGCAGTATGCAATAGTTGGTGCTACAGAGTCGGATCCGTTCAATGGAAAGATATCAAACGAGTCTTCAGTAGGAAAGGCTCTTATAGGACATAAGAAAGGTGATCAGGTGATAGTCGAGATACCTGACGGCACGGTAACTTACGAAATCATAAGTATAGATAAGTAATAACAGCGAGGTGAATCATGGGTACAGAAGAAAAGAAGAATCAGCAGACAGACGATATGCAGCAGACGGAAGAAAGCCTGGGCGAACAGAGAAGGATAAGACGGGAAAAGCTTAAGAAACTTCAGGAAGCAGGCAGAAATCCTTTTGTTGTAGAATCATGGGATGTCGATGCATACAGCAGCAGCATTAAGGAAAATTTCGATGAAATGGATGGCAAGACAGTTTCCATAGCAGGAAGGATGATGGCTAAAAGAGGAATGGGCAAAGCCTCCTTTATCGATATACAGGACAGGGAAGGAAGAATACAATGCCACGTCAAGAAGGACGTCCTTGGGGAAGAAGAGTACAAATGGTTCAAAAGTTATGATATAGGAGATATCCTGGGAATCGTAGGAAAAGTATTCAGGACACAGAGAGGCGAGATAACCATAGAGGTCAGCAAAATGGTGCTTCTTACGAAATCACTGCAGGTTCTGCCGGATAAATGGCACGGACTGAAAGACACTGATCTTAGATACAGACAGAGATATGTCGATCTTATCGTAAATCCTGATGTAAAAGATACTTTTGTAAAAAGAGCAAAGATAATAAAGACTATAAAGAATGTCCTTGAGGATGATTTCGGATATCTTGAAGTGGATACTCCGATATTGACAGTTATAGCAGGCGGAGCCAATGCAAGACCTTTTGAAACTCATCATAATACACTGGATCTTGATATGAAACTGCGTATTTCCAATGAGCTTTATCTTAAGAGACTTGTGGTGGGCGGCCTTGACAGGGTGTACGAGATGGGCAAGATGTTCCGCAACGAAGGTATGGATAAGAATCACAATCCTGAATTCACCTCTATGGAATGTTATATGGCGTACGGAGATATGGACGACATGATGACAGTGACAGAGCAGGTGGTTTCAAAGGCGGCGATAGCTGTTAACGGCAGTCCGGTGATAAATTATCAGGGAAAGACCTTCGATCTGACACCTCCATGGAGGAGATTATCCATGGCAGAGGCAATAAAAGAAATAACAGGTGTGGACTTTGATCTTATAGAAACAGATGAAGAAGCAAGAAAAGCGGCTGTCGGACAGGGAATGGATCCTGATGAAGTAAAAGACATGACGAGAGGAAAGATTCTGGCTGAGATGTTTGAAGAGTACTGTGAAGATGTACCTGGATATCTTGACGGACCTGTATTCGTTATCGGTCATCCTGTAGAGATATCACCTCTTTCCAAAAGAGATCCGAAGGATCCGAGGATAACGAGACGATTTGAAGGATATGTAAACGGATGGGAGATATGCAATGCATTCTCTGAACTTAACGATCCTATAGATCAGTACGAAAGATTTAAAGAACAGCAGGCAGAGCTTGATGCCGGAACAGATGATGAAGCACACCCGATGGACGAGGATTTTGTAAACGCTCTTGAAGTGGGTCTTCCACCTACCGGGGGCCTCGGTATCGGCATAGACCGAGTAATAATGCTGATAACAGATGCGCCTACTATAAGGGATATAATACTGTTCCCGACCATGAAACCTCTAGATAAAAAAGATACATCTGTAAAGTCAGTGAATACGGGAGAAAAAATTGACTTTTCAAATGTCAGGATCGAGCCTTTATTTGAGGAAATGGTCGATTTTGACACATTTTCAAAGTCTGATTTTCGCGTAGTGAAGATCGAGGAATGTGAAGCGGTTCCGAAGAGCAAGAAGCTGCTTAAATTCACTTTGAACGATGGAACAGACCGTAAGCGTACTATATTGAGCGGTATTCATGAGTATTATGAGCCGGAGGAGCTGATAGGAAAGACTGCTGTTGCCATAGTTAATCTGCCTCCTAGAAATATGATGGGTATCGATTCCGAAGGCATGTTGATTTCGGCGGTGCATGAAGAAGACGGCGAGGAAAAACTCAACCTTCTGATTGTAAGCGACAGCATACCCGCAGGTGCGAAACTGTACTGATGGTTAAAACAGAAAAAGATTCGATCATGGCAGGCCATACGCTTGCCATGATTTTAAGGAGAGATATGCAAGATGAAAGATGTTGAAGTAAGAAGCCTTTTTAGAGAAAGCCAGCTCCATGCAGACAGTGAGATAACAGTCAGAGGATGGATCAGGACAAACAGAGGATCAAATAAGTTCGGATTCATAGAGCTCAATGACGGAACATTTTTTAAATCTGTTCAGATAGTGTATGAGGCTGAATTCCTGGATAATTTTGAGGAGATAGCGAGGGCTCCGATAGCGGCAGCTCTTAAGGTGACAGGGCAGTTCGTGCTGACTCCGGATGCGAAGCAGCCATTTGAAATAAAAGCAAAAAAGGTGACGATAGAAGCCGGTTCTGATGCGGATTATCCGCTTCAGAAGAAAAGACACAGTATGGAATTCTTGAGAGAAATAGCACATCTCAGACCTAGGAGCAATACGTTTTCAGCTGTATTTCGCGTGAGGTCAATAGCAGCATACGCTATCCATAAATTCTTCCAGGAGAATGATTTCGTATATGTCCATACTCCTATAATCACGGCAAGCGACTGTGAAGGCGCCGGAGAGATGTTTAAAGTCACTACTCTTGATCTGGAAAATATTCCTAAAAATGATGACGGTACTGTAGACTACAGCGAGGATTTTTTCGGCAAGGAGGCAGGCCTTACAGTAAGCGGGCAGCTTGAAGCGGAAATATTTGCAATGGCTTTCAGAAACGTATATACGTTCGGACCGACATTCAGAGCAGAAAACTCTAATACAGCAAGGCATGCTTCGGAATTCTGGATGATAGAGCCTGAAATGGCCTTTGCTGATCTTTCAGATGATATGGATGTCGCGGAAGCGATGATAAAATATATAATAAATTATGTAATGGAAAACGCTCCTGAAGAAATGGAATTCTTCAGCAGATTCGTAGACAAGGGTCTTATCGAAAGGCTCAATAACATCGTGAATTCCGATTTCGAGAGGATAACATACACAGAAGCGGTGGAAATACTGAAAAATTCCGGAGAGAAATTCCAGTATCCGGTTGAATGGGGCATAGATCTTCAGACTGAGCATGAAAGATATATCACGGAAAAAGTTTACAAAAAGCCTGTTTTCGTGACAGACTATCCTAAGGATATCAAAGCTTTCTATATGAGGCTCAATGATGACGGAAAGACAGTTGCCGCATGCGACCTTCTGGTGCCGGGTGTCGGAGAGATCATCGGAGGAAGCCAGAGAGAAGAGAGATACCATGTATTGAAATCCAGGATAGAAGAGATGGGAATGACAGAGCAGGACTACTGGTGGTATATGGAGCTGCGTAAATACGGGGGCGTAAAGCATTCAGGCTACGGGCTCGGTTTCGAGAGGATAATAATGTATATAACGGGAATGAGCAATATAAGAGATGTGCTCCCGTTTCCAAGGACTCCCAAGAGCGCTGAATTTTAGTATAGAAGATATAGAAAACAAATATGGATCAGGACCGGTCAGAATAAATCTGGCCGGTTTTTTACGGGCAGATATGAGATCACTTTTAAAAATGACATTGACAGACATACTGGGTAGGGGGTAAAATTACTGTATCATTTATATTTATAATCAACCATGCAATTTTACGAAAAGGAGAAGGTTATGAAGAAAAGAAAATTATTACCGGTACTGCTGGCGCTGGCCATGGTGCTGACGATGATACCGGCGAGCGTTTTTGCGGATGGAGAAGACCCTACGGTTGCAATCGGAGGGTTTGATGGTGATGTAGTAGCAGGACAGCAATATGAATTTTCGGTAACAACTGCAAAAGGAAATATTGAAGGCAATACTATGGTCAAGGGAATTTTTGAATATAGTGGCACAGCAAAAATTGAAAAACTTGAATATCTGGAGACAAAAGATGATCAGTGGTATGAATTGACGGGATACAGTTTTGGACCTGCCGGTGGATTTCCGTTGATAGATGGAACGAGCAAGTTCAGAGTTACATTTAAAAATGCCGGAGATTTTAATTTTACTGTAAATATAGTTACAGTAGATAATAACAGTACAATTGCTACTGTGACAAAAGAATTGACGGTAGTTCCGGCGCCGGCTGCAGATGTTATAATAAGTGATTTTGGACCTTTTAATTCTGAGTCACTTGGCGAAAATTCATATAGTCTCGGATGGCAGTATATTAACGGATTTAACACTGATGAAATAACTGGAATAAGGGTTGGAATCATAAACTTAAAAGGGCAGAATATAGTTGAATATACTGCAGATGTAGAACAGCTCACATGGCAGGCGGAAAATGGTTATATTAATAACAATCAGAGCAGTGCGCCTTTTTATAAGACACTTGCTGATGGGACAGGAATATCTGAAGGTCGTGATTTGGATTGGACTGTAATAAAAGGAGAAGCGTTTGATGAGTGGGCTCCTGCTGTTGCATATGTAGAAGTAAAGACCGCAGATAAGACTTATTATAAAGAATATACATATAAAACATGTACCCATGAAAATGTTGTGCATATAGAAAAAAAGGATCCTACGGCAGATAAATCGGGAAATATAGAGTATTGGTATTGCAATACTTGTGACAAATATTTTAGTAATGAAGAATTAACTGTTGAAATTTCACTGGAAGATACAGTGCTGCCTGCAATCGGGGAAACATCCGAAGAATCGAAGGATAACAATGATAAAGATAATGGCCCTAAGACAGGCGATGACTTCAACATGGCAATACCGTTCGCAGCAGCAGGCCTTGCTCTTGCAGCTATGGCAGCAGTGGTTGCTACAAGGAAAAGACATAACTGATTTCCAATAAATTAGTAAAAGATAGTAAAAGGTTAGTATCTAAAGATTGTTTAGACAATAATAGCAGAGAAATTAAAGATGGGAGATTGAATTCGAATTTTCGAAAATCAATCTCCCATTTCTTAAGAGTTGATAATGCATTAATAAAAAATTACTGCATTATCAGATTTTAGGGATTAACGCAGAAACCCGTTAATCTTTTAATATCCAATAACGACCGCAGATATCATAAAAATCGATCCAACTGCAAATAGGCAGACTTCGATTTTCCAGAAGTATTTTACCCACTTTACGTAGTCGATCTTTACGATTCCAAGATATGCCATTAATAAAGCGGATGTAGGGTTGATCATATTGCAGAATCCATCTCCCATTTGAAAAGCAAGACATGTGCTTTTATAGATAATTAAAGTACTGCAAAGCAACTGTAGACGGTAGACATATTCTTTATGATGCAGAGGATCTTGCAGTTGAGAACACTAAATGTATAAGTTCCGGTCAGAATAAAGCTGGCTGGTTTTTACGGGCAGACCCGAGAACGATAGCATAAAATGACATTGACAAACATAAGGAGGAGGGGGTAATATGATTACATAATTTGTATTTATAATCAACTATGCAGTTTTACAAGAAGGAGAAGGTTATGAAGAAAAGAAAGTTACTGCCGATACTGCTGGCGCTGGCTATGGTGCTGACGATGATACCGGCAAGCGTTTTTGCCAATGAAAACAGTAATGCAGATACGATTGATTTTGCTGAGTTTGTTACTGCTGTTACTGAAGGTAACGGTGTTTATGATGGTAAAGGCATCACAGTCAAATGGAGTCCGTCGTCGGCATGTACTGATAACCGTGATAATCATAACTGCCTTTTAGACGGTGAGGTGACTAAGACACCTGACGGTAATAATGCACAGCGGATTCAGAATCCGAATGCACAGTATCAGATTTTTGCTACTCTGACGAATGTAAAAATCAGCAATGTAAACTTTGAATTTGAGCCGGCAGATTTCACGCTCTGTATGAACAGTACGTGGGGAGGAACCGCAACTGCAAATGATGTTCGTAATGCTGAACTCCAGATGCAAAACAGTGGAAATGTCACATTTACGGATTGTACTTTTAATAAAATTGTTTTGAGCCCTTATGGTAAAGGAAACAATGGCAATAATACAGATCGTACATTGACGGTCACAGGTTGTGAATTTAATGAAGTGTATGATGCTTATGCGTTAAAGGATATCTACCCTGCGAACGCTTCCATTACAGGAAATAGCTTTAACAACTGCGGCGGAGGTATATATTTTGAGGGAAATTCCCAGAAGAAATCTATTACAATTACAGATAATATCTTTACTGGCATGGATGAATACGCAGCTGAAGGCAAGGCAGACACCCGCGGACTCATACAGTTTTCTGCAAGCGGTGATTACTCAGACGCTGAAATAAATATTACGGATAATACATCCACAGGAGATGCGGCGGTGCTTAGACAGCTTAATGAGACATTCGTAGCGTCTGTATTGGACTTTGATACACTGATGGAAGAGAATTCGTTCGCCGGTGATGTTCTGACAGATTCCACTTTTGGAGATAATACAGTATATTATAATGGAGCAACTTATGAAACATTGCAAGAAGCTCTGACAGCAGTATATATGAGCAGTCCTGCATCAACTGCCAAGATATACTGTAAAGCCGGTGCTGATGTTGGATCAATGACTCACGGACATGTGGCTGATGATATTATAATCTACGGAAACGGAGCATATGTATCAGGCGGCGAAAAGGACATAGAAATAGATACTTATAAATATGACAGAAGCACAGGAAAGCAAAGTGCTAACGGAGATTTTCTGACAGATGATATTACCGTTGAAGTGTATGATCTTAACGGCATTGCCGCATGGGGACAGAGAAATACAGATCATACCATCAATCTGATATTTGATAACTGCCAGAATATGCAGAGGGTGTATTTTACCAATACCGCAAATGATGAAGGGAAAATAAATATAACATTAAATGGATGCAGCTTTGACGCAGCTAATGGCAGCAATGCAAATACTGCTGTTTACTCCAATGCCGCAGGGGATATTTCTATAAAAGACACAAACTTCAAAGGGATATCGGTAGGATTGAACATCAATCATAAATCAGGAGGCATACAGAATATAACACTGGAAAACTGTGTTTTTGAAGATTGTGCATTAAGTGATTCGCCACAGGCTACCAATACAAAAACGTATGCGGCACCTGTACGTGTGGTTGCGAAAGATGGAGCAACAACGAATATCATCGTGACTGAATGTTCATTTCTGTATTCTGAAGGAAAGGAAAATTGCGGGAATGGCGACATTCTCATCGGCGACGGCAGATATGACGCGGCAGTGAAGCAGGGCACAGTGACTCTTGCCATGACCGGAACCAAGGCGGATATAATGGTGCAGGAAAGCGGATATTATGAAGATGCAACGGGTAGTAATACTGATGAATCAAAAGGAAAGGTTACTTCTGCTGGTGAAAATGATACAGTGATTGCTGACAATAATAATCATTTTATCATTGATAATCATGAATCAACCAAGCTGATAGGCAAAAAAGATGCGACCTGCACAGCGGAAGGATATACAGGTGATTTAGTATGCACCGTTTGCGGTAAAGTCATGGAAAAAGGTCAGGTCATTGCAAAGCTTGCACATGATTATGAAAACGGCAAATGCATCATGTGCGGAGCTGCAGATCCTGACTATAAGCCGGACTCATCAGCTCAGACAGGGGATGACTTCAACATGGCGATCCCGTTTGCGGCAGCAGGCCTTGCCCTTGCAGCGATGGCGGCAGTGGTTGCTACAAGAAAAAGACATAACTAAAGCGAGATAGAGTTTAAGCGAAACTGGATAAAAAATCAATGACTGATGACGGCCGCCGGGTAAAACCGGCGGTCGTTCCATATGGGTAAGCAAGTATAAAATCGCACTGATAATTTATCTGATATAAAATGATGTTAGACAAGTAATAAAAACAGTTGACAAAACAAACGGGGGGAGGCATTATGTTTATATAGTGTTGAATTCATACTCAAATATAAGTTTGTGAAAAGGAGAGTATTATGAGAAAACATAAATCTTTTGCGGTGATTTTAACAATAGCTATGATGGCGGCAATGATACCGTTCAGCTCGTTTGCCGATGAAACAATTAAAATATCTAATGCAGAACAGTTAAAAGCTTTTGCAGAGGAAGTAAATGACGGAAATAATTATGCTGGCAAAACTGTGGTGCTGACAAACAATATAACTTTAGATGGAGATTGGATTCCTGTAGGAAACGGCAGCAGAAGTGGCAGCGGAGCAGTTGGAAATAGTTTTAAAGGAACTTTTGACGGAAATGGAAAAACTGTAACTGGTATTAAAATAAGTTCCCAAACCGGTGTTGATAATGCAATAGGGTTCTTTGGAGTATTGGACGGCGCTACAGTAAGAAATCTGATATTGCAAAATGTTGATATAGTGGTTTCCAATAATGAATGTGCCGGTGGTGCAGCAGGACTTATGGTAAATGATTCTATTATAGAAAATGTTACGGTATATGGTAATGTATCTGTTAAACGTGGAAATGGCGGGATAGTAGGACGTATGACGAAGAGCGGTACGATCAAAGATTGTACAAATTACGCCACGGTCAGCGGTACCGGAGCTAATGTGGGTGGAATCGTAGGAGCTGCATATTATACAGATAACTATACGTCTGATACGGATGCAATGGTGATAACAGGGTGTGTAAATAATGGGGCTGTAAACGGCACTGCCGGTGTAGTGGGAGGTATCGCAGGACTTTCTTCTGCGAATGTTGTAAACTGTATAAATAATGAGAATATAACCGGAAATGGTGCAGACGTAGCAGGAATAGTGGCGGAACAGCAGAACTATGGAAGTGTTATCGGATGTGTAAATAATGGCAATATCACAAACCACAGCAGCAATGCATATGGAACCGGAGGTATTATAGGCTGGACAAGGTATAACGGTACAGCAGATAATTATCCTGCAAAAGAGATAATTGAAGTTAGAAATAATATCAATAATGGAAATATATCCGGTGGAAATGATGGCGGTGGTATTATTGGAACGGTCTATAATGCAGTCAGGATTATAGGCAATGAAAACAATGCAGAGCAGATATCAGGAACAACATTTGCTGCCGGAATTGTAGGAAATATACAGAATACAGAGAATCCTATTGATGGCAGCAATGGAGAAACAATACCCCGTGACTACTATGTGATATATAATAATGTGTCAAAAACATCGATTGATAAGATATCTGCAGGTTGTAAATCGGAATATGTGTATCTGAATCCTGGCTCGGAGTATGCGGAAAATATAACTGATAATTCAGATGAATGGATTGCTCAGGTTGGAGAAGACAAATATACAGGTTTGCAGATTGCTATAGAAGCGGCACAGGATGGACCCGTCAAAACTGTTACTCTTTTGAAAGATATAGATGCAGACGTTTGGTCTCAGATATGGAATATAGAAGGAATAACCATAGACGGTAACGGAAAGACGATAAAAGTCAAAGAAATAGACAGCCTTCAGAATCATGATGCCATACTTCATTCTGCCGGAGGGAATGTGTTCGAGAATATTATATTCGACCTGACTGAGATATCTGCATCAAAAGCACAGGGGAACAGAGCAATCAGCGCGGCAGCAGGAGATGTGATCAGAAATGTGACGATACTCGGAAATGATGACCTCAGCTATGGTATAACCTGTAGCGGAACAGAAGCTGCTGACGAAACAGTTATGATAGAAGACTGCACTTTTAAAAACTGTCATTATGGAGTTTATGATGATGAAGGAAAAACTGTGGAAAATCTGGTAATAAAAAATTCCGGCTTTGAAGGGTGTGAGTATGCCACAATCCTGCGTTCAGATAATGGAGAATTTACCGGCAACACTGTGACAGACGGCAAACTCAATATCTTGTCAGATGATCAGACAGTTACAGGAAATAAATTTGAAGGTGAATCGAGAATCAAATTCTATGCGTCAGGAGCTGAATTTAAGAACAATCAGATAAGTACAGAAAGCTATCTTGATTTTGATAAAGATGTTGAAGGAAAAGTAGATGTTTCTGAAAACTACTGGGGAGGCGGAGAGCCTGCAGCAGATCAGCTGGGGAATGCAGATAATGTGACCGGAGCAGATGTGTATTACTTGAAATCAACCATGAATCCGGAAGATCTTAATACATATGTCGCTGAAGACGGACAGGAACCGGAAGATCAGAACAAACCTGAAGTAAAACCAGATTCATCAGCTCAGACAAGCGATGACTTCAACATGGCAATACCGTTCGCAGCAGCAGGCCTTGCTCTTGCAGCGATGGCAGCAGTAGTTGCAACAAGAAAAAAACATAACTAAAGTTAAGATTGAGTTTAAGTAAAACTGGATAATGATTATTGACTGATCGAGGCCGCCGGGAAACCGGCGGCCGTTCCATATAAAAGAGCGATTGAATAAAGGGTGATTGCTTTCATAGATAATTAAGGTATTGCAAAGCAATTGTGGATAGTAGACATATTTTTTATGATGCCTAGGATCTTAATAAATGGATTAGTACCGGGCAGATCTGAGATTGCTTCCCAAAATGGCATTGACAAACATACGGGGGAGGGGGTAATATGATTACATAATTTGTATTTGTAATCAACCATGCAATTTTACGAAAAGGAGAAGGTTATGAAGAAAAGAAAATTATTACCGATACTGCTGGCTCTGGTCATGGTGCTGACGATGATTCCGGCAGCTGTGTTTGCAGGAAACGAAACAATAACTGTCTCTAATGGAATTTGGGTAAATAGCGAAACTACTCAGCAAGAAATTGATGAAGCCTGGGGAGAAGGTGTCGCAAGTGTAAGTCAGCAAAATGGGGTTTACACTATTAAATTTTTAAAAAATTTAACAATGACAACCGCATATCTTCCGATATCCATTGGAGTGCAAAACGGTGGAAACGATCAGCCTATGATAATCCTCGATTTAAATGGATGTACGATAACAAGCAATACTACGGTAATTTCAAATTATGGCAATTTGACTATAAAAGATAGTTTAGGAACAGGACGTGTTCTCTATAATGGGAATGCCTATTTATGTGCTGTAAATAACAATGGATATAAAATGATTATTGAGGGTGGTAATTTCGAATGCCAAGGTGCAGGAAGTGCTATGTATAATGCCGCCATCAGTTCTTCTGCAAATACGACTACCATAATAAACGGTGGTAATTTTGAAGGAAATAATGCCGGAGCTCTTATAACATATGGAGAAGTAGTTATAAACAATGGAACTTTTGAAGGTAAATATGGAGTGGTATCCAAAAAAGGTTCTTCAAGCGTAGGAAGTATTACATTCTCTGAAGAATGTAATGCCGTGATAAATGCAGAGAGTACCGCATTTGTTGTACACGGTGACGGTAACAGCGATGGTCATATATATGTTGCAGGAGGCACATATAATGCTTCTAATATTGTAGGAAAATTAGATGCTGCAAATACTGCTGAGGCGGTCAGCATTACAGGAGGAATTTATGAAAAAGACCCATCCGCTTGGGTTTCCGATGATATCGCAGTTGCTAACCTGACAGCTAGTGGTGGAGAAAATCCTTCAGCTTATGCGGTTGGCGGCAATGATATCTCTATATTAGTATCCGGTGCAGAAAAAGGTGATGAAATCGATATACTTTCCGGGTCCATTGAACTGACAGAAATCGATGACGGTGTAGTGATAAAAAACAGCGGTACAGGTACTGTTACAGTAAACGGTGAGGTTGTTACCGGTGGAAACTCCGTGACGGTATGTAATCATACGTGGGGAGATCCTGTATGGAAGTGGGAAGCTGATAACAGTGCGGCGACTGCTTCATTTACATGTGAAAAAGATCAGACTCATACAGAAACCGTAGATGCAGTTATATCAAAAGAAGTGACAACACCTGCTACTTGTACCAATGAGGGGATAACGACATATACTGCGACAGTTGAATTTAATGGAAAGACTTATACAGATGTTAAATCTTTAAGCAATATAGCAAAGATAGCACATACATATAAAGATGGCAAATGCATCGTGTGTGGAGCTGTAGATCCTGAATACAAATCAGATTCATCAGCTCAGACAGGCGATGACTTCAACATGGCAATACCGTTCGTAGCAGCAGGACTTGCACTTGCAGCAATGGCAGCAGTGGTTGCTACAAGAAAAAGACATAACTGATAAAAAACGAATTTAATCAAAACTGGATAAAAACCAATGGTTGATAACGGCCGCCGGGTAAAACCGGCGGTCTTTTCATACATGGATAAGGTAAAATTATCGCATACAGGAGTAGAATGAGCATCTACGATAGAAATGTACAGAATACCTCAGTGATTATATCGAAGATATGTTAATAAACTGCTTTTACGATAGAATTCATATAGAAATTTGCAAATAGTGGTGGAAAAATATCTTAAATACTTGTTAAAAAAAGCGTTACGATAATCTGCTGTAGTTTGACCGAAAAAACTATCGCAGAAGTCTAAGAAACATCTTTATGCGATAAAATGCATTTTACCGATGATCATTAAGCATAAACAGGCCGGTAAATATGAGGTTTTCTATTGACGATGACAGGCAGGATATAGTAACATTACATAAGAAAATCAAATACAGTAAGCCAGACAATAATCGGAAGCCGGTGAGATTCCGGCACTGTGTCTCAGCAACCGTGATATCTACGAAAGGATAAGCGTAAAAATTCATATGAAAGCGCAGTCACTGAAGCTTGTATCGATAAGGCAGGGCAGATGCCTCATATATCGGGCTTTGGGAAGACATCCCGGTAGGTATTGGAGAACAGGCAGAGTATCCTTATAAAAGGATATCGGATGCATGTACTTCATGTAAGGATTAAGTCGGGAGACCTGTCTTGCTTGTACCAGTCAGTCTTCTGAGGTAGGACAGCGGTTTTGAAATGTAGCTTTATGACGTTTTGTCATGCCGTTTTTAGTGCGCCCTGAAGAGGGCGCTTTTTTCATATAAAAATAGAAAGGAGTATATCATGACGAATAATTATCGTTTCTTTTCAAATACGGAATGTGAATATTTTCCGTGCCATACATTGAAAGACGGGGAAAGCCCGGAAGATTTTAACTGTCTTTTCTGCTACTGTCCGCTGTACTCGCTGGGTGAGGGATGCGGCGGTGATTTCAGATATACTGACAGAATAAAGGACTGCAGCGGCTGTTTGATACCGCATGGGCCGGACGGGTACGATCATATATCGGAGCACTTGGATCAGGTGATCAGGATGGCAGGTAAAATCGATTAAATGTTGTTTAAGGCGATTTGATCAGAAGGAGAAGAAATGGAAAAACGAAAACAGCATTGTGATTCAAAAAACAGGAAAAGTGTCATCGCAATATCTGTTATGCTCATTATATCCATGATATTATCGATGACACTTGTATCATGCAGCCTGGAATATTCAACAGCACAAGGAGATAAAGCCGGATCGGACATTACATCGAGCCAATCTGAAGACGATGATGAATCAGGTGATAATAAGAATGATGAAAATAAAGATAAATCAGATGAGTCTGATAAGGCAGATAAAAAAGATGCTTCTGATACAGGAAAGAAATCAGGAAACAGCAGCGGTAATAAGGAAGGTGCAGAGGAGTCTGCCGCGGCACAGACAACACAGGCCAGGAGTGTCTGTTACATCTCCATAGACGGATACTGCAGCGGCAAAAGTGTAGAAGTAAGGAGCGGAGATACAGTCTACAGCATACTTTGCAGATCAGGGGCCAGTGTTTCCGGCTCAAGCTCATATGTCAAAGGGATAAACGGGTTATATGAATTCGATAAAGGGCCTCAGAGCGGCTGGAAGTATTCGGTCAACGGAGTCACGCCGGGTGTAGGCTGCGGCAGCTATTCGGTGAAGGCAGGAGACAGTATACGATGGTATTATGTGACTCATCTTTAGGAGGAAAATCAATGATACGTGAATTCTCAACATATCATCCTGCAGTCAGCTTCGGTTTCTTCTGTATAGTGATATGCAGCAGCTTTTTTATGTTTCATCCGGTATATATGATGATAGCATTGGCGGCATCTGCAGTATATGCATTGCTGCTGGGAGGAATTAAAGTGCTTAAATTCATGGTGTGCTTTCTTCTGCCTGTGATTGCAGTATCGGCAGCAGTTAATGCTCTTGTCAATCCGAGAGGAGCAACCGTACTGCTTTATACAGAGGATATCCAGATAACTGAGGAAGCTTTGATATACGGTGTATTCACAGGTATGATGATTTCTTCCGTACTTCTGTGGTTTTCCT
>CALCKF010000024.1 GCA_937966095.1 uncultured Eubacterium sp.
TGAACCCTCCGCTGCCAGGTTCCCACAGCATCCTGCCCTTGCACACTTCATCGGAAAAGGCATAATTTCTCAGCGCTTCCGGATCTGTAACCTTATCTCCCCATTTCCATTCCCAGTCTTCAACAGGAACATCATGCATCCCCGATATATGGCTGAGCAGCTGATACACCCTTACTTCTCTGCTTCTGGGATCTTCCATTTTTAAAAACGGGATCAGATCCGTCATCCTGTCTTCAAGTCCTATCTTTTTTTCATCCACGAGCTTCATTATACCCATAGCTGTGAACATCTTTGAAACAGAAGCACAGTGGAATATATCATCCTTATGGAGAGGAGCTTTAGTGATATAGTTTCTGTATCCTCTGGCTCCCGTAAATATTTCATCACCTTTCAGAACGCCTACAGCGACTCCCGGCACATCATAAAATTCGGTGACCGTGTCCAGAAAACTTTCACATATCTCATTCAGATTTTTTTTATCATTTGTCATTTTATCATGTTCCTTTTTTATTTTTTATAAGCACATTTATATAGTATATCATAATTTATCTGTGATTTAAAAACTATAACGCAAAACTTTTGCAAAGCACCTCCATATCATAAACAAAATCACCTTTCTTAAGCATAATAATATCTTTCTTAACCATATGAGGCATTTCTGCACCTGCTTTTGCCGTTGCAATCAGTGATTTTTTTAAGTATAATATTCCTATCGTAAAATTTTTATTATCACGATCACAGTGATCATTAACCGGGAGAGAAAAATGCAATACAGAACCTTTAAAAAGATCGATGAAAAAGTATCTCTGCTGGGGATGGGCGCAATGCGCCTCCCTGAGACAGAAGACGGCAAGGTGGATGAAAAACAGTCCATAGATATAATCAGAACCGCCATAGATGCAGGCGTGACATATGTGGATACAGCTTATCCATATCATAACGGACGCAGTGAACGTATCGTCGGAGAGGCATTAAAGGACGGCTACAGAGAAAAAGTACTGCTGGCTGATAAAATGCCTATATGGCTGGCAAGAGACGAAGAGCATATGAGAACCATATTTGACAAACAGCTGCAGCGTCTGGACACTGATTTCATAGACATGTATCTGGTCCACAATGTGGGTGTCCCTATATGGAAAAGGGCAAAGAAATTGAATCTTATGAAGTTTCTTGAAGAAAAAAAGGCAGAAGGCAGGATAAGGCATATAGGATTTTCTTTCCATGATTCATATGAATTCTTCGAGGAGGTCCTCAATGAATACCCTTGGGAATTCTGTCAGATACAGCTGAATTATATGGATAAGAATCTCCAGGCCGGAGTGAAAGGACTCAAGCTGGCAGCTGAAAAAGGTCTCGGAGTCATCATAATGGAGCCGCTTAAAGGAGGCAGGCTTACAGACAGTGTCCCTCCGGCTGTCCAGAAGCTCTGGGACGGATTTGAAATCAAGAGATCACCTGCAAAATGGGCATTCAAATGGCTGGCCAATAAGCCTGAAGTGACTTTGATGCTGAGCGGGATGAGCTCACTGTCACAGCTGAAAGAGAATATAAAAATCATGTCTGCTGCTGATCTCAACGATCTGAGCAGCGATGAAAAAGCGCTTATAGATAAAGTTTCTGACGAATACAACAGACTTATAAAATATTCATGTACAGGATGCAATTACTGTATGCCATGTCCTCAAAAGCTGGAAATACCAAAGCTGCTTAGATATTTCAACGACTGGAATGCATATGATCATAACCCGTCCACTAAACTGGAATACACTACCTGGATCCCTGACGGCCGGCATGCATCAGACTGTGTAGGATGCAAGGCATGTGAGTCCAAATGTCCGCAGCATCTTCCTATATCTTCAGCCATGAAGGAAACTGCGGAAGTCTTCGGTCTGTAAAGCGATATTTCGGATTTATGTATATAAAAAATATGAGCCGTGATAACACAGCTCATATTTTATTTATGTGTTTATTTTGAAATCAGATCGAGCATTGCTTTTTCATTAAGGTGATCTGCATATTCTGAATCCATTTCTCTTATACCTGCAGGGAATTCGTATTTTGCAAGTCTTTCTACGAACGGATCTGGATCAAAGTGTTCAGGACCCCATGCTCCTGCATCGTTCCAGATGCCTTTTGCTATAAGTTCCATCATGATAACAGGACCTACCGCAGTCTGGGCAACTACTGAGTTTGTAGTATACTTCTTGATGCACTCCTGATTGTCTGCTACCTGATAGAGGTACACGGATCTGTACATTCCGTCTTTCCAGCCTGTAACCCATGATCCTGCACAGCCTTTACCCGTCATAGTCATAGTTGCATCTACAGGGCTAGGTATAACTTTGCATACGAAATCTCTAGGGGTGATCTCAGCATCGCCTACCTTTATCTTTGTTCTCTTGTCGGCAAGACCATACTCCTGGAGTACCAGCAGCTTTCTTCTGAATTCTGCAGGAACACCATACTTGAATGTAACTCTGTTGCAGTCGATTTCTCTAGGAACAAGAAGAACTTCTTCATGCTCTACATTTACTACTTCCACATCGCCTATTCCGCCAGGGAAATTGAATACTTCAGGCTCTGAGAAATGTTCTGTGCAGAACCAGTGTCCTTCAGGATATTCTTCGTTCTTTTCCCAGATCACAGGCGGCTGCAGACACTCTTCGATAGTTGTCCATACTGAGAAACCGAAATCCGAATCAGTATTTCCATAGTTGTCGCCATCTCTAACATCAACTCTATCGATCTTGTCAAACAGATGCTTCTGCGCATATTTTGCAAATACGTCAGCCATTCCCGGCTCAACGCCTGAACCGCATATAGCGATTTTTCCGGAAGCTTCCCATTCCTTCTGCTTAGCAAACTGATAATCACCAAGTTTTATATTAGTCAGCTCATATGGCTTTTCTGGATGCTCTGTACCTAATGTCATAGCACAGTCAAGATATCCGATGCCGATTTCCAGGCATGTGTCAAATATAGTTGCATTCATTCTAGGGTCACATGCATTCATAGCAAAATCGATATCATGCTTCTTTGCAACAGCCTTTATACTGTCTGCATCCATTGCGTTTATCTGTTCAGGTACAAATTTGCCCCCGCCACAGATCTCATTGGCAACTTTTTTAGCTCTTTCAAAATCATAATCAGAAACAACAACTTTCTCCGCCCAGTCAGCCTCAGCACCCTGTCTGGCAATGATCTTCGCAGCAGATGTACCTACTCCGCCGGCTCCAATAATAAGTAATTTCATCGTTCTACCTCCATAATATCGTTTACACAATAAGTTTAACTCCTTTATGTTTACAATATCATATTAGTCCTTTTATCAGAAAATTACAACAACAGCTTTGTCTTAATAAAATACAAAGTTGCGGTTCTGAAACGGAAAAATTTTACTTTCCGGTCAAAACCGCAATATCTGCATCACACTTTATCTATAAGTATCAGTTCAGCGCCGATTCCCTTGAATATCGTTCTTATACTCAAAGCATCTGAGCTTATGTAATTACTGGTTTTTACGCTGGCTTCGGAAGTCATCCTGCTTATGAAGCTTTCCCGGAAAGGCAGGTTCTTCTGCACTCCCGTATCTCTGGCGATCTTGGCAATAAGGTTTTCTCGCTCAAGCCTGTACCTTATTATCCTGAATTCTCCGGAAAGACCTGTGCATCTAACAAGAAACTCTATCTCTTCATCATAGTTTTTCACGATCCTCATCAGTTCTTCTTTTGCATTGATCTTTCTGAGGGTCTTCCCGATATTTTCATCAAAATTATATACCAGTATGCTGAGACTTTTAAGAGCTCCGGGATATTTACAGCTGGTGGAAACTATATAATTTTCTCCGGAATTTATAACGTTTTCTTTCAGCTCCATCATCTTCATATATGGATCTGCGAGAGTGCGATTCACTTCACGCTCCATTATTTCAGACATTATCGGCGGTTTCTTCTCAACAGCGGCATAATCATCATATATATCGATGTCTATTATCACCGGCTTGGTCTTGAATTTATCAACGTAATCTGCATAAACACCTTTTACCTGTTTTCTTATAGCCTCTTCTATCTGGGCAGGAGCTGCAAGAGTATATTTTGCTTCTATCTCTCTGCTTATTATCTTTCCGATATACTTTTTTCTATATTCCAGCGGATGCATACCGAACCACTGCTCAAAATGCTTGATATAATATCTTACTGCAGAAAATCCGGTCTCCTCGGCTATGGCGCCTATTTTCTTATTTGTCCCGAGAAGCAGGTGTTCTGATTCCTCGACTCTTATATAGCTCAGCAGATCCTGAAAGCTCAATCCTGTAGCTTCTTTTATTATATGAGAAAGATAATATATGCTGAGGTGTTCTCTGTCAGCAATCTCGCTCAGCGTAAGCTTTCTCGTATAATTTTCATACATATAGTCGGTTATCCTGTTTAGCCGCCCTGCCAGTATCTTATTTCCTTTGTTTTTAAGTTCATTTTTAAATTTCCCGTTTTCCATGACAAAATACTGGAAATCGGACAGCAGACATGCTATGAGGTTATGAGTACTCTCTATGACCTTATGCTCATAGCCATATCCCTTCTGCAGTATCTCCATCATTATCCTTGCCAGCAGGTTCCTCAAAACCTCAAGGCTTTCATCACTGTCATCCTCTATATCAGTGACAAAGAAATTGTTTTTGAGACTGTCATAATAGCGGGAAAAATATGTGAGATCCATCTGGAGCATCATCACCATGTTATCCTCACCTGTGTTTTCAAAACTATGCATCTCTCTGTCATTGAGTATAAAAATATCGCCCTGCTTAAGTGTATATGTATAATACCCGTTTCTTAAGATCACGCTTCCTTCCAAAACATATACGACCTCCATATCATCATGGAAATGTATAGGATATTCACTTATATTCGCCGTTATTACATTGATGGGCAGTTCATCTTTGTAAACAATTTTTTCTTTCAACATTTTTCTATACCTTTATGTGTTTTATGTTAACCTATGTTCTTTTTTGACTCGACATCTTTCAACAACCTGACAACCCTAAAAATTAGGCATTTCAGAAGTTATCCACAAATTTTCATTAATTGTATACAATTTTATCCAAAGATTGCTGTGGATAATTATTTTTTTGTCATCATTGGAATTTCAACGTTTCTGTCTGTCAAGTCCTTTTTTGAGCCCTGAGTTATCCACAGGTTTGTTCGTTTTATTTTACATTTCTTAAATGCGCTGAAATTTCAATGTTTTTACTCGTTTTCAGAAATTTTTTCATCAAAATACCTGCAGATCCCCACAGTTAAAATCTCAGAAATTCTTTTCTGATAATCTTCATTTTTAAGATTTTGAGCCTCCTGACGATTTGATAAAAATCCGCATTCCACTATTACAACTGCGCCCTTTATTTCTTGCATTATGAAAACATCGTTTTTCTCCGCGGCAGTCTTATCATTGTCTTCATTTATGTTTTCATTCAGCGCATCCTGTATCGCCAAAGCTGCTTTCCTGCTCTCTTCTACATGCTTTCGATCTCCCTCCGACGGATAGAAAACCTGGGCACCTCTGACCGACCTGTCCTGTGTGAAGCTGTTTAGATGTATGCTTACGGTAAGATCTGCTCCCGAATCATCTATGACTCTTTTTCTCTCCTTTGAATCTTTTACCTTCAGGCTCCTTATTGAACCTTCCTGTGTGCCCCCATACAGACCTTCATTGGTCTCTCTTGTCATTATCACCCTGATATTTTTTCTTTCCAGCTGTTTTTTGAGCTTCCTGGATATATCAAGATTTATATCACGTTCAACAGTTCCGTCACTGCTCTGTGCTCCTCCGTCTATGCCTCCGTGTCCCGGATCCACTACAACTGTCGGACGTCCTGCTGTATTCCACACATAAGACATGACATCTTCGCAGTCAGGGACAAACATGACTGCCCATATGAGAATACATATAACAAGTATACAGATTTTTTTACTCTTCATATGACACCTCGCTACTATCCTTAATTGATTCTATTGATAGCGAAATGTCATTATGACAGCAAATTAATTATCTGACTTATATTATAAAACACTTTTTTTATTTTTAACAGTATTTTATTTGACTTTTCATATACATAATACTAAACTTTTATTGATATACTTGCGGTTTTACAGGAGGCATCGAAAAAATGAAGACCACAAAATTATACCAGACAGACACATATATCAGAGAATGGGACGCAACTATAACTTCTGTTACCAATGCGGAGGACAGAGATGAAATAAAAGTGACTCTCGACAGGACC
>CALCKF010000025.1 GCA_937966095.1 uncultured Eubacterium sp.
GGGCTGGGCGGTCACAGCCGGTTCCGCCGCGGCCTTTTGGGTGGTGCGGGGCTTGATGCAGGTGCTGACGACTATCTCGTAAAGCCATTTGATTTTGATGAACTTATGGCCAGGGTGCGTGCCATGATACGCCGTGGAGGAGAGAGAGTAAGCAGTGTAATGACATCCGGTGATCTCGTTCTTGACTCGGCATCGAGGCATGTAGAGAGGGGAGGAAAAGAGATAACCCTGACTGCAAAAGAATTTGATATACTGGAATATCTGATGCAGAATGAGGGCCGGGTCATGTCCAGAGACAAATTGTCAAATCATATATGGAACTATGATTATGACGGAGGCTCCAATGTCATCGATGTGTATGTCTATCATTTGAGACGAAAAATAGATGACGGATATGACGAAAAGAAAATAATAACCGTAAAAGGTGCGGGATATATGGTGAAATAAATGAAAAGCCTGTCTATAACAACAAAAATAACGATATGGTATACGATAGGGTTCATGGTGATAATCGGCGGCTTCCTGACAGTTCTTACTTATGCCGGGAATATCCGCGCCGGTGAGATGGCAAGGACCAGGCTGGTGGATTCGGTAAATGATGCCAGTGAAGAGATATATACAGCGGGAGAAAACTTTATAATAGATAAGGATCTTGAATTTTACGAAGATGGTGTGTATATAAGCGTATATGACGATACAGGAGAGATAATAGAGGGAAGGCGGCCTGCTGAGCTGTCTGTCACACCTCCGCTTTCTGACGGAAAAATAGAAAAAACATCAGATAGCAACGGGGAAATATGGTATATATACGACAGCAGATTTGATATGGAAGGCAAGGAGATCTGGGTAAGAGGAATAGTCAAGGACTTTGCTGAAGGAGGCACCTTTTCGTTTATCCTGAAAATAGCTCTGATAGCATTTCCTGCCATAGCGGTTCTTGCTGCGGCAGGAGGATATGTCATAACCAGGAGAGCATTCCGACCTGTAAGGGGCATACTGGAAACAGTAGCTAAAATAAGCGGAGACGGCGACCTTTCAAGAAGGATAGATATAGACGAATCAGCAGGCAGATCCAAAGATGAGATACATAATCTGGCTCAGACCTTTAACGGTATGTTCGATAAGCTGGAAAGGTCATTCGAAAAGGAAAAACAGTTTACGTCGGATGTCTCTCATGAATTGCGGACACCTCTCTCAGTGATAATATCCCAGAGCGAATATGCGGCAGAAGACGAGTCCTACAGAGAAAAAGCACTTGGCGTGATAAACCGGGAAGCGAAACGGATGGCGGGGCTGGTGAGCAGACTTCTCACTCTGGCCAGAAGCGATTCTGGAAGACTCCGGCTTGACAGGGAGAGGATCGATCTGAGTGATATGTGCGAAACAGTACTGCTCCAGCAGGAAGCAATAGCTGCAGAGCATGATATAAAAATAAAAAGGGATATAGAAAAAGGGGTGATCGTATACGGAGATGAGGCAATGCTCATACGTGTGATACTGAACCTTGTAGATAATGCAATAAAATACGGCAGAGAAGGCGGATATGTAAAGTTGTCTCTGCATAATGAAAGCGGATGTGCACGCTGTACTGTGGAGGACAACGGGATCGGCATAGGCAGAGAGGAACTTTCCAGGATATGGGAAAGATTTTACCGTGTCGACAGTGCCAGAAACAGAGAGGGTGAAGGATTGGGGCTGTCAATGGTAGACGCACTGGTAAGAGCTCATGGCGGCCATGTGGAAGCAGAGAGCGTACAGGGAGAGGGCAGCCGGTTTACGGTGGTTATACCTGCCGGCATGCCGGACCTGGATGTAGAGGAGGACTTGGATGCATAAAAAATTAAGAATACTGGTCATGGCTGCAATCTGCTTGGTAGTTTTGCTGTTTGCTTCGGGATGCGGACAGCAGGAAGCATATGACAGCAATGACGTGAACATGCATGAAAGCACTGCGGGAGCTGAAACTTTCTCATCATCAGAGCCGGCAGATAGCACAGGTGATATAGGATATGAGCAGGTCGTAGCGATAGCTCTTGCAAAAGTGCCGGGAGCCTCGGGATCTGCTGTCTCTCAGATCGAAAGAGATAATGAGGACGGCAGGATAATATACGAAGGTGAGATAGTATATGGAGGATATGAGTATGAGTTTGAAATAGACGGAGCTACGGGCAGCATAATAAAGTGGGAGATAGATGACTGATCAGAAGATCAGCTGTACCAGTACCATATAAAAAACTGTACCCCCGGCTATGGATAAGAGCATCTGATGTTTCCACACATGAAGGGCTGCTACAAGTGATATCGCCAGTGCTTCGGGGATTCCGCGGCTTCCGTCGAATATGCTTACATCCTTGAGGCAGTATATGATCAGCATGCCGAATACAGCCGAAGGAAGTACAGTGCCAAGATACTTTATATATGCCGGGGTGGGTTTCCCGGACGGGAAAACAAGAAACGGCAGGAAGCGTGTTATGACGGTTCCAAGTATGACCATGCATATGGTTATTATCTGATGTATATATGTCATGATCTCAGGTCTCCTTTCTCAATAGGCTTCTTCAACAGCGAAAGAACTCCGAGGATCGCAAGCATGGCAGGCACTATAAAATCGTCTGTGCCGAATATGAGAAGGCACAGAAGAGATATGCACAGACCTGCAATTGCACTGATATGAGTTTTTTCTTTTCGCCACTGTTCGATGAATATGACGACAAACATTGCCGTCATTACAAAACCGAGACCTTCTGTATTAAAGGTCACAGCAGATCCGAAAATACCGCCGAGCGTAGCACCGGAGACCCAGTACATATGGTTGAATAGTGTAACAAAGAACATGAACCATCCCCTATCGATATCTTCAGGTATATCTGCTGTCTGGTTTATGGAAAATGTCTCATCACAGAGCCCGAAAATAAGATATGCTTTTTTTGCTCCTGTAGATTTGAATTTATCAAGCATGGAAATACCGTAAAAGAGATGACGGGCATTTATCATAATGGTCATCGCTAAAGCCTGTAGAGGGTTGAAGGCTCCGAGAAGCATATTTACAGCTATAAATTCTACTGAACCGGCAAAGATGGTGAGGCTCATCAGCATAGGATACCAGAAGCTGAATCCGGAAACATTCATATATATACCGTATGTGATCCCAAGGAACCAGAAACCGGCAAAAATAGGAACAGTGTATGGGAATGCGCATCTCATGGCTTTTGTTATCTGATGTGTTTTTCTGTGCATAATGAGTATATATCCTTGATCAAGTGGTTTTCTTAATATTAACATTGTATCTTTACATGTTCAATGAAGCAATAAAAAGACCTTCTGAAATTAATGTAAGTAACTTCAGTTTTAACCTGTTTTTAATTTTGAAGTAATTTCATATTAATTTTTATCTTGTATCATAAAGCCATAAAAACAGAGATATGATATTTTTAAAGAACAGGGAGGAAAAAAATGAAGGGAATTTTTAAGAACAGAACTATAAAGATAATGTCGATAGCAGTGGCAGCAGTGATGCTGGCAGGAATAGGGACATATACAGTATGGGCCGTTAATGACCGGGGCAGTTCGGATGATCTGACATCAGACAGCAGGGCCGGCCAGATATCAGGAGAATACCGGCAGCCGGACAGCAGCGAAGTTTCTGCTGAATCACCATCTCAGGCATCAGATACAGTGGTTGTTTCTCATACGGCATCCGTTCCGGAATCGGGTACAGACATAGGGGCTGAAAGGGCAAAAGATATAGCGCTTTCACAAGTTGCCGGAGCAGCGGAGACTGATATAGTCAAGGCCGAAAGGGATTACGATGACGGCAGACTGGAATATGATATAGAGATCATATACAACGGTTATGAATATGATTATGAAATAGACGGACATGACGGAAGGATAATCAGCAGCGATATAGATCATCATGATCATGATTAATGAGCTTTACTAATCGTCAGGAAATAGTATAATATAAAGAAGGCGACAACTTTTGCAAAAGGGGGATATTATGAAAGCAGTAAAAGTAATCCTGACGATAATAGCGGTTATAGTATTATTTGCGGCAGAGAGCCTCGTTATGGGGCTCTTTTCGGTGGACAGAGCAATATCTGCTGAATCCGTCAGAGAGGCGATGGATGAAAGCGATATAATAGCGGAGATGGTTGATGAGGTGCTGACTAAAGAGACAGTAAATATGGGCGGAGAATACGGAGATATGGTCAATGCTATATTCCGGACAGAAGCGATGAATGGATTTTTTACAGATTATATTACATCTGCCGTAAATTCTCAGCTTTATGGTGAAAAATATGAAGAAATAGCAGATGATGAATTCATGTCAGCATTTTCTGATGCGATAGATGAAGTCAATGAGTCGGGTGATTTTTCTATTTCACCTATGGAAGAGGAACTGATAAAACAGGAAGCGCAGCGGCAGGCGCCCGATTTTACTGAGTCGCTGAACAGACAGGTAGAACAATATGAAACTCTCTCAGGAGACAGCACAGAGGCGGCTCTGGAGGCACAGCTGTCAGAGAATGCATTTATGCATCCGGCGGTCAGGGTAATTCTTACTCTGTTCTGTGCAGCTCTCTGTGCAGCTGTCATAGCTCTTTGCTGGAAAAGCCGGCTGGGATTTTTATGGTGCTGTATAACGACAGGGATAGCTTCGTTGATATTCAGAGGACTTTATGCCTTCACAGGTACTATGGATTTTTCTTCGCCTGATGATCAAATGGTTTATATAATGGTCCAGAAGGGATTCGGAAGTGTTTCTGCTGCCGGGTTTGCGATCACTGCAGTATTTCTGCTGGCCTTTATAGTTTTTAAATTATTGAGCAGGAGAAAAACAAATGAAAAAGATACTGAGATTACAGAGCGCATTGCTTAAAGAGATAGACAAATACGAGAAACTTGTGACAGAGAGGAGCCATTTCATCGACTGGGAAAGAGTGCATATAATCAGCTGTGCAAAGCTGGGATATCTGATGGCAGAAGAGCGTGGTGCAGACCCTGTGCTTGCTTCAGCTGCATGTGCCTGTCATGATTACGGACGTATAATCACGGGAAAGCAGGAGGGCCATGCAGAAGCAGGTTATTTGCCGGTGCAGGAGTTTCTTAAAAAGACAGATCTGTTTTCGGATGAAGAAATACGGCAGATAGCGGTCGCTGTAAAAAATCACAGTAAAAAAGCAGAGAAAGGATCGCTGCTTGAAGAAATCGTAAAGGATGCGGATGTTCTGGATTTTTATCAGTACGGTTATGAAATGCCAAGAAAAGAGCAGCAGGACAGACTGGAAAAGCTGCTGGGCAGAAAGTTGTGAATTCTGAAGTTCTCATAATAACGACACATAACGGAAATATTTTCCACACAAAAAATACATAAATATAATAGATAATAAAGTAAATATTAATATTGAGAGAGGTATATGAATGGAAAATCAGAAAAAAACTGTGAAAAGCGGTACGTCAGGTCTTGTTAAGGCGCTGTACATCATAGCGGCTGTACTTATTGCTGTATGTGTGTATATGATTATAGTCAATGTGATGTATATAAACAATTATGCGGCAACATACGGGATGAAGGTTTCCGACATGATGATGGATGCTGTACAGTATGTTATAACCGGTTCGATAAGCTATTTCGTATACGGACTTCTGGTGTTCTGTGCAGGTAAGGTCATAAATCTGCTTCAGAAACAGGAGCGTATTGAATGTACTGCTGAGGATAATGAAGAGAGATCAGGAGAGGGAGATCTCCCTGAGTCAGAGGATGCTGTTGAGAAAACAGAGGAGATAGATCCGATATCAGAAGAAACGACTGAAGAAGAGAAAAATCAGTAAATTAAACACGACCTGAGACAATAGAAAAATATCGCCTGCCGGAGATATGTGAAATTTATTCCATATTCTCCGGTATTTTTTTCAAAAATATAACATGACTATAATATCGTTATCCATAAATAATAATAATATGAGGTTTATAGTATTTTTAACGGGAGCAGCAGGCTACTCGACAATAGAATATCTGTTCAGAGGGTATACTCACTGGTCTATGGCATTGACAGGAGGAGCATGTCTGCTGACATTTTACTATTATCTGGAAGAAAACAAAGAGGCTCCCATACTTGCAAAGGCAGTTGTGGGAGCTTCTATAATAACTGTTTTTGAATTTTTTGTAGGACTGCTTGTAAATGTATGGTATCAATGGGATGTGTGGGATTATTCACGGCAGCCCGGCAATATTATGGGACAGATATGCCCTAAATATTCGTTTGCGTGGTTTATGATATGCGTTATAGTGCTGATCATTTCCAGCAGTCTGTATTCTTTATACCGAGTTTTTCGGCATGGAACGTAGGATTAAGTCCTTTGGATTTCTGATGCTGATAGTCTTTAAGCACCTTCATGGCTATGCCTCCCAGAAGAACGATGGAGATTATATTTACTGTTGCCATGCCTCCCATTATAACATCGGCCAGATTCCAGGCTAAAGACAGGTCTGCCTGGGCTCCGGCGAAAACCATCAGTATTGCAAGTATGCGGAATATAAGCATGAATATCCTGTTTTCACTTATAAATTTTATATTGGCTTCAGCATAAAAGTAATTGCCTATCAGGGATGTGAACGCAAAAAGGCATATGCCGACTGTTACAAGATGGATGCCTGTTTCTCCGAATACAGTATATACTGATTGCTGAACGAGAGGTATGCCGTTGAGATCACCGCCCACTTCATACTGATCTGTCAGAAGTACTATGAATGCAGTAGTGGAGCATATTAAAAGGGTGTCTATGAAAACAGAAAGGACCTGTACAAGACCCTGTTTTGCAGGATGTGAGACATCTGCAGACGCAGCGGCATTAGGAGCAGAACCCATGCCCGCCTCATTGGAAAAGAGGCCGCGTTTGATTCCAAGCACCATGCATGATCCTGCAAATCCTCCGAATATCTTACTGAAATCAAAAGCTTCTTCAAAAACTACAGCCAATGCCGAAGGCAGAGCATCAATGTTGACTATGAAGATCACGATGCCTATGAAAATGTATATAATAGCCATTATAGGAACCAGCACAGAAGATATGATGCTTATCTTATGTGCGCCTCCGAAGAAGAGAAAACCGGAAGAAACGGCAAGTACAATACCTATTGCCGCAGGAACATAGGTGTTGGAAAAATCAGGGACATAGTATTCAAATGATGATGATATGTTGAAGGCTTGGAGACCGTTGAATCCGAACGCAAAGGTGAGTATCAGCAGGATTGCAAAGATTATTCCCAGCCATCTCTGACCGAGAGCTTTCTGTATGTAGTAAGCAGGACCGCCTCTGAATATGGCGCCGTCTTTTTCCTTGTAAACCTGGGCAAGAGTGCTTTCGACAAAAGCGGATGCTCCGCCTATTATACACATAAGCCACATCCATAAAAGCGCACCCGGGCCTCCCAGGACTATGGCGGTGGAGACCCCGGCTATATTGCCGGTTCCCACTCTTGATGCAGTAGCTATCATAAGAGCCTGAAAAGATGACATCCCGCCCTTTGTATGGCTTTTTTCCGTGACCACCTTGCATGCCTCCGGAAGCATCCTTATCTGTACGAATCCCGAACGTATAGTGAAATAAAGTCCTGCAGCTATGAGTATGATTATGAGGAACTTGCTGTAGAGGAAATCATTGCATATCGCCAGTATATCATTAAACGCTGTTAAAAAATTATCCACTTTTGAATATCTCCTGTAAAATATAAATTAAAATAATGACTTTTAAGTACCGGTGCTTTGTCGTATAATAAAAGCACATACATTTAATATTCTAACATTTATGTTGTTTTTAATCAAACGATAATTGACGGGAGTTGTTATGAGAAATTATAAAAAACTGCAAAACGGAAGTGATATAAGAGGGATAGCCGTAACCGGAGTTCCTGGAGAAACGCCGGATCTGACACCTTATGAGGCTGCCGATATAGGACGTGGATTTATTGCATGGGTTTGTGATAAATTAAACAAAAAGCCTGGGGAAATTCGTGTAGCGATTGGAAGGGATCCGAGAGTTTCCGGAAAAAGGCTTATGGAAGGGCTGATGAACGGTATGGGCCCGTATGGGATAAAGGCATATGATTGCGGTCTGGCTTCTACACCTGCTATGTTTATGTCTACTGTATTTCCCGAAATGGAATGCGATGCGGCCATAATGGTAACGGCGAGTCATCTTCCATATAACAGGAACGGGTTTAAATTTTTTACTAAAGACGGTGGGCTGGACAAGGGAGATATAAAACAGATACTGACATATGCCGAAGATGACAGCCTTGTGGAAAACAAACTGGGCGAACCCAAGAACGCAGATGGCACAGTGAAGGATTTTGGAAAATCTGTATATCCTATGGAAAAGGCGGATCTTATGATGATATATTGTGATCATATGAAGAAGCTTATAACGGACGGGACCGGAGGCGGGAACAGGCCTCTTGAAGGACTGAAGATAGTTGTTGATGCCGGAAACGGCAGCGGAGGCTTTTTTGCCAGGGATATATTGAAGCCATTGGGAGCCGATATAAGAGACAGCCAGTTTCTGGAACCTGATGGGATGTTTTCCAACCATGCACCGAATCCTGAGGATAGAGAAGCCATGAATTCAATTGCTATGAGAGTCATATCAAAAGGAGCAGATCTCGGCCTTATATTCGATACGGATGTGGATCGATCTGCAGCTGTAGACGGCAGAGGACGCGAGATATCGAGAAACGGTATAGTAGCTATGGCGGCAGCGCTGATAGCAGAAGAACATCCGGGAACGACCGTTGTGACTGACAGTATAACCAGCAGGCAGCTTACGAAGTTTATGGAAGATGAACTGGGGCTCAGGCATTTCAGGTACAGACGCGGATATAAAAATGTCATAAACAAAGCGCGCGAACTCAATCGTGAAGGTGTTGACTGTCAGCTGGCAATAGAGACATCAGGCCATGCCGCATTCAAGGAAAATTATTTTCTTGATGATGGGGCATATCTTGCTGCAAGGATAGTGATAAAGGCAGCCCTGTTGAAAAAGGAAGGAAAAAATATAGACAGTGTTATAGAACTGCTGCAAGAGCCTGCAGATGAAAAGGAGATAAGGATACCGATAACGGCAGCGGACTTTGGAGGCTATGGGGATAAAGTGCTTGAAGATCTTAAACAGTTCGTCGGATCATCTGCGGAACTTTCTCTGGAAGAACCTAATTATGAAGGAGTCAGGATCAATTTCCCGGATGGCTGGTGTTTGCTGAGAAAATCACTGCATGATCCTATCCTGCCTATGAACATGGCATCAGACAGATCCGGAGGCTGCAGACAAATCGTAAAGGTAATGTATGGATTCCTGTCATCTTATGATGGTCTGGATCTGTCTGTAATGGAGAGTATCTTATGAATAAGGGACGAGAACATTTTGTGACATGTGGTCAGATGAAAATACTGGAAAGAAGAGCAGATGAAAACGGGCTTTCATACTATCAGATGATGGAAAATGCCGGAACTCGCGCTGCAGAGATTATGATGGAAATATACAGCTACACTAAGGTGATCGGTGCGGAAAGCGCAGGCAGTACCGATTTACCGAAAGCAGCTGTGGCAGATGCTGTTAAAATCAGACGCTTTGAATCATCTCTTGAGGAAAAGAAAGAAGAGTCTGCTTCTAAAGGAAGAGTTTTTGTATTCTGCGGGAAGGGCAATAACGGAGGAGATGGATTCGTAGCTGCACGGGCCATGAGAGAAAAGGGATATGAAGTTACTGTCATACTGGTGGATGGACCTCCAAAGACTGATGACAGCATCACCAATTTCGGGCTGCTTGACGGCAGAGGTATCAGTATAATAGATATGAATGCTGAAGATGGCGCTCTGATGAAACTGAAAGGGATACCGGATATCGTGGTGGATGCCATATACGGAACGGGTTTTCACGGACATTTGAAAGGAAACGGTTTGAGGGCTGCTATCTATATCAACAGCATTTCAGACAGATCAGTCATATTTGCCCTTGATATTCCATCAGGGCTTGGCGGAGATCTTACAGATGAGAAAGAAATGGAAGTGAGGAGTGCAAAAGCCCATTATACTATTGCATTCCATGCCAAAAAACCTGTGCATCTGCAAAAATTTGCAGAAAAGTACTGTGGACGTATATTTGTTGCGGATATAGGTATAGATGAAGAAAGCTTGTGGAATGTGGAAATATGATTAATGATTAGATATAATGATAAAACTATGTGATTATTTTGTTTAATATGGTTTGTACTGTTATTGGTTAAATTGGTATTAATATTAACATTAAATTGATAATATAGTGCGAGGAAATAATTATGTACAACTATATGTTCTTTGCATACTTGGCGGCAGAAATCATGCTTTTCTTTGTAATAGCTTCCGTTACTGTTTTTTTTAAACAGGACGGTAAGATTACAAAAGCGCAAAGATGCTTGAGATCAGTAGCTGCAAGTTATTTTATAGTGGGATTCATATATATCATAATTGATTATTATCGCCTTATGATAATACATGAACCCAGTGTTAATTTTATATATCGTATTTTAGATATAACGTCATGGTTGTTTTCAAAGTACTTTTGGTATGTATTTATTCTTGAATGCTCGACAGTAAAAAAGCAAATTAAAAGAAAAATAAAGGTATGTATTCAGTCGGCTATATTTCCTTTAATAGGGGTGTCAGCTTTTAATTATGGATATTTTATGGACGGATTTTATTATGTAAATGATATAAAGGCGCAGAAATTCATACTTGATATGCAGGTGTTGATGGTTTTCATCATAGTGTTCTTTACTGCTGCAGGCTGCATATTTGCATATAATTGGTGCTACTATGTAAAAATAAGGAAGCTGATATATATGATGACCGCAGTGTTGCTCTGTAATAGTATATGGAACGGATTTGTTACGATAATGCTTATAAATGGATATGTAAAATATGTTGACTGGATTACACTTGAAGATCCGACAGCATTTCTATTTGTGATAGTTGCATTTTTGCTTATGATTACAGTGAAAATATATTTTGACATTGAGACGGAAAATATTGTCCCATCTGAAAAAATAAGTAGAATATCTGGAAAATACGGTTTAACTAAAAGAGAAGAAGAAATAGCCATATATCTGTACAAGGGTTTTACATATGCTGCAATTGCTGATGAGCTTTATATTTCTCAACACACAGTAAAAAGACATGTACATAACATATACGCCAAAATGAATGTTGATTCTAAAAAAGGGTTTTTGGAGTCAATAAAACAATAGAATCCAACTTTAAACTTAAATAATTAAAAATGGACCGGTGCGGTCCATTGAAATTATTAGAAAATTCAGGCATTATTTTTTTGTAAAAATTTATAGAGAGTTTTGTTTAAAGGAGGCGAGTAAAGTGAAAAGCAAATGTTTGATGACGGCAACGATAGCCGCATTGCTGATTACCATGTCAATGTTGTGCTTTGCATCATGTGGTGAAAAAAAGGACGTTGATCCGGATATGCAGGCGTTTTATGATGCTGTCGATGTGGACTATTCAAAAAATCTCATGGGAGACCTTTTATCATTTACGACTAATAAGGACCTTGGGTTCAAAACAGCTGGATCGCAAGCTGAGCATGACGCAGCAAATTATCTTAGTGAAGAATTAAAGTCCATAGGTTTGGAGAATGTTTCGTTGGAAGAGGCACAAATAGACACATTTACATTCAAAAATGCTGATTTGACTTATACGACTGCCGAGGGAAAAGAGAAGCAGGTTGAGATGGCAATGTATCAAACTACATATGTGGCAGATAATGAACCTGTTGAAATAGTGTATGCCGGAGAGGGAACAGCGGCTAATTATGAAAATATCAATGTTGTGGATAAGATAGTACTTATCGATATAAATCAGCTTGAAAACTGGTGGATAAATTGGCCTGCATATCAGGCAAAAGTCAAAGGTGCAAAAGCTGTTATAGCTGTAAACACCGAAGGGTATTGCAGTTATTCGGAAGATACACTGGGCGTGCAGGACTTTTGCGGGCCTTCTGATGCACCGGCATTTTCGATGAGTGTAGCAGATGCAAAATCTTTAAAAAAGGCAATAAAGAAAAATGGCGGGGAATTGGATGCAGTATTGAATGCTGATGGTGTCGTAAAGGAAGATGGCATTGGATATAATGTTATAGGTGAGATACCTGGAAAAACCCAAGAAACTTTATATATTGTAGCTCATTATGATACATATTTTAGAGCGTTTGCGGATAATACTTCAGGAGTGGCTGCTGTGCTGGGAATAGTGAAAGCTATTAAAGACAGTGGTTATCAGCCTGAAAAGACGATAAGAGTCTGTCTGCATTGTGCAGAGGAATGGGGCGTCAATGATTCCAGATATGACTGGGCGCGTGGATCAACTATATTGGCACAATCTCATCCTGAATGGAAAGATACAGCATTCATGATGATAAATATCGACAGCGGAGTAGTATGCGGAGATGCAGAGGGTGTTGAGATAAATTCTCCATACGAATTATCTAATGAAGTCAAAGAAATAGGAAATAATTTGTATATAGAGGATAATCCACTGGAAGGCGAATTAAATGTCACCAGTCCTGCATGGACATGGACAGAAAGCTTCGGCTATACTATTGCTGGAATCCCTGTAATAGATTCGGGCCTTTACGGTGTAGATAATACAGGGACATATCATTCCAATATGGATACAGAAGAAGGAAACAATTACAGCAGGGAAGTTTTTGAATATTGTCATAAGCTGTATGGATCATATCTCATAACTTTTGACAAGATGACAGTTAGAGATTTTAACTATAAAAAATTATTTAATAAGATGAAAGATAGTGTAGACGGTAAGATAATAGATAATTCTGAAGCTCTTATCGATGCATTCAATGATGCAATTGTAGCATCGGAAAAGCTGTCAGAAAAGAACAAAGAAATGGCAGAATCAGATTCGGCAGCAGTCTATAATAAAGATATGAATTATCTGTTCCAAGATGTTTCAAAGAGTATGTTTACGATTGACTGGAATGAAGAATTTCAGTTTCTACATAACTATAAGCAAAACAATGTGAAGTATTTGGAAAATGCGATAAAAGCTCTTGAAAAAGGGAATGTAGCAAACGCTTTGGATGAGAACATATATGCTATAGATTTAAACTGGTATGCTTCTGCCTTTGATAAAGAAACATATGACTATTATGTAGACCAGGTACTTGGAGAAGATGCAGAAAACTCATGGGGTGAAGGATATCTGAAATCAAATGCAGATTTATGGGATGTTGTTCAGAGCTTGAAGGAAAAATATAATGAAAAAAACCCTGATGTTCAAAGAGAGATAGAAATATTAAAAGCGGAACTTGAAATCCAAAAAATGGATTTGAACAAAGTTGTACAACAGGAAATAGAATCTTTGAATAGAATAACGGAGACAATGAATCTCCTGGCAGAATGATTTAGATAAAAATACAATAAAAGCTTAAGAGTTATGATAAGGGCAGAGTTTACTTTTACAACTCGGCCCTTTAATTGATAAAAAATAATAAATATTTATGCTTTTTCCTGTTCCTTGATCTTTTTCCAAAGCTGCAGACTTTCTTCCGGCGAAGACACCTGCACATCACCGAAGACGTGAGGGTGCCTTCTGATCATTTTTTCCGATATGCCCTGGATCACATCGTTTATATCGAACCGGTCTTCCTCGGCGGCTATCTGAGCATGCATCAGTACCTGCAGCAACAGATCGCCCAGTTCTTCACAAAGATTATCGTCATCACGGTTGTCTATCGCGCTTATTACCTCGCCTGATTCTTCTATCAGGCATTCTTTGAGCGATTCGTGAGTCTGCTTGATATCCCATGGGCAGCCGCCCGGAGATCTGAGTATGGAAATGATCTCTGCAAGATCATCGAAACTGTATTTTTTCCCTTTATCATTATAATCGAATTTTTTTGTTTCGGACATGGTTCACTCCTGATTCAAATTACCCATCTTATATCCTGCAAGGTCAAGAGAAACGTATCGGAAACCGCATTTGCGTATATTTTCATTGACCTTGTCCATAAATGCCTCGTCGTAAAATCTGCTGCGGTCCTGAGGCGGAACTTCTATCCTGGCAAGATCGCCATGATGACGGACACGTACCTGCGTAAAACCAAGATCCCTCAGGTATGCTTCCGCAGAATATATCGATGAAAGCTTTTCTTCGGTTATCACCTGACCGTAAGGTATCCTGGAGGCAAGGCATGCGAATGCAGGTTTGTTCCATATATCGTTCATAAGAGCAGCTTCTATAACAGGGTCTTTTTCCGCCATGGACTTCAGGGCTTCTCTTATTTCCGATTTGCAAAGCCCGGCATCCTTTAGAGGGCTGACAACGCCAAGCTCCTGTAAAGCTCTATAACCCGGCCTGTAATCATCCATATCATCCATATTTGTGCCATCTGCAAGCACACTGCCCACAATATCAGCACGTTCTTTCAGATTTGAAAAAATTTCTTTCTTGCATATATAGCATCTGTCTTTTGTGTTATCATAAATTGCTGATAACACATGGTCTGCCGGTATGATTTTATGACTTATACCGAGATTTTCGCAAAGTGAAACGGCGTATTCGATTTCATCCTGAGCAAAATTTGGAGCTTTTGCGGTCAAGGCAGCTATTCTGTCATCTTTCCACAGATCATATGCGAAAATCAGAAGGAAGACACTGTCGACACCTCCGGAGAGAGCAACGATCATCTGCCTGTAACCGGAGATTATATTTTTGAGCTTTTCCAGCTTTTTATCAAGTTTTATCATATCAGCACCCCATAAAATACAATACTGCTATTTTTCTTCACAGGTCCTCATTGCCAGTATGGTCTCCTCAAACAGTTTTTCAAGATCCCAGCCCAGCATTTCAGCTCCCTGTCTTATTATATCCCTGTCGCAGCCTGCTGCAAATTTTTTGTCTTTGAATTTTTTCTTTACAGATTTGACTTCCATGTCCTGTACACTCTTAGAAGGACGCATCAATGCAGCAGCACCGATTAGTCCTGTCAGTTCATCGCATGCAAAAAGCACTTTTTCCATTTCGTGCTCGGGTTTGGCTGTAACGCCGTCCAGGCCGTATCCATGTGAGATAACTGCATGTATCATCCTGTCATCTGCTCCTGCATCCTGTAGAAGTGAGACTGCCTTTACGCAGTGCTGATCAGGCCACATTTCAAAATCTATATCGTGCAGAAGGCCGACTATGCCCCAGAAATCTGCCTCGTCTTCATATCCGAGCTTTTCTGCAAAATATCTCATCGTACCTTCGACGGTCTTTCCGTGGTGGATATGGAAATCCTCTTTATTGTATTTTTTCAGCAATTCAAAAGCTTCATCCCTGTTCATTATAAAACCTTCCTTTCTTTGTTGAGATTGTTGATATTTTTCTGCGGCAGCTGTGCTGTCAATATTGCCGCAAACATTATTATACACCCGGTGATCTCCTTTGGAGACATGGTTTCGCCAAGGAAAAGCATACCGGTAATAACAGCGAATACTGATTCAAGACACAGTATCATGGAGGCTACCGTAGGATCAGCATCAGCCTGGGCGATTATCTGGAACGTATATGCAACACCGCATGACAGCACACCTGCATATAATATGGGAAGCCATGATGATGCAAGAGTCTGCAATGTGGGAAGAGCAAAACCCAGAAGAGGGTCAGCCCATATAAACATCAGGGAAAGAATACCGGCAACAAAAAACTGGATGCAGGACAGCCTGACCCCGTCGACTTTTGGAGAAAAATGGTCGATCACCATTATATGAGCTGCAAACAGTATAGCACAGAAAAAAATAAGTATATCCCCTCTGTTCAGGTGACCGAAACCGCCTCCTGACGGTATGCACAGCATATAAAGGCCTGCTGCCGATGCTATCACGCACACCCATATGATCGGTCTTATCTTTTTTTTGAGGAAAAGACCCAGAAAAGGAACAATTATAACATAAAGAGCAGTTATAAAACCCGCTTTTCCTGCGCTGGTATATATAAGGCCTATCTGCTGCAGATTCCCTGCAACCATCAGTATTACGCCGCAGAGAATCCCGCCCTTAAGCAGAGTATGCTTTTGCTTTATGATCTCATCAGATGATTTTTCCTGAAACTCGATTTCACCGGATTCGGTTCTGCCGGACCTGAATCTGTCAAGTATCTTTATGGATGGCAGGAGAACTATCCCTCCGATCAGAGTACGTATACCGCTGAAAGTCAGCGGGCCTACGAAATCCATGCCGCTTTTCTGGGCAACAAAAGAGCTGCCCCATATAAGGGCAGTGAGTACAAGCATAATATTACCGCGCAGTTTCC
>CALCKF010000026.1 GCA_937966095.1 uncultured Eubacterium sp.
CAGCGCGGCCATCTCCTCGGGTGATTTGAGGTACTCCTGGAACGTGTAACGCATCCTGCATGACCTCCTATGGAGCAGTCATTCATGGTGCCGGTTGCCGGTGATTTAGCGGCAACAGACAACTTGCCTGAACATGGTACAGGGGTGCCTGTCATCGGACCTGTCGTAAGGAACAGTTTGTTATCCGGACCAAGAGCATCGATTCCCGGTTTTAATTCTTCATACATATATCTTATAGCAAGCCCCTTGGAGCCTATATATTTTTCAGCAAAATCCATACGCAGAGGTTCTGTGGAGGCTTTCCTGCCGGCCAAATCTATTCTCAATACTTTGTTCTGATATCCTAACATACTTTACCTCCCTACACTATTCAAACGTCAACGCATTCTGCGGACATGTCTTAACACATTTAGGATCCCCCTGACATGTATCGCATATATATGCCTTCTCGTTTCTGATCTTTACAACTTTTTTCGGACATTTGTCTGCGCAGATGCCGCATCCTATGCATTTGTCCATATCAACCTGTATGTATTCATCTATCTTTATGGCATCTGCAGGACATGCTTTAGCACAAAGTCCGCATAAAATACAGTAATGATCAGCATATTTCAACGTACCCTTATCATAATATGTTTCGATGGCTATCCTTGCTTTTGACGGTATATATTCTCCTTCCTTGTATGCGGAGCATACCTGTGCGCACAGCTGGCAGCCTATACAGCTGGCCTTGTTGAACTTAAGTCTTTTCATGTACCTTCTTCCTTTCAAAAAAATAGCAAAGCATCCGCAGTCTCATGATCAGACCGGTTGCTTTGCTCCTTTGCACAATGGCAGGTGACGGAATCGCTCCCGCCGCCCTAACGTTCCCACCAACATCTTGTGTCGCATGAGAATCGGAGTAGTATATTATTTTTATTAAATTATACATTTTGGATTGCAGATTGTCAACATGATAAAGATACCATATCAACCGTTTTATACCAGCAGTTCGCCTTCTATGAATCTCCTTGTGTTTTCGTTTTCAGGATCACTCAATACTCTGCTGCAGCTTCCGTATTCTATGATCTTTCCTTCATGGAGCATTATAACATCATCGCTTATACGCCGTGCCTGCGCAAGATTATGTGTAACTATAACTATAGTTATATCCTGTCTGTTTCTTATAGAAAACAATATCCGTTCTATTTCTGCCGTAGTATGCGGATCTATATTTGCTGTAGGTTCATCAAGAAGAAGTATACCCGGTTTGAATGACAGTGCCCTGGCCAGAGCGACTTTCTGCTTTTCTCCTCCTGAAAGCTTCCACGCCTTCTGCTTGCGCAGATTTGTCAGGCCAAGTTCCCCCATAAGTTCCTCTGCACGTCTTTCTATATCCTCTTCTTTTTTCCCTCTTATCCTTAAAGGATATGCTATATTATTATACACTGAAGTAGACAAAAGATACGGAGACTGAAATACCATGGTGACTTCTTTACCCGGGAAAACAGTTTTCCCGTCATAGAGGATCTTGCCTTCATCTGCTTCAAGAAGCCCGGCTGTTATGTTCAGCAGTGTACTCTTCCCCGCTCCGTTAGGACCTATAAGAGCGGTCATGCTCCCATGTCTTATCCGTCCCTCCGATATGTCCAGCACCGTCTTGCCCCCATATGTCTTCTTTAATGCTTCAAATCTTATATCCATGAAATCACCTGCTCTCCCGTTCCTGGAAATGATAAAGCACCGCATTCACTGTGAATGCTATGACAAGAAGTATTATACCGACGGCTATGGCCCGATCGTAATTGCCCATCCCTTTAAGTTCAGATATATATGTAGTCATGACTCTCGTTTTGCCTTTTATATTTCCTCCTACTATCATCACAGCGCCAACTTCCGAAACAGCACGTCCGAAACCCGTCACTACAGCGGTAGTTATACCCACACGCATCTCATATATCAGAAGCCTGATGCGCCTGATACGATCAGCCCCCAGAGTGATACCCAGAGCATTCACCACTGAAGCCTTCTCTTTTACCAGATTGTAAGTAAGCCCTATTATAATAGGGCTTACCAGACATATCTGAGCTATTATCATGGCAGGAACACTGTAATTCAGCTGAAGACTTCCAAGGGGGCCTCTCCTCATCAGGATGAGGAATACTGCAAGTCCTGCAATAACAGGAGGAAGGCTCATGAATGTATATATGAGCCTTACTATTATACCTTTTCCTCTGAATTCATATGTCCCTATTATTATACCAAAAGGGATCCCTATGCAGGCTGATATTATCACCGATGAAAAAGACACGTACAGAGAAAGGCCGACGATCTCAAAGATCTCGGCATCTCCGGAAAATATCAATTTTACAGCTTCTAAAACACCTTGCCAGATAATATCCATAATCTATCACAAAACTCCTACTTGGCATTAGGGATAAAGAGAGCCTGTCCGTATTCTTCCTGTCCGTATTCTCCTATGAGTTTCTGTGTATCTTCAGAAACGATCCATTCCTGAAATGCTTTAGCCCCTTCATGGTTGATATTTTCGTTCTTATCAGGGTTTACGCAGATAACTCCATACTGGTTGTTGAGTGTTCCGTCCGGATCCTTTTCACAAAGTATCACAAGCTCTGTTTCCCCACCGACATTGAGCCACGTAGCTCTGTCTGAAAGAGTGTATCCTTGCTTTTCATCAGCCATAGTTATGACATCTCCCATGCCTGCCGCTGCTTCAACATACCAGTCTCCAGAAGGGGAAACTCCAAGGCCTTCCCATATCGAAAGCTCTTTTTTATGAGTGCCTGAATCATCCGCTCTTGAAATGAATGTAGACTGGGTATCCATTATATCTGAAAATGCCGCTTCAGCATCATCTGCAGCATTGGTTGCTACGCCTGCCGGATCGGACTCAGGTCCTATTATGACAAAATCATTGTACATAACATCCAGTCTTCCATCTTCATCGGCATGCCCGCCTTCAACATACTCTTCTTCAGCTGCCGGAGAATGTACAAGAAGCACATCCGCTTCACCGTTTTCCCCCATTGCCATAGCTTCACCTGATCCTACAGACACTACATCGACTGTATAGCCTGTCTCTTCTTCAAATACAGGAAGAATATAATCCAGGAGACCACTGTCCTTGGTGCTGGTAGTGGTAGCCAGTATGATCGTGCCTTTGCTTTCTGCAGATTCGTCATCACTGCCGCACGCCGATAAAACTGCAGTCATCGATAATATCATTATCATGACTGTAATGATGGAAATAATTTTTTTCTTCATTTTTTTACCTCCCTACACAAAAAAGTACATAATAAAATAATGTTTATTATAAACAACTGACCTACTGCTTAAACGCATATCGAAACACTGTCAAAAAAAAATGTTTAAACAGTTTCGGAACCGTTTAAACAATATGACGTTGATTATATCAAATCATATCTATTAATCCCTTTCCAAAACGGGAGGCATGAAGGTTTCCCCGCATACCCGATGGCAAATCCTCATTGCATTTCTGAACAGAGAAAACGCTTTAGAAAAATCTGCTCGGTATTAGTAGAAATAATCTTCTGTATTCTGTTGTATAATTTCTGCATCTTGATTATACAACATCCATCAATTTATTTAAAGTCTTTTTAAAGTCTTTTTGTTGTTACGACAACATTTATCTTGACATATACCTTTATCCGCCTTTACAATAATTTTGTAATTGAATTAACTCCGATTTTTACACAGCGCCGGCTGCCAAGGCGCTGATTACGGCAGCGAAAGGCCGTCTGCTGCCGGTCGACTGTGCGCAGACATATTCGAAGACTGTCTGCGCACTTTTTTATATGCTTCAGGCGGCTATTGTATTGAAACATGATCCTATAAAAGATATAATATTTTTATTTAGTAACGGCATTTTAAATTTTTTTACAGGAGGTTCTTATATGTCCAGTCATACACCGGAATCAGTTTTACATTGCAAACAGCATATCACCTCTGATCATGTCAAAAGATTCAATGATATAGCTTCCGTTATCAGAAAGCCTCTGGATACCTCGTCCGGCCATGAATATGAAAAATGCGGCTATGCCTTTTTCCCCGGATGCCAGCTTGGTATATATGAGCCTGAAATCGTTATAAAGGTTTATGATTCGCTGCTGTTCCAGCACCCTGATACTGCTATATTCCTTCAGTGCTGCGGTCTTCCTGCTTCAGATGGATCAGGAAAAAGCACTGAATATTTTGAAAATGCTCTTGAAACTATTCGTGAAAGCTGGATAAAAATGGGGAAGCCTGTCATGATAACAGCATGTCCTGCATGCGGGAGCCTTCTGAAAGAAAATTTTCACGATATGTCAGTAATATCTCTTTATAAATTTCTTATTGAACATGAAATAAGCGGGGGATGCAACTCTTCAGATTACAGGATATTTGACAGGTGCGCACCGGAAAATATCAAAAATCCCGCCGAAGATATAAAAGAACTGGCAAATGAAATGGGAGTCATATTACATGATGAAACCGAAGATCCTTTTCCATATATAACATACTGTATAAACTGCCGGAACTCACTTAAATGCGATGGTGATGATGCTGTACACATATTAGAGCTGATATACGGTATGGGGGAATCAAATTCACATCTGATCCATCATCATGAGCATGATGATACAAACATACAGGATGACATACATGAGCCTGCATATTCCCATGAACCTTTCCGGCTTCTTTCAGGCAATGATGCAGAAAGAAACATGCGTGAACTGAGACAGGCGCTATTAGGTCTGTTCTGGAATGAAACTACATAAACGCCAATCGATATGATCTTTTATCAAAGCTATCCGGAGATCCAAATGCAGAACGATTATTTGAACAGCATAGCAAAATCAGGACTATTCAGATTTCTTGACAAAAAATATTACGGCACAGTCTGGAATGAACTTAATATGACACCTAAACTTTACAGACGTGATCAGGTGATATGCGGGCAGGAGGAGCCTGTCACAAAGGCTGCTATCGTACACAGCGGCAGAGTAAGAGGAGAGAGACTCCATTCAGAAGGTACATCCAGCCTCGCATATATATATGAACCGGGAGATATATTTTCTTTTGAAGGGGCTTTTTCAGGGAAAAAGACCTCTCCCCTCAATATCACGGCAGAGGATGATTCCATAGTTATCTTTATGACTGTCCAGAATATTTTTACAAGTCTCCACAGTAAAGAGCTTACTCGGGGTCTTCTGGAACTTCTGGCAAACGATGATATCAAAAAGCTCTACAGGATAGAAACACTTTCAATGAAAAGTCTTCGCAGCAGAATCATGTCATATCTGAAAATACTTTCAGCGAAAAACGGCGGAGGAACTTTTGAGGTCGAAATGTCCAGAGAACAGCTTGCAAATTATCTTTGCGTCAACAGATCCGCTCTTTCAAATGAACTTAGTAAAATGAAACAGGATGGTATAATAGATTTCAACAAAAAAGTGTTTAAATTAATAAAATACAGAAAATAACAGAAAAAGCCAAAGCGGATGTTGTCGAAACAACATCCGCTTTTTTCATATATGCTAAACTTGTTATATCATTCAACAATATATAATGATTTATCATTCAGGAGGTAATTATGAAAAAATTATTGACATTTGCCACAGCAGCGATTCTTCTTTTGTCAATGTTTGTTCTATCAGGATGTGGGGACAGTGAAGACAGTGCGGAAAAACCGGAAGTCACAGTACTTGCTGCAGCCAGCCTCACAGATGCTCTCGATGAAATAATCGCTGAGTTTGAAAAAGATTCGGACTGTACTATAACAGCAAGCTATGCCGGATCAGGTGATCTGGTACAGCAGATAGAAGGCGGCGCTCCTTGCGATATTTTCATTTCGGCCTCAAAAGCCAACATGGATCAGCTTGAAGAAAAAGATTACATAGACAGCGAAACAAGACAGGATCTCTTAACAAATACTCTCACACTTATCACAACGATCGAAAAGAAAGATGATATAACTATGGATTCCCTCACTTCAGATGCAGCAGGGACTATAGCCATCGGTGAACCTGAAACTGTTCCTGCGGGCAAATACGCCACACAGGTATTCGACAATATGGGCATAACAGATCAGATATCGGGTAAGATCGTCTACGCAAAGGATGTAAGAGCAGTCCTCAATTATGTTGAAACCGGAGATGCAGACTGCGGATTTGTCTACAGAACAGATGCCCTTCTGCTTGATAGCTCAAAGGGAGCCATAATCGGAGATGTGGATGAAAGTCTGCATGATCCTATCGTATATCCTGCAGCTATATTAAAAGATGCACCGGAATCTGAACATGCTGCAGAGTTCTATGAGTTTATCCAGACTGACTTTGCAAAAGAAGTTTTTGAAAAATATGGATTCACTGTAAAGTAATAAAGGGATATCATGTTTGAACCTGTAATTTTATCAATAAAGGTTGCACTTCTGGCAACTGTAATAGCCTTTATCCTCGGAGTTTTTTTCGCCTATCTTTTAACCAAGAAAAATGTACCGGGAAAGAATATATGGGAAACGATTCTGATACTGCCCATGATACTTCCTCCATCGATAGTAGGCTATCTGCTTTTAAAAGTTTTCGGAAAGAGAGGCCCCATAGGGGCTTTTCTTCTTGATACTTTTGGCATACAGGTGGTCTTTACCTGGATAGCATGTGTCATAGCGGCATGTGTGGTTGCCCTTCCCCTTATGTACCAAAATGCAAAGGGTGCTTTTCAAAGTGTGGATCACAGTTATGAGCTTGCTGCAAGAACTCTCGGAAGCAGCCCTTTCAAGGTCTTCATAACTGTGACTTTTCCATTATCGGGTCCCGGTATCGTAAGCGGCATAATTCTCACCTTTGCGAGAGCTCTGGGAGAATTCGGTGCCACTCTTATGCTGGCAGGAAACATACCCGGGAAAACCCAGACTATACCGACAGCAATATACTATGCTGTAGTCGTTGGAAAAGATGAAGAAGCAACTACTCTTGTCGCCATAATGGTATTATTCAGTTTTGCTTTGGTTTTCGGTCTGAATATGTGGCTCAAAAAAAGAAATCAAAAAGGTGGCTGGTAAAATGAGTGTATATTTCAAACTTATAAAACAACTGAACTATTTCGATCTGAATGTGGAATTTTCAATTGGAAACGAACTCCTTGTTATAGAAGGATGTTCAGGTGCCGGAAAGACAACTATACTGAACTGCCTTGCAGGTATAATCATTCCCGATGACGGCAAAATCACCATTGACGAAAGAGTACTTTTCAGTCATACTGATAAAGTGAATATTCCTGCAGAAAAAAGAAATATCGGATATCTTTTTCAGAATTATGCTCTGTTCCCCAATATGTCCGTACGTGAAAACATACTTTACGGACTTAAAAACAAGCGGGAATACAGAAAAAAAGATACCAGAAAATATCTTTTGGAATATGCTGAATACATGATGGAAACTCTAGGGATAGCACATCTGTCAAAAAAAAATTCCACTGCCATTTCCGGCGGAGAAAAACAAAGAGTGGCTCTTGCAAGAGCAATGGTAACAAAACCGGCTCTCCTGCTTCTGGACGAACCTTTCTCTGCTCTGGATGAAAATACAAAGGGAAAAATATATGAAGAATTCAGGGAATTCAAAAATGATTTAATGATCCCTACAATTCTTATAACACATAACCATCTCGAAGCCGAACTTTTTGCGGATAAACACATTACATTAAAGGAAGGTAGGATTATCAAATGAAAGAAGTTGCTGTAGAACATGCTGTGGGTACAGTTTTGGCTCATGATCTTACACAGATAATACCCGGACAGTACAAAGGTCCCAAATTTAAAAAAGGCCATATAATAACGGCAGAAGATATACCTATGCTGCTCTCTATGGGGAAGAGGCATCTTTTCGTACTTGAAAAAGATGATAATGACGTCCATGAGAACGATGCCGCCTACAGGATAGCTTCTAAAGCGGCAGGCAGCGGAATAACACTTACTGAACCTTCAGAAGGTAAAATAGAACTTAAGGCAGATATCGACGGCCTGTTGAAAATAGACCGTGAAAGACTGTTTGAACTGGTTGCACAGGATGAAATAATGTTTGCAACCATACATGAGAATACAGTCGTCAGAAAAGGAGAAAAACTGGCAGGCACCAGGATAATACCATTGTTCATTGCTGAATCTGCTATGCAGAAGGCCGAATCAATACTGGTTGACGGCCCTATAATAGAAATAATCCCTCTGAAAAAGATGAAAGTAGGCATCGTCACCACAGGCAGCGAGGTCTACTCCGGAATCATAGAAGATGCTTTCGGGCCGGTTCTTGTACGAAAATTCAGCGCTCTTGGCAGCAATGTTGAAAAACAGCTCTTTGCTGATGATGATGATGATATGATAGCAGAATGTATAAATCAGCTGGTAAATGAAGGTATGGACATTATAGGAATAACCGGTGGGATGTCTGTAGATCCTGATGACAGGACACCTTCAGGTATAAGAAAGGCCGGAGGAGAGGTGGTAAGCTATGGAGCTCCTGTCCTCCCGGGAGCAATGTTCATGCTTTCATACATCGGTGATATACCGGTTGTAGGGCTTCCGGGTTGTGTAATGTACAGCAGCACCAGCATATTCGACCTCATCGTACCGAGACTGCTTGCCGGAGAAAAAATAACGAAAAAAGACATAAACAGGCTGGCACACGGAGGACTATGCCTCAACTGCGAAACATGCACTTTCCCTGTCTGCGGTTTCGGAAAAGCCTGATACCGTCAGCTGCATCCCCGTATATGATGACTCCGTATACGGGGATATTTTATTGGGTATTTTCATATTTACACAGGTCTGGCACCGTTTTCCATCAGTATGTTCGCAAGAGCAGAAGCGCTGCTGCTGTGTGCCCTTGCTATAGGTATGCTGCCGCGTTTAGCCTCACTGACCGCGCTTTTTACCATTTTATGCGAGACTGTATTGGTGAGCAGTATCATGAGATCCGGCGCTCCCAGATTTTTTCTGAAGCCGCTCCTTTCTTTTACAAACACCTTCGCGCTGCATCCATGGTTTTCACATATCTCTTCATACTGACGCACCATCCGTTCATGTCCCCCTATTATAACAACACTCATTGTGACCTCCTTACTCCAATACTGCATTTTAGTTAGTATTAACTAACTTAAGTACAATACTAATACATTTCATTATATATGTCAACCGTTTTGTTAAATTTTACATAAAAAACGGACCGGTCTATACCGGTCCGAGATCATGACATTGCCCAGAGCTTTCTATGTTATTCAACTATCCTTCTGACTGTTGTCACCGCACCACAGCTTTTTACGGAAGAAACGACTATACCCTTCCTTTCGTTAGCAGCATGTACCATATTACCTCCACCAATATATATGCCTACATGGCCTGAATAGCATATTATATCTCCTGCTTTCGCTTCACTGTACGGAACGCCCTTACCGCTTCCTGATTGACCTCCGACGGTCCTAGGCAACGATATGCCAAACTTCGCGTATACACTCTGCACGAAACCTGAACAGTCAGCACCGTTAGTTAAACTTGTACCTCCATATTTATAAGGATTGCCTACAAACTGAAGCGCAAAATTAGCTATCGTCGCACCATTTCCGCTCCCGAGAACTTTTCCCCCATATGAGCCGCTCGTATCGTCACGCTCTTTTGTACCTTTATATATTACAGTATTGACTGATTCACTGATCAGTGCAGTATCAACTACTTCCGATGTAAGGACCATTCCATTTACACTGGTCACCTGATTAGTAACTATCTGGTTGCCGTCGCTTCCCTCGCTCTTTACCTTGGTCTGTCCTTCATACAGCTCATCACTTTCTTCATATGTCTTGCCTGCCTGTATGGATTGCACTGACCCCATCTCTGCATTTATCGTTACCGTAAATAACGGATCCTCTGTGCTGTTCTGTTCAAGAACATATTCTACAGCTTCATCTTCTGTAAGTACTACAGGCGGCTCCTCTCCTCTTTCCAGACTCTTATCTTCAGTGCTGAGCTTTTTGTCAACAGTTATTGAATTTATCTGAGCTCCATCAGGAGAATATTCATTAAGAACATTCTCTATTACATTCTCAGCAGCTTCCGCATCCTCAACAAGGAAGAGCTCCTCGTCTCCCGCTTTGACTACGTAAGGATCCTCGACTTTAGATCCGTCAGCGTAAACTGCGTATGGCTTTGTGATATTCAAAACTACCATCAATGCGATCAACATGATCACAACAGGTATGAAGGCAAGAAACTTTTTGTGGTTCTTTAAAACTGTAATCATAGTTTCCTCTCAGGTTAAATGTGCGTTGTGATAAAATATGTTTAATTATACAGTAATTTACCCACCTGTAAAATAACATCCGGCACATTTTCACATAATCTTCAATTTATGTTTCCGTTGTGAATATATGTTCCTGCTTTATTTGAGGCCATATTCTTCCGCAAGTTTGCCGAAGCCTTCCATGGAATTTACTATTGTTTCATAAGATACGCAATATGCAAGTCTTACATATCCTGAGCATGCAAATGATCTTCCCGGCACCATCAGTATATTGTACTTTTTGGCTGCCTCACAAAACTCTGTTTCATCATCGACCGGAGATTTCAGGAACATATAGAATGCTCCTTCCGGCTTGACGCACTCAAAGCCGCACTTTCTGAGTCCCTCATACAACGCTGTTCTGTTTCTGTCATAGTAAGCCAGATCGACCTTGACATCCACACATCTTCCTATTATTTTCTGCTGGAGAGAAGGCGCATTCACACATCCTATTATCCTGTTGGCATTTGATGCAGTATCAAAAACCAGCTCGCTTTCTTCAAGCTCTGAAGGTATGACCAGATACCCTATCCTCTCTCCCGGAATCGAAAGGGATTTGCTGTATGAATATGCCACTATTGTATTATCATAAAATTTAGTTATATACGGCACCTCTGCTCCGTCATATGCCAGTTCTCTGTACGGTTCATCTGATATAATGAAAATCGTACGCCCCAGTTCCTTTTGCTTTCTTTCGAGGATATCAGCTATCTTTCTTATAGTATCCTCCTTATATATCACCCCGGTAGGATTGTTGGGTGTATTGATCAGCACCACTCTTGTTTTCTCACTTATCAGTTTTTCAAACTCATCCAGATCAGGATAAAAAGTCTCCTGATCAGTAGGTGCCTGCACGACCTTACCGTCGTAGTTATCCACATACCAGTTATATTCAAGAAAATACGGAGCAAATATTATTACTTCCTCACCAGGATTAAGTATGGTCTTCAGGGCTACATTAAGTCCGCTGGCGGCACCTACCGTCATCAGTATATTACCTGCTCCGAAATCTGTTCCAAATCTCCTGTTGAGTGAATCAGCCACAGCCTTTCTTACATCTTCGAATCCTGCATTGCTCATATATCCGTGAAGTTTACCCGGATCTTCCTCATTTAATATATCTATCGCGGCCCTTTTTATTTCTTCCGGCACAGGAGCATCCGGGTTGCCCAGGCTGAAATCAAACACGTTTTCGGCACCGTACTTCGCTCTGAGCCGATCTCCCTCTTCGAACATTGTTCTTATTGCCGAATTGTTTGCCATAAGTGGTTTCATCTTTTCCGCTATCATAAATCGTATTTTCCTTTCTGTTTCATAGATGATCTTATTTTCTTTCTATCCTGTCGATACCCATATACTCTCTCAATGCTTCAGGAACGATCACTGATCCGTCTTCCTGCTGATAATTTTCCAATATAGCAGCTACAGTCCTTCCTACAGCGAGTCCTGAACCGTTAAGCGTATGGACGAATTCCGGCTTTCCTTTTCCCTCTGGCCTGAATCTTATATTGCCTCTTCTGGCCTGATAGCTTTCAAAATTACTGCATGAAGATATTTCTACATATCTTCCGTAACTTGGCATCCAGACTTCTATATCATATGTCATAGCAGATGAAAATCCCAGATCCCCGGTAGAAAGTCTTACAACTCTATACGGGATTTCCAATCTCTGCAGCACTGTTTCCGCAGCTCTTGTAAGAGATTCAAGTTCATCATATGACGTTTCCGGTTTTACGAACTTCACCAGCTCCACCTTGTTGAACTGATGCTGTCTTATAAGCCCTCTGGTATCTCTTCCCGCCGAACCGGCTTCCTTTCTGAAACATGGAGTGTATGCCGTATAGTATATAGGAAGATCCTTCTCATCTATTATCTCATTCATCCTGAGATTTGTGACAGGAACCTCTGCAGTAGGTATCAGGAAGAAATCTTTTGCAGGCACATAAAACATATCGTCTTCAAACTTAGGGAGCTGGCCTGTCCCCGTCATCGCATCCCTGTTCACCATAAAAGGCGGGAGTATCTCGGTAAACCCGTGTTCACCTGTATGAAGATCCAACATGAAATTTATTACCGATCTTTCAAGCCTTGCCCCGAGGCCCTTATAGACTGTGAACCTGGTCCCCGATATCTTCGCTGCTCTTTCAAAATCCAGTATATCAAGATCGGTTCCCACATCCCAGTGAGCTTTCTGTTCAAAATCAAACTTTCTTGGTTCTCCCCATTTTCTCAGTTCAACATTTGCACTGTCGTCAGCCCCAATCTGGACATCCTTATACGGGGTGTTCGGTATATTGAGCAGTGCATCCCTAAGCTGCGCTTCAGTCTCGCTCACCTGTGCATCCAGGACTTTTATCTCATCAGCCAGCTTTTTCATTTCAGCCATAAGCTCTGTAGTATCCTTGCCCTCTTTTTTCATTACAGGAATCTGCCTTGAAGATATACTGCGCTGGTTTTTCATCTGTTCCACTTTAGCAAGAAGGTCACGTCTCTTCTGATCATATACCAGTACATTGTCTATCCCGAAATCTCCCTGACCTCTTGACTCAACGGCTTTTTTCACATTGTCGAAATCTTCTCTAACTCTCTTGATATCTAACATCTCTCTCTCCTTCACAAAAAATCAAAACAAGTTTTTCTTATAGGTTATATAAAGTTCCGTAAGTTCTCTCACTTTTTCCTGCATCTCGATCTGCATGTCGGAAGCCTCATTGTAATCACCTTTATCCAGGGCTTTTTTAATCTTTGTCAGAAGGCAATCTTCATCAAGAGTGTCTCTTCCCAGCTGATTCCTCAGACGCTGTATCTTTTCCCAGTAGTGTCTGTCATAGTCAACACAGTCTATATCATCATGAGCCTTGCTGCATGCCCTTACAAAATCCATAGTATCAGGGATTATCCTGTCGTGAAGCTCAGTTGCCCATTGACCTAATATAGCTTCCCTGTATGATTCCAGTGTTATATCGCTCATGACATCATCTCTTTTGAAAATCTTCAGCTTCTCCGGATAATTATCAAAAGCCTGTATATTCTCCCATACAGTGCGGGGTGCACGCCCGAAAAATCTGTCTCTTTCCTCTTCCGTATATTCATCGAACACATCTTTTTCACTTCTGTATACACGATCGGTATCAAGATAAAAATCCTCTTCGCCATAAGATTTGGAAATGGATTTTTCCAGTTCCTGAGGAGTCTTTTCATTTTCAAGAGCTTCCTTTATCCCATCCAGCATCGCCATATATGAAGCTGCAAGCACCAGATATGTATTGCTTTTGGGATTCGGAGATCTCAATTCAAATCTGGTGGCCATAGGATTTCCCACTTCTCTTACGAGCCCAACAAGGACCGTCCTGTTTCTGGACGGCATCTTTGCGCTGTGTCCCAGAGAAGTAACTGTACATACCGGAGCTTCATATCCCGGCTTAAGTCTGTTTAAAGAATCATTCGTTGAACTCACGAACGGATTTACGACATCATAATTTTTCAAAAGCCCCATGAGCGCTCCGAATCCTATAGGATTTATAAACTGCTTTTCTGCATCCACAGGTGCAAACAGATTAATGATCCTTCCATCTTTAAGCTTTGCCGCAACTCCCATATGAGTATGCTCGCCGCTGCCGGCCACTCCTTCTACAGGCTTTGCCATAAATGTGACTTCAAGGCCATACATCCTGAATATATCTCTGACCACATATTTTATCTGATTCTCGTTATCGGCAGCCTGCACAGCTGATGAATATTTCCAGTCTATCTCCAGCTGTTCCATGACATGATCATAATTGCCCGAATTTCCCAGTTTAGCTTTTACTCCGCCTACTTCCTTGTGGCCCATCTCCATACTGAAGCCATACTTCTGCAGCACCAGCATGACCTCTTCAAGAGCGGTCCTTACCGGTCCTGTTGTCCTCTTCCAATACTGCTCTTTCAGCATCTGTGCAGTGGAAAGCTGCTCCCTGTCAGCATCATCATCAGGCGTCTTGACCCAGAACTCCAGCTCTGTAGCAGCAGTGATCTCTATTTTTTCTATATCATCCGCGCTGTCTGCATCAAGATAATCAAACACATATGGTCTGTCCTTGAGAAGCTTCAGAAGGTCTTTGCTGAAATTATATATGGCATCTCTAAGTATGACCCTGGACCCTACACGAGCCGAGTCATTATGCACAAGTGAGGACGGTATCCTCAATGTTCCTACAGGAAGACCTGTAGCAGGATCAGGATAATTGAAATTATGGTCAACGAACCAGTTTACAGTCGTGTCTGGTATTATATCGACCTTGGCATTATTTAGATTTGCTATTATCGGCAGCACAACGCTGGATCCGTCTGTCTGCACTCCGTTTTCAAGGAATTTATCTATATCATCGAGAAATTCCTCCACCGGTATCTTTTCATCCGTATCATGGCCTCCTATATCTATCCCTACAAGCGATACGAATTTCACTTCAGGATGAGCGTTGAGTATACTGCTTATTTCCACAGGACTGTGCTTTTCTGAAGGTATCACATAAAGCATTTTATCCAGGTCATACGATAACATGTATTTTTTCCTCCATAATAAATATTATATGCATTCTGAACATGACAGAACATTCCCGTCAAACCTGATAGGAGCAAAGGGAATGTCCTGAACCATAATCTTATTCACTTAACATAGTCAAATACCTATCCAGTTCATTTAGATATTCACCGTATTTAGCCCAATCTCCGTCTTTCTGTGCCTGCTCCGCATTATCAAACGCTTCCTGTGCTTTTGATATTATTTCGGATTGACTGAGGCTGTCATCACTTTGTCCGGATGCTGCGCCGGTGTCTTGACTTCCTTCGCTTTCAAAAGCGCTCCCCTCTCCGAACAGTGAATTAAGTGCCTCGGCAAGAGTGGATTCATAAGCAATCCTGTCTCCGTAAGCCACTATTACACGTTTTACCTCAGGAATGCTGGAATTGGTAGCTTCCAGATATACAGGCTCGATATACAGCAGTGAATCCTCTATAGGAACTACAAACATATTACCGCGGCTGTACTTTGAACCTGAGGAATTCCAAAGGGAGAATTCCTTTGATATTTCCGTATTCTGATCTATCTGAGCCTCTACCTGCATAGGACCGTAAACCGTCTTGCTCTTAGGCATCTGATACAATATGAGCTCTCCGTATTGATCTCCATCATTGCGAGCCACCAGAAGACCGGTAAGATTTTTCTTATCCTTAGGAGTGAACGGTATAGAATTCACAAATTCCGCGCTGTCCTCGCCAGGAAGCTTCATGATGTAGTAATTAGGAGTCATACGCTGTTCTTCAGTACCGTATATCTCGCTTGATATCTGCCACAGGTCTTCGTTCTGATAGAATACTTTCACATCATTCATGTGGTATCGCTGATATACCTGCGCCTGTATATCCAACAATGTGCTAGGATATCTTATATGAGCTTTTATCTCTGACGGCATCTCATCCATATCCTTAAACAGATCAGGATATATCTTCTTGAAATTCTGAGCTATAGGGTCTGTTTCGTCTACGATATAATAATCTGTAGTTCCATTATATGCGTCTATGACCACCTTTACTGAATTTCTTATATAGTTCACCTCTGAGGTTTTGCTGTAAGGCTCTGAATAAGGATACCTGTCAGTATAGGTATATGCATCGATTATCCAGTAAAGCTTGCCGTTTTCAGTGATCATATAAGGACCGTCATCATACTCCAGATACGGCATGATCTCCTGTACTCTTTCTTTGATATTTCTGTTTATCAATATCCTGGAGTCACTGTTGATATTTCCTGAAACCAGCATTTTAAGGCTTCTTTCCTTGATAGCAAACATGAACCTGTTAAGAGGGCTCATCTTTATCCCTGCATCACCCTCATATGTCGTGTATTTATTCTCATTTCCGTCAGGATAATCAAATTCCTCTTCAGATGTATTTACGAGAACATAGTTATTAGTCAGTTCTCCGTAATATATCTCAGGTCTTGTTATATCTATCTCTTCTATACCTGACACAGGAGGTATACCTCCTATCAGAACATCGGGCTGTCCGCTTTCTGTGATCT
>CALCKF010000027.1 GCA_937966095.1 uncultured Eubacterium sp.
CTTCCTGATCTGTCTGATATAAACTTGTAATATAAATAGCTCCTGTTTTTTCCATCTTATTATTTTCTAACCGTTTAGGTAGTGAAGCACCATTCTTTACAGCCATCATTCATCTCCTCCTATGCCTGACCGAAAACTGAAGAAATATCCGGTATAATCAGGGCAGTCACTATAAAACCAACTGCCCTTTTATCTGATTCACCCTGCTGTCAGAGTTATTCCTCGTCTTTAAATATTCCTCTTTTCACCTCTCTAAGATAAAGCACAAAGCATGCAGGGCCGAAGAAAAACAGTAAAACTATAAAGATCCAAAACACAGCATCGATGCCTACTTTTAGCCCTAAAATAAGGAGACATGCAACAAGCATAACTATTACGGCAAGAAAATTGCCTAATTTATTCATTTTTTCTTCTGTCATTTTGTATCCCTCCTATTTCTCAGCTCTTACTGTGAGCTCTTCTTTCTTTGGGAAAATTGTGCAGGCAACAAAGTATACTATAAGTCCAACCACCCATGTTGCAACACTTGACGGGATTCCTGCCGGCGAATTAAGGATGAACTGCCAAACAGTATACAAGCAAATGTTGAAAATTACAGTGATCAAACCTCCTGTAGGGGAACTCTTCTTGTAGAAAAATCCTCCCATAAGCGGGATCAAGAATACTGCTACCTGGAAACCGCCTATAATATTCCAGGCATTTGCTATACCATTCTGCCAGAAATATGTTCCAACGATCACGAATACTCCCAGGAAACATATAATAATCCGTGATCCTTTTATTACGCTCTGATCACTCATATCAGGCTTTACAAGATCCTTGACAAAGTCTTTTACCAAAATACCGCTTGTGATCAGGAACTCTGCACTTACAGTCGACATTACTGCCGCAATTAATGCTGCAACGAACAGACCTCTTACTCCCGGCGGAAGTACTGTAAATACCATTGCCCAGAAGCCTTCTGCAGGTGTTGCGGCATCAGGATGTACGGTAACCGCTGCAATACCTGCGAGAACCATAGCTGCACTGAATATGGCTCCTATCGCCAACATAAGCGTATACGCTACTTTTATTTCTCCGCCGCCCTTGGCTGCTCCAAAACGCTGATAGCTTTGTGCATTGGTGTAAATCGCCAAAGCTGAAATTATCCATCCGAATGCTTCAGGTCCAGTCATATGTCCGAACAGCTGAGTAAGTTCAGGATCAACTGCCTTTGATGCTTCAAACATTGCAGATGCACTGCCGAATTCAACAAATATTCCAACCAGCACTGCTCCGGCACTGACAGTCATAATCATAAACTGTATCAAATCTGTTACTGCCAAGCCCCACATTCCTGCCAAGAATGTGTACACTACTATTACGCCTCCGGAAATGATCATTGCGATCCAGATATTCATGCCAGACACTAAATTCAAAACTTCTCCGACAGCAAACAGCAGTGCGCAGCAGTAAAGCTGAGAAGATATCGGGCATATTGCTGACAACAGCCCTGTTGGTTTATTGTATAGATATCTGAACAGATCCGGGAGTGTAACAACCCAATCCGGCATACGTGTTCTTGTCATCGGCCCTATCCATACTGCGAGAGGCAAACGGAGAATAGTTGACGGTACAATATATACCAGAATAATTGATATTCCTATTGTTGCACCACACTCGGCCAGTCCTACGATTGTCCAGGAATCATACCATGATGCAGCTGCTGTTCCTATAAGCACCGGAATTGTCAGTCTTCTGGATGCAACGAAAAAACTTTTAAAGTTTTTACTTGCTTTCCTGTGCATAACGAATCCTACTGATAAAACTCCAACGAAATATAACAAGAGAACGGCCCAATCCCATATTCCCCATAAAGCCTTGAAATCTATCATTTTCTTCACCTCTCTTTAACATTTTTCTCACATTAACTATTTCATTTTTTGTGATGGTTCAGCAACGATATTTCTGGATAACAAAGCTTCTATTTGCTTTTCCTGATATCCTATCTCCTTGAGTATTTTCCTGGTATCTTCTCCAAGACGCGGAGAAGATTTGCGGAGTTTTTCAGGTGTTTTGCTGAATTTTATAGGAAATCCAAATGTTGATAACATATCCTCAGTATTGGCGTCTTTGTATTCTATAATCATTTCACGCTCTGCAACATGTGAGCTGTTATACAGTTCTCTAGGTCGAATCACTTCCGCTGCCGATATTCCATGGTCCCTGAGAGTTTTGATTATTTCTTCTGCATTTTGTTTTTTTACAAAGTCCGCAATGATTTCTGTAAGCTGTTCATAATGCTCACACCGTGCATCATTATTCTCATATAACGGATCGTTTTCTAACTCATCCATTCCTATGGCTTCGCAGAAATTCTTCCACTGCAATTCATCCATAACAGCAAGCACAATATATCGGCCATCTTTTGTATAATAACCATCATATGGCACAATTTCCTTTGGTTTAGCATTGCCTGATCTTGTTAAAGCTTTTCCTGTCAAACCATATGTAAGAATCGAATCATCCAAAGCAGCAAACATCGTATCCAGCATTGATACATCAACTCGTCTTCCTTTTCCGGTTTTTTTCTTCGCATAAAACGCCATCATAACGCCAAGCGCCATATTGATGCCCGTATAACTGTCTCCCACAGAAGCGCCTGATCTAAGTGGCGGCTGGTCAGGAGCTCCAGTCATATCCATATAACCACACATACTCTCAATGATGTTATCGTATGCCGTGTTTCTAGCAAGCGGCCCGTTTTGACCATAGCCTGAGCTGCTCGCGAAAATGATTCCCGGGTTGATTTCTTTTGCGACATCATATCCAAGACCTAACTTATCGATTGTCCCAAATTTAAAATTCTCAACCACTACATCTACCTCAGCATATAGTTTTTTAATGATTTCCTTTCCTTCATCAGTTCGCATATCTACTGCAATACACTCTTTATTTCTATTGTATACAGCATAGTAAGCGCTTGTTCCATTCTTCGCATAAGGAAACCAATACCTGGACTGTTCTCCCTCAAGTCGCTCTACCTTTATGATTCGAGCGCCCATATCAGCCAGGGCCAGTGTACCGTATGGTCCATTATACGCCTGGGAAAAATCTAAAACTGTCATTGATTCTAATGGCATCATATTTAAGCCCTCCCCATAAGAATTATTCCGGCATCGGACATGTCCTGAAGTTGTTCCTCGCTATACCCATCCGCCTGCAGAAATTCCTTTGTATGTTCTCCCAATAACGGAGCCGGCACTGCAGGTATATCTGAAACACCTGATATCTTTATAGCCTTACCAGGCATTTTAATATTGCCGAGAGCCTGGTCCTCAAGTTCCACTACCATATTACGATATACTATTTGATCACTGTGAATCGCCTCTTCTACCGTCAGATTCGGACCTGAAGGAATATTCAGAGGTCTTAATTTCTCTTCTATTTCCTGTCTGGTCATATCATGGAATTTATCATCTATGATCGGTCTGAGTAAATTTTTATAGTTTTCTCCTCTTGCTTCATTGGTATTGAGCCTTGGATCATCAATATATTGAGGAAATCCCATAACATTGCAAAACTTTTCCCATTGTCCATTGGTCGATACTGCTGTAGATACATAGCCGTCTTTTACTTTAAATGTATCATACGGTGCGATTGCTCTGGAGGCGTTACCCTCATTCTCAAATATTATTCCTGTACAATTTTCTGCAAAAAGCGCAATTTCCAATGCAGTAATCATACAGTCGCAAGCTGCTACATCGATTTGCTGTCCTTCTCCAGTTTCATCCCGGGCAATTATCGCGGCAATGATAGCCAAGGCAAAGAATATACTGCCGAACTGCTGTGCAATTCGTGATCCATGCACACATGGCGGCATATTGTCATGATGTGTTATATCCATGATACCGCTAGCTGCCTCTGCCACTATATCACTGCTTGGGATACCACTTAGCTCTCCCTTTTTTCCAAAAGCTGTATTTGATGCCACAATTATTGCCGGATTTATTTTTTTCAGCTCATCATATCCATATCCTGATTTTTCCATATATCCTGCTTCAAAGGAATCAACAACTACATCAGCTTTTTTAACAAGATCAAATATAATTTTTTTTCCGTCAGGACTATGATAGTCTAAGCAAACACTTTTCTTTCCACGATTAAAATATGCATGGCTTGCGCTTCCCCTCTCATTTTTAGGGGCTCTCTTTCTTAAAATATCTCCATCCGTTTTGATATCTTCGATCTTTATAACTTCAGCCCCGAAATCTGCAAGAAGCATTGTCGCATAACCTCCAAATCGGCCTGTTGAAAAATCTATTATTCGAATTCCTTCTAATAACATATTGATCATGTCCCTTTCATAAACAGTTCTCTATAGTAACAAATCAAATAAAGTCACCGTTTCCTTAAAATCAGTGTCTGCCTATTACGAAAGTTACTTCACCCTTCATTGTAAGCACCGGTTCATCAAAGATTTCAGAATGGTTGCTTGCAAGATCAAATTCAGAAGTCTTATACATTTCGAATCCGTAAAGACGAGAGCTGTTTCCTACCTTTTTCACCCATACTATGATTTCAAATGTGTCCAGCATATGTGCCATTGACAAACATGATGCATGAACATCCACCCAAAGACCTGGATCCTCATCTCGAATACTTGACAATTCTGTACAGCAGTCAATACATTTTTCCATCATCTTTGCTCCTGAAATCAGTTCTCCAGGATAATGACAATCCTCTCCATGGATCGATGTTTTGAATTTATACATTGTAACTTCTTCACCATGTCCTACTTTATCAAGATATTGTCTCATTTCACCTTCAACTTTTGCCATTTTCTTACCTCCTATTTGTTCCTTGTTAATTAATAGTTTTAACTTTTGTTAATTGTAAAGCGCAAAAGCAATGCCATTTACCGTAAAAAAACCCCAAAAAAAAATAACCTATATTATCTTTAATGATAAATATAAGTTATTTCAGACATTTTAAGGCTTTTAATCATTTTTCAGTCTGCCTGATATTATTTTAGAAAATTCCAGTTTTTCTTTTTTTTAACTGCTTCGTATGGTGCATTTATGCACCACTGTTTTCCCGGTTATTTACATTACAATCATTATAAATTCTTCCTTACACGGCTTTATGAGATTTATTCCCCACTGGTGCATAAATGCACCGCTATTATTCTTGTATTGTCCACTCCTTTTTTTGCATGATATTATATTTTTTCATTTTCCTTAACATAGTTGATTTATCGATTTCAAGTTTTTTCGCAGCCTGCCTAACACTACTGCTTTCTGAAAGCACACTCATTAAAATCTGCTTCTCATATTCCCCTATTAAATCACTAAGAGACCTGTTATAGTTGTTTGTTTCTATACTCATATTATCATCACTTGCTTCCGACGCTAAAACACGTTTTACCTGCATTCCGGAAATCACATCAGAATAATTATTTAAAGTCACACGCTCTATTATATTGCTCAATTCCCTGACGTTTCCTGGCCAATCATATTTTTCAAGATTATAAATCGCATCTTGTGAAACAGTCTTATGCATTGAATATTTCAGGTTGAATTTTCTTATAAAATATCTGGCTAAAGGCTCTATGTCCTCTCTTCTTTTACGTAGAGGAGGTATTTCCAGCGGCAATACGTTAAGTCTGTAATAAAGGTCCTGACGAAATCTTCCATCCTGCATTTCATTTTTCAGATTACGATTCGTAGCTGCTATTATCCGCACATCTACCTTCATTTCCTTATCTGCACCTATCCTCCTGATAGTGTTTTCCTGTATAGCTCTAAGTAGTTTCCCTTGCATCGACAAAGGAATTTCTCCAATTTCATCAAGAAAAATCGTGCCTTTATCTGCAAGCTCAAATAACCCTGCTTTGCCTTGCCTTTCCGCACCAGTAAAGGCTCCTTTATCATATCCGAAAAATTCACTTTCCATTAATGTTTCAGGAATAGCTGAGCAATTTACCTTTATAAATGGTTTATCTGCTCGTTTACTATGCTTAACGATCATATCAGCCACCACTTCTTTGCCTACACCTGATTCACCTGTTATCAAAACTGTAGAATCGATGGGTCCTATATCTTTAATAGCCTGTATAATATGAAGCATACTCTGACTTTCAGCGATTACTTCCTCATCAATTATATCATCCTGCTGAAAACGCTCTTTTATATTACTCAGTTCCTGTCTGAGTTTATGCTGTTCTTTCTCTTGCGCGGCAAGAAGTTTTTTCAGCTTAACAACATCTGTAATATTATTTTCCACACAGACTACAATATCTATCTTGCCATCTGTATAAAGAGGAATACTCGTAGCTAAAATATTTCCACCGATCCCTATACCTTGGACAATACTGGCCTTTTTCCCTGTTTCTATTGCATTCAATACTGAAGATTCCTTTAAAATATATCCGCTTTTAAGTAATTCCTGTGTTGTTTTGCCTATTATTTCTTCTCTGGGATACCCTCCTGTTTCTACACATGTCTGATTAATTATAAGCACTATACCTTTTTCGTCTGTGATCCATATTCCCATACTCATCCCATCAATTATTTTATTTATGATATCGTAATTTTCTTTTATAAACTCCTTGTACATTATATCCCCTTCCTTCGCTTTTTGAATCTATTGCTGAAAATTGCTGTATATTTTAAAGAATATATCAGACTATTGTCTGCAGCTGTAAAGATTTTTATGAAATTTTTTAAAAATTAAATATATTTTTATCTATAAGTCTATCTCAATCCTCATATTTCGTCAATTACACTCTTTCATTTATACTGCATCACGTTTATTTCTATAATCGTTGATTTTTCAACAGCTTTCATTATTTTATCCATATAAAAAGCCCAACTTCTATATCCCTGAAATCGGACTTTTGTCTGCAATATATATTTTTCTCATTACGATGCTCCGCATTTTTCACTCTTTTCCGTATATATTTTCCTTTTAAGAAACGCTATCCTGTCAGCAGTCTCACGCAAACCGTAATTATGAAGACATATATGTTTTACCACATCATGAATATATCCCTGTTTTCCATCACATATATCTGACATTATCTGTTCAGCAAACCAGGTCAGATTTCTTTTCAGATCATATTCAGGTCCCGTCATGGGAACGTATGCTATCTTTACCTCTGCTGTATCTTTATTATAGAAAACCGTATCCCACGTAACAGTAACTTTTTCCGGATTTATGAAAAATTCTATTCCTTTTTCAAGTATCAGCATCACGTTTTCCATGATGTAAAGCGCATCTTCCGTACGCTCTATTCGATATCTCTTGAGCGGGGCGAATCCGCTGCATTCATAATAACCGTATTCTTTTCCGTTATCCTTTATGAATCCCATAGGAATGAAAACTTTGCATTCGCCTGATGTAAGCATTATCATCTCAAAATCATTTACCGTATTTTCTTCCAGCTTCACCCTGAATCGCTTGTCATGCCACATTTTATTCTCCTTTCAGATCATCCGCCGCATTTGCTGCATGGCATATATCCTTTCTTTTTTGCTTCTGTTCTGTCTATTGTCATCGTTTTCCTGTCCACTATGCGGCAGGTGCTCCTATGATATGCGGTACCTTCTCCTTCAAAACAGAAAACGGTACGCCCGTATGCAATATTTTCCGATCCGCAAATGCTGCAGCTCCTATAATCTCGTTTTATCCATTCTGTAAGTATTTTCGGATAAACTGCCGCTTTAACATATGTGCAGTTTTCATCATGATACTTCTCTCCGCTTAGTGGAAATATCCATACACAATCCTCCTGCTGCTCATTTTCCAGTCCGTCTTTACCCATTGGTGTTCCTTTTACTTTTACTCCGGTAAAGCATCTGAATTTGATCTGTCCTTTTTTTTTGAAATCATACGTAAAGCCCAGTGGGAAAGCCAGTGTTTTCTTTATTTCCATACTGTAAGACACAAGATCATCCGTATACGAATCAGAATACATGACTCTAACATTATTTATTTTTATACTGTCAAGCTGAGGGTTATCCTCTTCCAGTCTTTTTTTTATTATCGTACCGGTCCCTGCGGCATAAGCACTGTCATAGGCCTTCACTGCAATCAATGAACTCTCGTCTGCCGCACCATGAGTGCAGTTTTCCCATATACCCTCTGCTTTTATAAAGTATCCCAGAGTCAGCACCGCTAAGATTACAACAGGAAGGAACAATGCTGCTTCAATGGCATAAAACCCCTCAGTATTTTTTTTCATAACCGTAACTCCTGCCGTTAACAACAGCTTCAGCATCTATTCCAAGAACATGTTCTCCTATCAGAAATTCCCCATCTCTGCATACCCGTGTATTTATCTGTATGAGATCCAGCACCCTGCTGATCTTTATCTCTTCATCCTGAAAAAACATCAGTATCCTGAGATAATCGTCATAACCATATCCCTTTTCCTCTGCAGGCATCACTGGTCCTTTTAAAATCCCATCTGCAACACTGTCCAGATCTACTGCCCATGTCATTTTATCCTTGTTGACAGGTATTTTATGCCCCTGCCAAAGCAACTCCACATCATTGTCAGACTCCGCATATGCCCATGCCGATGCCAGCAATGCCTGTGTTGCCGCTGCAGCAGCTCCCGGTGTGATCACCTGCGTCCCGAAACGTACTGATACCACTCTCGGCACTCATACCGGCACCGGATA
>CALCKF010000028.1 GCA_937966095.1 uncultured Eubacterium sp.
TACTGCCGGAAGTGTTAATCAGGGAGGGCGCTATGCTATGTTCGAAGCGATACATGGCTCTGCACCTAGGATGATCACTGAGGGGAGAGGGAAATATGCCAATCCTTCAAGTATAACAAGAGCGGCGGAAATGATGCTGAGGCATATAGGATATGGTGAAAAGGCGGATATTCTGGGCAAAGCGCTGGATGCGGCTCTTGATGGTCTTAATATGACTTCCAATGACAAAGGAAATTCAACTGATGATTTTACTCGATTTGTTATAGAGCATCTTAAGTAAAAGGAGACAGCGATGGTACTCTATAAACATTCTGACGATATGAAGTCAAACGTACCGATATCGGGAGTACTGTTTTCACAGCTGCAGAAAGATATACTGACAGGAAAGCTCAAAGCCGGTCAGAAACTGACTGAGCAGGAATTGTGTAAAACGTATGGTGTAAGCAGGACCCCTGTGAGAGAAGCCCTGCGGCAGCTGGAAACAGATGGACTGGTCGAAAATATACTGAATCGCGGCGCTTTCGTGGTTGGTATGACAGAGCAGGATTATGAGGATATGTTTGAGCTGCGTAAAATATATGAGATGCAGGCAGTAAAGTGGGCTATAGATCGTATCAATGATGAGGAAATGGACCGGCTGGAAGAAATATTCGAATTTATGGAATTTTATACCATGAGAAACGATATCGATAAAATGCTTACGATAAACACCAGTTTTCATCAGATGATATATGAAGCATCACATAACAAAATGCTTAAGAAACTGTTGTCATCTTATCAGAGCTTTTTAAAGTATAAGGGAGCAGACTCTGTATACGATGAATACTATCTGGCTACGGTACTTGAGGAGCACAGAGCAATATTCAAGGCATTTAAAGACAAGGATATAAAAGCAGGTGCTCTTGCGATGGAGATTCACATAAACCGTGCCAAGGAAAGACGTTGCGGCATATAGTATAAATTAAAATAAAACTTCCGGAAAATCTATTGTTCAGGTATTCCGGAAGTATTTATATTTTTGATCAATACGGATTTTCGAAGGTTACGATGACGATATCACCCTGTGAAACGGTTATGTCGTAGCGGTTATGTGAGAAGCAGGATGGAGGATTAACTTCTGAGAATCCTGAGGCGGATTCAAAAATGAGCTTTTTAATCCTATGATCTGAAAGCTGATCAGAATTGCTGTCTACAGCCGATAAAACACTTTTGTTCCACGAAAACGTTTTTTGTATAATATACGGGGGTAGATTGTTGTCGTTGAACATTATATGGGATTTAAGATCATGTCCTGCGGAATCGTTGTAAATTATTATTGAAACGGATGTCCGGCTGATCACAGTTATATAGCCTTTATTTATATTGAAAATGCCATCTGCAGAAGAGACAGCTCTGTAAAAAGTATAGTACGGAGTAGGAATACCGCTATCTGTAAAAAGCGAGCCGTCTTTGCCGGACAGGCGTATATATGGAGCATGAATATCGGAGATGTTTCTCATGGCTTCTGCAGGTGTATCGGCACAGGCATTTATGCAGCGTGTGTGCTGTGAAGGGCCCCTTTCTGATATTGTTATACCGGAACGCTCCAGGCTAAACAGTGTCTTGGAAGTCTCAGGATCAGACATCACGGTTTCCGTGGCAGATATAGAGCGGGGAAGAAGTTCCATCAGCTCTTTTTTATAATGCAGCAGATATTCCATTTCTTTCGAGGAGGCTATTAATATATCCAGCGGAAATATCTCTTTTATTTTTTTTGATCCCATGACATCATATATTTCTGATATGTTTATTTGTCGCGAAAAACTGCAGGCGCTGTTGTCGTATGGCTTTGATTCGGTGTATGGAACAAGAAGATCCATGGCTGCATCTCTGTTTATATCTCCATGGAATGTCCTTGAAGAAGGGCGGGGCTGTTTTCTGTATTGAGCGGGAGTCATATTATACCATTCTCTGAAGCATTTATTGAAATATGCCGGGGAGGAAAAACCACACAGTTCGCTTATCTGTGTAAGAGTCGTTTTATCGTCGTTGAGAAGCTTTTCTGCATATTCCAGCCTTATGTAGTTAAGAAGTTTCTGGAAACTTAGTCCTGAAGTTTCTTTTATCAGATGGGAGATGTGGTATATGCTGAGGTGTTCCAGCTCTGCGAGATCTGCAAGAGTGATGCTGCGGTCATAATTGGTATACAGATAGCTTATTATACGTGCCAGTCTTTGCAGATTGAGCGGGTTTACATCATCGCCGCCGTATCGGAATTCATTGTTTTCTATAAAAAAGCCCTGAAGATGATTGACCATCGTATTTATGATATCCAACAGTTTTTCTTTTAAAAGATCGTCTTCGGCAGTTCCGGAATCGGTAAGGATCATAATATCAGCAAGATGGTGAGCTATGAATGCTATCTTGTTCTGTATCTTCTGATGGCTTACTGACGGATCATCGCTGAACTCTTCACATGCAAATATCATAAAGTCGATATTCGGGAAGATGTTATCAAAATGGGACATATCTATATATGAAGTAAGGAATACAGCATCACTGGATGATTCATATATATAATGGAGATCATGCCCGTCGACTATTATGATATCTCCTGCTTTAAGAAAATAATCCTGATGGTATATCTTATATTTCGCGGTCCCTTTCAGTAAAAGAGCTATTTCAGTTTCCTTATGATAGTGAGGCGCCTCACAGGCAACGTTTGAAAAGTCTATGGAAAAGTGAAGATTATGATAATGGCTTATTCTTTCCAAAAGCATGGGGATGTCAGCTCCTTTCCGATAAGTTCAGATTCAGAATAACATATGAAATAAAATAAAACATTGCTTTTTTTGCTGTTAAAACATGCTAAATTTGTTATACTATTAGCGCGATATTATAAGATCAACTGATTCTCTAGCATTTTTTGACAACAAAAATCTGGCGCTGCGGTTTTGGTCTGATAGTATTATGGCATAAAAAGAATTGAGGTGAAAACATGAAAAGAATATTGGTTTTAGGCGTGGGAGCGCAGGGAAGTGCCGCAGTGAAAAGGCTGGACAGCGAGACGAATGTCGAAGAGATCATATGTGCAGACTGTGATATGAAGGCGGTGGATAACGTAGTCAGATCCGTGAAGAAAGGAAAGGGCTTATATGTCGATGCTCATAACAAGGCCAGCATAATTGAAGCTGCGCGGGGAGTTGACCTTATACTGAACGGACTTCCGCTTGAATGCACCCAGAATGTTCTCGATGCAGCTCTTGAAGTAAAGGCTAATTATCAGGATTATGCCGGGACCACAGAAATGTATAAGATCTGGGCTGAAAGTGAGGAGTCGAAAAAAGCCGGCAGCAGTCTGACGGCATTTGAAGACAGATATACTACACAATGGTATGAAAGCATGAAAGCACAGTTTGAGATATATGGTCCTAAATTTGAAGCAATAGGAAAGCTTGCTCTTATAGGTACAGGTTCTGCACCGGGACTTATCTGTGTGGCGACAAGAGATGCCATGAGATATCTGGATACATGTGACACGATATACAATATTGTATGGGAAGGAGTTGTGGCAAAACGATTCCTGCCTTTCTGGTGGTCACCCGTGACAGCTCTTACCGACATGAGCCAGATGGCGCTTGCCTATAGAGACGGCAAGCTGGTCAATACTCCGGCTTTCGGGCTTCCTATAAAAAGAAAATATGAATATATGGATGATGAAGTTATTTTTTGTGAACATTGTCATGATGAACCTCTTCAGTACGGAATAAATGCAGAAAAATATTTTAAAGGCTGCCGGAATGCCTATTTTAAATATGCAGGTGCAGGCATGGATTTCGCCAGACCTCTTTATCAGGCAGGGATGCTCAGCATGGATGAGATAGAATACAATGGGAACAGGATGGTGCCGTTTGATTATGTTTTGAGCTATCTGCCGCCGGCTCCTAAATATAAAGAAGAGATAAAGGAAATAATAGATGAAGGCCTGGTATCAGATTCCGGATGTATGGTCATTGAGGCATATGGTAAAAAAGACGGGAAAGATGTGATGGTAGAGACTCATGTCATGGCTCCGGGGTTAGTGGAGTCGTTTGAAAGAGCAGGTATCACTGCGGAAATGTATCTGACTGGACAGGGAGGCTATTTGTTTTCAAAGCTGTTTATCAATGACAGACTTAATCAGAAAGGGCTTATTTCCTCAGATATGTTGGAATTGGATCAGGTAAAGACATATTTTGAGTATGCTGAAGAGCTGGGAATTACATTGGAAACGAAAATAAAAGAATTATAGCTGATTTTATAACCGGTATCCTCACTGTAATATGTACCATATGTGAGGCAACGTCTCACATATGGTTTTTGTTTATCTGTTTTGGTTTATTTTTTCATGAAAATCAGAATAATCTTTTTCCCATTCAAGCTGCTGATCCTTCGTCAAACTGCTCTCGGGAATTTTTATTTCATTTTTCAATTTGGACCCAAAATCGTTTGTGACAGTCAAAGCACCTGCGTAATTAAGATGATTGCCGCCGTCATTTGTATGATGATTCCAGTCAAATCCATCAGGATATTTTTTATTATAGTCATAGTATTTTAAATCATATTTTTTTGCAAGCTTCTGTATCTCTGCTGACTTCCCGTTGTTCCACGAGTTTGCCGACGGCACTGTAATAAGCACAAGCTCAATATCGTTTTCTTTGCACAGTTTATATATATCGTCAAAGATATCCGATGTTTTTGATGTGAGCTTAGCTTTTCCCCCGTAATTTTTTTTCATGTAATCGATTGAAGCGTCAAAAGGCTTTACATCGGATGAATATGCCATGCCTTTATTGGAAAATTTGTAAAAGCTGTCGGAAGGTTTTGTAAAAGAGGAGAATGTCAGCTTGTTCCAATTATCATGATATTTTATGAGAGGAAAATAGTAATTGACAGCGGAAAGTATGATGTTGTCTCCGTTTTTGGCGGCATTTTGAAGTTTTCTAAAAAAGGACAGCATATCCAGAACAGTGTCAGATACCGGTTTTTTTGTTTTTTCATTAGATTCTGCCTTTTTTTCATGTTCCAAATCCTTATCGGAAAACATACAGTCTGTTTCAAGGACAATCATCTTCGGCTTCTGATACTTAAGTATGTCTTTTGCGCTTTCATAAACCTTATCTATGGTAGCGCCGGGCTGACCGGATATAGCAGATGTTATTTTTGTTTTATGGTAAAGATCTACCGGAGAGAATCCCCGGTAAATATCGCTGTTGCCCAGCAGCATGATATCTATGGAATCTTTCTCTTCACCGCGGTAAGCGCGAGATATGCGGTTTTCCATACCGTCCTCGGAAGTATTGCTCACATAGGTGAATACAGTGGAGAGAAATGTGAACAGCATAATGAACAGTGTGATAAAAATAATGGCTTTAGTTATATTAGTAATGCTTTTTTTTGTGATATGCATTATTTTCTCCCTCCTTTAAAATTCTCCGTAGATCAATGTGGCATTGTTGAAATTACCTCCATATGCGCCGAATATGATTATTGCGAACAGCAGAAACAAATATACTGTCCAGCGCAGCGGCAGGATCTGATGCGAGATACTTTCTTCCATGTTTATACCTTTCTCCTCTGCAAAGGATACCGTGAAAAGTATCAGGAATGACAGGGCCAGTATTATATAATCATGCCCTGATATACCTCCGGAAAGCAGTGTGCCGTCGGAAATTCCGGATATTCTGAAATCCGACAGTATCCTTATGAAGATATTCGCGGCCTGTGACAGCGTTTCAGATCGGAATATCAGCATTCCGAAGCATACGACTATCCATGTACGCAGCACTTCGAAAATATGATACAGTCCCTGCCCCCTTTTTATCTCGAAGCGTGACAGTATTTTGTCAGCTGCAGGTTTGATCATCTGCCCGAGCATCATAAGTGCATAATAATAGAGGCCGTAAAATATGTATTTGCCGCTGGCGCCGTGCCACAGGCCATTGCAGAACCATACAAAAAACAGGGCGTAGGCGCTGGGCAGGAGTGTAAGCAGATACTTTGACTGTATATGCTTCCTTGCTTTTTCATTTAATTTTTTAAAATGGCCGGAAAGACTTATAGGGTAAAAAACATAGTCTTTCAGCCAGGTTCCCAGAGTTATATGCCATCTGCGCCAGAATTCATTTATAGATCCGGCGAAAAACGGCCTCCTGAAATTTTCCGCTATATTTATTCCAAACATCTGTGAGGTACCGCAGACAATATCCATGCAACCCGAGAATTCTGCATATATCTGTAATGTATAAAGCAGGATGGCGACAAACAATATGCTCCCGCTGCAGGATGATGTGTCAGCGAATATCGTATTGACGATGAGACCCGCTCTGTCAGCGATCACAAATTTTTTGAAAAAGCCCCATACAAGTCTTATTCCACCATTTTTTATCCTGTTATATTCGAAAGAGTGCGGGGTCCTGAACTGCTGTGACAATTCCCGGTAACGATCGAAAGGCCCTTCTATTATATGAGGGAAATAACATAGGAAAAGGAGCAGCATCAACGGATTCTTTTCTGCAGCAACAGTGCCGCGGTAAACATCTGTTAAATAACTTATAGCCATCAGGGTATAATATGATATACCAAGGGGCAGCAGTATTTCCAATACAGGGATTGGCTGCTTAATACCTGTTATACCGGCAATATCATTGATGATGGAACCGAAAAAGTTGAAATATTTGGTACCAAGAAGTATCATCAGCGTCGATATTACCGAAACAGATACAATGATTTTTTTGTTGCGGTCAATAGCTTTCCTCAAGGCTTTTCTGTCCTTTTTTTCCAGTCCCTCTTTTTGTCTGGAAAAGCGGGATTCACATTTTTGTATGTACATTGCGCCGATATATATTATTGCAGTGGCGGCTAAAAGAAACACGACTTTAGAACCGCATGTCAATATGTAAAATGATACAGAGACCGACAACAGAACTAACCATTGAAGCTTTTTCGGTACGGCAAAATATACACAGCCTGTTGCCAGAAGAAAGAACAGAAATGTGACTGTTGGGTAATTCATGATATGTTACCTCTTATTGCTGTTCTTCCTGAAGGCGATATATCATTTCCATGATAGCTTCTGCTGAGTCAAAGTTTTCAGGTATTATATCAGGCGCTTTTATCTCCACATCGAATTCATCACTTATTTCTGATGTAAGAAGTATGATATTCATCGAATCCAGATCACCTGAAGTAAAAAGATCGTTTCTTCCTTCATATGTTATATCAGGGTTTATTTCTCTTAGTATTTCCAGTAGTTTTTCCATTGCTTTTTCCTTTCTTGATATTCATTATAGATTCAGTTTTCTGCATATAGTTCATGAAGATATTTGCGGTCAAGTTTACCGTTGGCATTGTATGGCATGTTCGTTATGCGTACAGCATCATCAGGCTGCATATATGAAGGCAGCTTTGACTTAAGCTGTTTCAGCAGTACTTCGGGATCTTTTATCTTGCCTTCATAAACCAGTATGAGCCGGTCGCCTGAGGCATCATACAGAGCTGCCGACGATTTCACCTGGTCAAGTGAACTTGCAGCGGCTTCTATTTCGCCAAGCTCTATACGATACCCCATTCGTTTGACCTGGAAATCCTTTCTGGATATATATATATATTCCCCTTTTTCGTTTAATTTTGCCAGGTCACCCGTCTTGTACACCCTTTCAGGATATGAATTGTTAAGTGGATTCTGAGGAAAAGCGGCAGCTGTTTTCTCCGGATCGTTGTAATATCCGTCAGCAAGAAAAGATCCTCGCACGACCAGTTCACCCTCTTCACCTATCTGAGCTTTGCGTCCGGTCTCTGTTAAAAGGAACACATCGCAGTTATCACATGCTTTTCCTATAGGAAGGCTTTCGTCATCCTTAAAATCACGATCGACTCTGTAAAACGTACATATATCTGTAGTTTCCGTAGGCCCGAAAAGATTTGCATATATGCAGCCCGGCAGGAATCTTCGCCAGTAATTAAGGTGTTTTACCGGCATTACTTCTCCTGCAAAGAGAACCTTTTCCAGGTGCTCCGGCATCACATATTCAAAGGCATCCCAGTTGAAAGCTGTCGATAGCGCTGACGGCACCCAGTATATGGTATTCACCATGTTACTGTTCAGATATTCTATGAGCTTAACGGGAAAGGAAAACAGCATTTTCGGAATGATAACATATGTTCCGCCACATTTCAGCGTGGAAAAAAAATCCGTAACAGACATCGAAAAGTAAAGAGGTGTCTGTGATCCGAAGACTGTATCGCTGTCAAAAGAAAATTCTTCAGAGACCCATTCTATATAGCTTATAACGCTTCTGTGGGAAAGGACCGCTCCTTTAGGCACCCCTGATGATCCACTGGTAAAAAGTACATATAGAGGATCGGTGTCTATCATGGATGACCTTACCTGATTTATAAAGTTGTCATCGATATCATTCAGAGAAGCTTCTTCATACAGGACTACTGTTTCCCCTTTAAATGTGTCCTGAGCCAGAGAAAGGAACTCTTTATCGGTTATGACAGCTTCAGGAGAGAGACTCTCCAATATAGAAGAGATCCTTTCGCTGGGAGAATTGACATCGATAACAGTGTAGAAGCAGCCTGCGTATATCGAAGCCAGCATGGCTTCGATACATTTGATATTACGGTCTGTCATGACCGCTACAGGGCTGTTCCTATCAATGCCCTTTAATGAGCAGGCTATTCTCTTTGCGCTGTTCATTATGCTTTGAAAGCTGATTTGTCTATCGGAATCAGCAAAGCCGCATTTGTCAGGAAATTTTTCTGCTGTTGTTTCAAGATATTCCAGTACATTTTTCATATTTAAATACCCCTTTTTAGAGAACGATATAATATCGCTCTCTGAAGATTACAAAGCCTTCTTCAGATCTGTAAGCCGCAAAGCTGACTTTGTAATGCAATTATGCTGGAAAATTTATTAATATAAAAGAAGATAAAGCATTAAGAATTTATTAAGTGTTTTGTATTTGTATAAATTACTTATATAAGCTTGTGAGAAATCAGAAAATTAGCTGCCTGTATCTCTTTTTCAAAAATATTGAAAAGAGCAGGCTGAAGATAAATACTTTTCTCCTCCTTATTTTTGAGATCTTTTGAAATCTGTATAAGAAAGCGCTTATGCATATCTGTGGCAGTAATATCGTCGTGTATATCTGATGACGTTGATGTTGCTTCAAGCCGGTGCTTCAGTGCAGATATAACAGATGTTTTGTCATATATTACACACGGATCGATGCCAAGTATATAGGCTGCATTATCAGCCCCTAAAAGATGATGCGGATTCAATGAGTTTTTTTTGAAAGTGTATTTAATACCGTCATATTTGCCAAAGTGCCGCATAGTTTCAAGATACCCCAGGCGCATTATCCTGGATGTGTTCAGCTTGTCGAAAACAAGAAAATTACCTAATGAAAGTGAGCTTTTGATAAGATGAAAATCCGTTGTTTCTTTTGCTTTACGAATTGAACTGTATCTTATCATTCCTGCTGCTCCAAGGTCTACAGCGATTATGCGGGTCGCATTTTTATGCAATGCCATTCCTATGGGAAGATTGTCTTTATATCCTCCGTCGATAAATTTATTATCGTCTATTACGAATTTGCGAACTGCAGGGAAACAGGAGGCACTGGCCATTATATAATCGATGAGGCGACCCTGCGGTATATCGTCTTTATATAAGAATCGGCCTTCAAACGAAGGAAATTCGGTGATAACAAGTCCGAAATCCATAGGAGATCTCCGTATCTTGTCTTCTTTAATATATCTGCCCAGGATAGAAGCCAGACCGGAAGTGCCCGCTCCTCCGTGAGCGACTATTTCCTTTGCGTATGCGAGAGTATCTTCTGCAGGTATACCGCTGGTCTTGACATCAAACACCATATCTGTTTCCAGCAGTTTCCACAGCTTTTCCGAAATCCTGAGATCATTCTGGACCGCCATTGCCGCATTTATGGCCCCGACGGAGGTGCCGACTGCCATGTCTATTGAGATATTGAGCTTTTTCAGTGCTTTCCATACTCCTATCTCATATGCTCCCCGGCTTCCTCCTCCGCCCAGGACCAGTGCAGTTTTTTCCATATATGCACACCTCCTTTAGATATATTATATAGTATCATCATCAAAAATTTTGCAGAAATCTGATATATGATATAAAATACTGATAACGAGGAAAGGAAGATTATATGGATAACAGCAAGATCACCTGGATAGAAGGGGCATCGCTTGGCATCAGTGTATATGCAGTAAAGGATAAGGCTATCCAAATGCATGATGCCGGGACCCTGGAGATCATTTTCTGTCTGACAGGTACGGTAAAATTTTCATATGCTTATGAAGAATTCACCCTGAATGCCGGTGAGTATGTATCTGTGGACAGAGATGCATACTATCTTCACAGTGACGGATATAATATGTGTGCATCTTTTTATGTTGATTTAACGGCGTTTGAAAAAAAATATCCTGATATTGCACATCAGATGTTTGTATGTGAAGGATGTCAGGAGACTACCACAAAGTATCCTACGACTTATCATAATACTTTGAGAGGGAAGCTGATAACACTTTTAAAGATAATTTTAGAGGGAAATACTGAAAAAAATACCAAGAGGATAGCGGATATAACCGAGTCGATTGTCGATCTCTTTGTCTTTCATTTTGATATAGTCATATATCACTCGGGAAGAATTGAAATGAACCATGATATATTGAAAAGATGCCAGCAGATAAATGCCTTCATAGATCAGCATTTCGATGAAAAGATCACGCTGGATGATCTGGCCTCACATCTTGGGCTGAGCCGCAGCTACCTTTCGGAATTCATGCTTAAGATGTCCATAGGATTCAGGCATATGCTTTCCTATATAAGAGCGAATAAATCAGAATGGTATCTCATAAATACAGATCATACAATAGTGGAAATATCAGAGGAATGCGGTTTTTCGGATCCTCAGTATTATTATAAGGCTTTCAAGGAATGGTATAAGTGCACACCCAGGCAGTTCAGAGAAAAATATGTGAAGCATTCATATGAAAGCATGGTATATTATGAACCTCATGTGGTGCGCAGCATAGTAGATGATCTTATGGTGAGGCATTATATCGAGATGTTCGAAAAATGATATATTGTTGATTTCAATAATGAATTAAAAAAACAACAATAAAATAACATTGATTTAACTAAACTCTCTGAATATTATGAAAGCGTAATTATTAAAATTTATAATATCCAGGGAGGTTTTATTATGAGTGAAAAAAATCAAATAGGCGAGGTCCAGCTCAAAAGGACATTGACATTGCCGCTTATTATCATGTTTGGATTGTCATATCTGGCACCTACGGTAGTTTTCAATTACTATGGATTGTTTACCCCTTCGACTCACGGTATGTATACGCTTGCTCTGTGTGGTACTGCGATAATAATGGCTTTTACAGCATACAGCTATACCCAGATGGTCAAAGCTTATCCTTCTGCAGGATCAGCATATACATATATAAGCAAATCCGTTCAGCCGCATGTCGGTTTTTTGTCAGGCTGGGTGATGCTGGTAGACTATCTGCTGCTGCCTATGATATGCTACCTGCTTTTAGGTGTATACATCAATGAATATTTTCCTATGATACCTGTTTGGGCAATAGTACTGGTAGTTGCAGTTATAGGTATGATAATAAATATAGTGGGAATAAAGACTGCAAGTATAGTTGACACGGTAGTTACATGTGCGGCGATAGGCTTCACCATATTGTTTATAGCATGTATAGTACGATATGTCACTGAAGGTGGAGGATCAGGTACTTTGTTTGACCCTACAGCATTTTATAATCCTGATAATTTTGAACTTAAAGGGGTTTTGGCAGCATCTGCTGTTTTATGCGCTTCATTTGTGGGATTCGATGCTGTTACAACTCTGGCTGAAGAGGCAAAAGAACCTGAAAAAGTAATGGGGAAAGCTATCATGGGAGTAGTTATAGGAGCAGGTGTGATCTTTGCGCTTGTTGCATATTTTTCACAGATAGCATGGCCGGATGCATATAGAGGTATCGAAGATCCGGATACAGGGATATTTGAATTGTTCCCTCATATAGGGATGTCATGGCTTGGTACCGTTTTCTTTATTGTGGATAATTGCGGAAGTTTTGTATGCGCGCTGGCGGGTATGGGAGCCGTATCCCGTATTTTGTACGGAATGGGAAGAGATAATATTCTCCCTAAAAAATTCTTCGGCAAAATATCTCCGAGGTTTCAGACCCCTGTAAATAATATAGTGCTGACTACAGTGATAGCCTTAACAGCAATATTTTATCAGGATAATGTTATGGGAGCGGCTTCACTTGTATCGTTTGGTGCTGTGTGCGGATTTTTCATGGTGAATTTCTCTGTAATAAGCCATTATATAATAAGAAACAGAGAAAGAGGAACAGGAGCGATAATAAAGCACCTGATAATACCGGCTATAGGTATGATAAGCTTATTAGTAGTATTCTATTTCATTGAGACTCCTGCAAAAATACTTGGCGGTGTATGGCTTCTTGTAGGTATTGTGTATCTGGCAATAAAGACGAAAGGCTTCAGAGAACTGCCGCCTGAGATGAAGATAGAGGAATAAGTATCGACAGGAGGTTAAATAAATGACTACTTTGATAAAAAATGCAGAAATATATACTTCTGATAAAGAGCATCCTAAAGCGGATTGCATAGTATTTGATGACCGATATATCAGATTTGTAGGAACACTCGCAGATGCGGATATGCAGAGCTATGAGGATATCAAGGTTTTTGATGCGGGAGGCAGGTGCATTCTTCCCGGAATAATAGACAGCCATATACATCCGGGGTGGGTCACTAAAAGTCTTTGGCATGTACGCCTTCCGTGGACAGAGGATGTCGATGAGCTGCTGGAATTTGTGAAAAAATACGGTGAAGATCATCCCAAGAGTGAGTGCCCTTTCCTGTATTTTGAATATTATCCGACATCAATGTTCGATGAAAACGGGCCGGTCAAGGAACTGCTCGATACTGCAATAAATGACAGACCTGTGCTTTGTCAGGATTTCGGTGAGCATCTATGCTGGGTGAACAGCAAAATGCTGGAACTCCTCGAGGTGGATCGTGATACTCCTGATCCGGGACCTCTTGAAACATTCGTCAGAGATGAGGACGGGAACCCTACAGGATGGATAAGAGAGATGGCCTGGATGAAATTCGCCGATAATATGTTTGAAAAATTAGGATGGTATCCTCCGGAAAAGCTCAGTGCAGATACTATGGAAGATTTCTTCAGATTTCTGAGAGACAGCGGGATAACCGCCATGGCAGACGGGTTTATAGAAAATGATGACCAGATAAAAGGCATATATGATCTTGATAAATCCGGAAAATTAAATGTGTATTATGATGGCATGGTAAGATTCTGGAATTACGAGGATCTTCCGGAAAAAATATCAAAGCTCAGAGAGTATCAGGAACTTTATACGACTGAACATATCAAGATCAATACGATGAAGCTGTTCCTTGACGGCACTAATGAGAGCGGCAATTCGGCTTCATTGGATGAACATATCAATGATCCGGGGAATTACGGCGAAATAATGATGGAAACGGATGAGCTTGTAAAATGTATGCTCATGTGTAACAGAGAAAAGCTTGATATACATATCCATATGGTAGGGGACAGGGCCTTCAGAACAGGTTGTGATGCAGTTGAAGAGGCTCAGCGGATATCTGCGGAAAAAGGGGAAGAATGGGTGTGCAGGCCTACGTTCGCTCACTGTGAAATAGTGGATCCTTCTGATATGGGCAGGCCGGCAGAACTGGGTATATTCATAAACTGGTCCTGTCACTGGTCCGGAGGATATTTTGGCGAAGAGGCTATGAACTATTATACGGAAGAAAAATGGCGAAGAATGTATCAGTTCAATCCGATGATCGAAAGCGGAGCTGTTGTGGACTTTTCCAGTGATGTGGTGACGGGATACGAGCTTCACAGGGCATATCCTTTCTTTGGAATGCAGGTGGCTGCAACAAGAGTTGATCCGGAATTCCCGCTGGATCCAGGAAAATATCCCGGATCTGTAAGGCCGCCGGAATCTGCTGCTCTGAGTGTTGAAAATCTCTTGAAAGGATATACGATAAACGGAGCAAAACAGCTTCGCTGGCAGGATATTATAGGATCGCTTGAAAATGGAAAACTGGCAAACATGATAATTACAGATCGTGATATATTCAAGACACCGACTGATCAGCTCAAGGATATAAGAGTAGAGACAGTTATATTCGATGGAAAGGTCATAAAGGGAAATTTATGATAAAATTGTTCGATATTGAGATCAATCAGGCAGAAGATATACTTATAGAGGAGACAGGTAAAGGAGATCTGCTGGTATCTACTGTTGGGAGCGGACATTTTTCAGGAGAGCGAATAGCTGGAAAAGTGGTGCCTGTAGGAATAGGCACCACCTATACACCAGCTGACGGCGTAAACATAATAGATGCGCCGACTCTGCTGGAAACAGATGATGGGGCGAAGATATTCATGAGGCTGTCAGCATATCTGCACCTTGAGAAGGGGCAGGAAGAAAAACTGATCTCAGGCGGTAAAGTGCTGCCTGAGGAATATTATTACAAGGGGACGGTGGATTTTGAAGTAGGCGATGCCAGATATAAATGGCTGGAAAACCGGGTATTTATATGTTATGGAGCGATAATGGACTGGAGTCTGCTGAGATTCTCGGTATATGAGATATGAAGGGCATCAGAAATCACTTTTCGAGATAATGCAGTATCATGCCTGTATCGGCTTCTATACAGACTGATTGTGCGGATATTTCAGGAGGGCAATAAGCTTCATACATATTTATACAGGCATAAAATGCTTTGGGATTTTCATAGGTCATTTTCCAGAAAGGATATTTTATGATGCCCGGGGTATTATTTCCCACTCCTAATTCCAGAAATAAAATATGCATATCTTTGTGTCCGGTTAAAAAATCTCTGTAACGGCTGGCAGCTTTATGCCAGCCGTTATCTTCCACGAATGTGATATCTGACCGCAGGTTCATAGACATATCTGCTCCGCATACAGGACAATGTGGGATCAGGTGGCTTGGGATTCTCATATTTTTTTGATCTTCCAGCATTTTCTTTACAGCAGATTCATTATCATAAGTCTTCTGGTGACATGGTTTTGAGCACTGCCATAACCCATAGTCACCCTGTGTATAAAAAAGCCTGTTCTTATCTATTCCGGATTTTTGAAAGCAATGGTCTACATTGGTAGTCAGAACAAAATAGTCTTTGCCCTGCAGGAGTTTCATAATATCACTGTAAGCAGATCCCGGTGCATCTATATAGCGGTTGATATAGATATATCGGCTCCAGTATGCCCAGTATTCTTCCAATGTATCAAATGGATAAAAACCGCCGGAATACATATCCTTAAAACCGTATTTTTCAATAAAATCTCCAAAATTTTCTTCAAAGCGGCTCCCTGAATATGTGAATCCGGCTGCAGTCGAAAGACCGGATCCTGCCCCTACCAAAATCGCATCGGCTGATATTATTTCATCTTGCAGCTTGCCGATCTGATAAGAGAATCTTTCTGTATATGTCATAATCTGTCTCCTTGAAAACATTGAAAATAACTTCCAGATTACTTTGTACCTGTTTTTTGTATTTTGCTACGGTTTGAATTGCGATTTCTGCCGCCCTGTCGTTTGGAAAGTGAAATTCCCCTGTGGAGATACAGCAGAAGGCGATGTTTTTAAGGCTATTTCTATCAGCTGTTTCCATACATGACCAGTAACATGACGCGAGCAGATCACAGTCCTGTGAGGATATGGCTCCATGGATGATCGGGCCGACGGTGTGGATTACATATCTGCAAGGAAGGTTATATGCCTTTGTGATCTTTGCGTTTCCTGTTGTCTCTTCTCTTCCCTGACGCTTCATTATTTCCGCGCATTCCAGTCTGAGCTGTACTCCTGCTGCTGAATGGATAGCATTATCGATACAGCTATGACATGGGATAAAACATCCCAGCATCCGGCTGTTTGCGGCATTTACGACAGCATCACACTTAAGTGTCGTGATATCTCCTTTCCAAAGATAAATTCCCGGGAGAACAGGCTGCAGATCCTCCAGCGTCGTGATTCCCTTCTGTCTTGCCATTTCCTGAAGATAGTCATCCTGCACCGTTAAAAATTCATTGTCTGCGGGCAGAGGCGGACGTATATTGAACAATGAACGGAGCAGTTTTTCCTGCTCATGTTTGCTATGAGGTATCTTTATTCCGGCGTATTGCGGCTGCTCATTGATTAATGCCGTTATCAGGTATTTTCTTCTTTTTTCCTGTATCATTTGTCACCTGCATATATGGATTATACAAAAGCTATATCGGTTTTATTGATTTATTATAAATGATCGTGTATTAGCTGTGAAGTACGTACAATATTGTTATTTAGTCACTGAAAGGAAACCGAACAGCGTCCGGGAGCTATACGGATATGGAGATTGACGTATATATTGCTGTACAGTATAATTAAACACAAAGTTTCATATGGAAACCAATTAAGCGGAGGTTGTATATGGATGAGCAGAAATCAATAAAAGATCTTCCCGCATGCCCGGTAGAGACGACTCTGTCATTGATAGGAAATAAGTGGAAAGTTCTGATCCTGCGTGATCTGATGGCGGGAACAAAGCGATTCGGAGAATTAAAGAAATCTGTCGGAAGCGTATCACAGAAAGTATTGACTGCACAGCTGCGAGATCTGGAGAAAAACGGACTTGTAAATCGTAAGGTATATGCTGAAGTACCTCCCAGGGTAGAATATAGTCTTACTGAGCTTGGAAAGAGCATTGAGCCGGTTCTTGATGCCATGCGTATTTGGGGAGAGTACTATAAGACTGAAAATCGTTAAAAGATAGTTTGGAATACATCGGCATAACGCTTCTTATGATATCTTCAAGGAGGACTGCTATGGAACTTAGAGTTTTAAATTATTTTCTGGCTATAGCCAGAGAGGGCAGCTTTACAAAAGCTGCAGATATGCTTCATGTTACACAACCTACTCTTTCCAGACAGATAGCTGATCTGGAGCGTGAACTGGGAGTAAAACTGTTTATACGGAGCAATCATAGTATTCTTTTGACAGATGATGGAAGGATGCTGAAACACAGAGCGCAGGAAATATTGTCTCTGGCAGATAAAACGAAACGGGATCTTCTTAAAAAGGAAGGGTCTCTTTCAGGCACGGTTTCTATCGGCAGTGGCGAATTTAGATCGACAGAATATCTGGCAAAAGTGATTTCAGGATTTAACAGCAGATATCCGGATGTAAAATATGAGATATACAGTGGTAATGCTGTAAACATACGTGACTATATTGAGAGAGGTTTTCTGGACCTGGGGCTGATGTCAGAGCCTATAGATGTCAGAAAATATGATTTTGTGAATATGCCGATCAATGAGCAATGGGGAGTATTTATTCCTGAAGATTCCTGTCTTTTCGGGAAAGAAACGGTGACCCCTAGAGATCTTGAGGGAATGTCGGTTATTACAGCGACAGGCGACTTTAATCAGAGCCGTATCGGCAAATGGCTGGGTGATCATAAGGACAAGGTTGAAATCATAGCAACTGCGAATCTTCCGTATAATGAGGCCGTTCTGGCTCAGGAGAATATTGGTGTAATGCTCAGTATAAATTTGAATTGTAAATATGAAAAACTGAGTTTCATCCCTCTATCTCCGAAACTTGAGGTTTCAACAGCACTGGCATGGAAAAAAGAACAGGTTTTTTCAACTGCTACCTCACAATTCATAGAATTTGCCAAACAATACCTGATAAGCATATCTGAAGATTAGATATAAGCATTAGACATTTGAAATAAAAAATATATAATAAAGATGTTCCGGGAGGGACATCTTTATTTCATATGAGATGACAGGAATAAGGAGGTTGGAATGAAAAAGATATTTTTTGCTGTTGTTGTTTTTTCAATGATATTGACATTTACTGCATGTGGAAGCAGCAGTGACGGTGAAGGTGGTTCTAGTATGCAGTATTCTGATGTATCCGAAACGACAGGCAGCAAATCATTAGTGGTATATTTTTCCTGGTCAGGAAATACAGAAAATGTAGCAAAATCTATTCAGCAGCAAACGGAGGCAGACCTTTATGAAATAGTACCAAAAGTACCCTACAGTGATGATTATGATAGTGTCGTAGAAATGGCACAGGAGGAGCAGGATGAAAATGCCCGTCCTGAAATTGCAGGTGATATAAACGGATTAAACGATTATGATATCGTATATATAGGGTTTCCTATATGGTGGGGAGATATGCCGATGATACTTTATAGCTTTTTTGATGATCATGATCTTTCGGGAAAGACTATAGCTCCATTTTGTACAAGCGGAGGCAGCGGCCTTTCCAATACCGTAAAAACGATAAAAGAACTTGAACCTGACGCGGTGGTAACAGACGGGTTGCATATTGGAAATGATGATGCGTCAGAGGATAATGACATAGTCGCCGACTGGCTGAATATCAATGGTATTAGATAGGGAGAGATGAAATGAAATATATAAATTTAGGAGATTCTGAACTTAATGTATCGAGGATATGCATGGGGTGTATGGGTTTTGGTGAGGCAGGAAACGGGCAGCACCACTGGACGATTGATGAAGCATCGTCACGTGAGATCATAAAGAAAGGCCTGGATCTTGGAATAAACTTTTTTGATACAGCAATAGGGTATCAGAACGGTACAAGTGAGCAATATCTGGGAAGGATACTGAACGATCTTACAGTACGCAGAGATGTCATCGTTGCAACAAAATTTCTCCCTCGAACTTCCGAAGAGATAGATAAAGGGATAACAGGGCAGAGACATATAGAAAAAATGATAGATCAGAGTCTTTATAATCTTGGGATGGATTATATAGACCTATACATATATCATATGTGGGATTATAAAACCCCTCTTTACGATATAATGGAAGGCCTCAATAATGTGATCAAGGCAGGTAAAGCACGTTATATAGGTATTTCCAACTGCTTTGCTTTCCAGATTGCAAAGGCAAATGCACTAGCAGAAAAGGAAGGGTTTAAAAAGTTTATATCGGTTCAGGGACATTATAACCTTATTTTTCGGGAAGAGGAAAGAGAAATGGCAAAATTTTGCCGTGAAGAGAATGTCTCTATGACACCATACAGCCCGCTTGCAGGCGGCCGGCTTTCCAAACATCCGGGAGAGTCCTCAAAGCGTCTGAGAGAAGATAACTACGCCCGGATGAAGTACGATGCTACCAGCGATCAGGATCGTGTCATAATTGAACGTGTAGAAGAACTTGCAGAGAAGCACGGAGTGTCAATGACAGAAATCTCACTTGCTTGGATTCTCGGAAAAGTAACGGCTCCTGTAGTGGGAGCAACGAAAGTTCATCATGTTGAGGATGCATCAAAAGCGGTGGAGCTTATCTTGAGCGATGAAGAAGTCCGTTTTCTGGAAGAACCTTATGTGCCTCACAGACTTGTGGGAGTTATGGCCGAAACTGATTGAATGCAGTTGTGTCTGTAAGGTGTTAATTGCAAAAGTAAGTTCCAGCGGCAAAAAAACTTGGAATTGCATCACTCAATTCAAGTGATATTGGATTTACCAATGCATATTTAAAATGAGTGTGATATATTAGCATGTTTTTATTGAAAGTATGCCAATCAGGAGACTGTATTTATACCGAGTAGGACTGAATTACACTTGAATTTTAAATTATGAGATGATCTTCAAGCGTTTTAGCAATACGATAATCTATAACAGATCTGCTGTATACACTATCATTTATAATTTTTACAGTAGATAATTTATTTATATACCCCTTATATTTATTTTTGATTATGTCTATTGTTTCAGTGTCTCCGTTCTTTGCCGATTTTATAACTTCATATCTAACAGCATTTCCATCTGCTCATATGCCGTATACTCTTCAGATATCGAATCTATTAGAATTTCATGCGCTCTTCTCCAGGCTTCATTTCTCTTATAATCCTTTAATTTGTTTTTGATAACTCTCTTGCAGTACGCATTATATCAATAAGATGCACAAAAAGGGGGAAAAGGCACTAAACTATTAAAATTTTTTCAAAAATAAAAAATTAACCAAACTCATCAGATAGATAAAGATATGCAATTAAAAAGCGTAGTCCATTATCGAGGCTACGCTTTTTAGAAATTATATCCTATTTACTATATATAAGCACAATAAACTATTGTTCTTTTCTTTTCCTTCCGTATATAACAACTCCTGTCCCGCCTACTATTGAAAATGCTAATATACATGCCCACAGAACAACGTTGCTGTCATCTCCAGTTTCTACTGATTTATCACCATTTTCACTTTGTCCGCTCTGCGAACCGTCATCTGTTCCTTCACCATCATCCGTAGAATTAGCGGTCCATCTTGCATAAAGACTCATTTTTCCACTCACTCTATCTTCATCAAGATTCCATGGCTCATTTGAGTTTTTTTCAAACCATCCTGCAAACGTATATCCTTCTTTAGATAAAGATGGTGCATTATCTTTTCCAATAATTGTGCCACTTAATACTGTAATGGATGAATCTGCTATTTCTTTACCGTTCTCGTCATAAAATGTAACAATACAATCTATGCCTACGCTATATGTACCGTCACCATTATCTACAATCTTAACATCATCCGCAATATAATCGCTCACATCTGCCGTATGTGTACCACCATAAACAATAAGTGGAGCCTCTATTTCATCATTAGTCTCCCATGCGCCAATTGTATTTCCGCCCTCCACAATAATCGAAGAAGGCACACCGCTCTGTTTATCTTTATCTGCCTTAACTGCAGCTTTACCACCAGACACAGTTCCATCCTTTATAGTAATATGTCCTCCGCTGTTATATACATATATACCGTATCCATTCTCAGAACTATATGTTCCTCCATCAATTACAGCATTACCGCCCCAGCTTACTGCAACAGCAGTTGTTCCAAAGCCGTTGGAATTAGTACCAGTTACCTTAAAGTTACAATCTGCAAAACTTGCAGATGCACCACACACTTCAATACATGGTCCAGCACCTGCGGTCACAGTCACGCCTTCAAATGTTACTGGGCTAAGTGCATATGTATCTACACCAAATGCCTTCCCTTCAGTAGTGTATGTACCTCCTGTTACAGCAAGTGTAGTAGTATCGGCGTCAGTATTCAACGTATCTGTATTAAAAAATGCATTATTTGAACTCATAGTTACATTATTAAATACAACTGTAGAACCTGAAGCATCTATAACATTATCATTAAAAATTTTCACGAAAGCACCATTATCTGTATTTCCACTGTAATTTCCGCCATTTAATGTCACAATACTTGGTTCTGAAATTTTAATAAACCCATAAGATGCCTCATTACTATCCGGTATTACCATAGCGCTTCCTGTAATTGTGCCATCTACAGTAAAACTTGATGCAGCAACATTGAATAGTCGCTCATTTACCACAGCATTTGTTATGGTATTTCCATTCAGATCCAAGGCCACATTATTACTAATAGTAATCTGCGTGTCTACTAATACATTCTTATCAAGTACAATTGTATCACCATCACCTGCCTCATTAAATGCCGCTTCAAGTGATTCGTAACTTTTATTACCTATGTGGCAAACCCCATTTTCTGCAAAGCTCATATTTGGCATTATCATAATAATTATGGCCATAATGAAAATTGCCAACCTTCTTATTGCTTTCATTAAAATAACCTCCATATTTCGTCTCGAAGGAGGTTCTTATCATACATAGTTATTACTTGCGTATCATATTAGAGCCTGCAAAATTCCAGTTATTCATCCTCCGAGATATTCTTTTTTCCCTAGGAGTTTTATAAATTATCACCCCCACCCTAGGGTACACATTTATTTTATATCATACAAAAGAGGATATTTCAATATATTCAGATAGAATTATGATTCTCAAAGCTGCGCATATTATTAAATTTTTATTTTTAATAAATTTGTTCATCCTGTGATGACTTTCAATATCGCCCGAAATAACCGCAGGTACTTTTCTTATATCGATACTATATCCTTATTCGGGCAGCGCCACGGCCGTCCAGCTCAAAGATACATTCTTTATGCAATAAGGAGCATATATTTTGTGATCATCTATTAAGAAAGGCACAGATAAGTTTTATTATGAACCGCCCCCCAAACTGGTATACCTAAAATCTAACAGTTGGGAGGTTGGTTTTTTCATGTTATCAGGAATTAGCACTGTTACAAGGCATAACAAACCATACACTTATCACTAAGTGGGGCAATGATTTTAGAATTGCAGGTCCTGATGCTTTGAGACCTAAGAAGAGATGAACTATTGAAACTTAGGATCGAGAATTCAGATTAAAAGAGATTATCGCAGCAGTAGGTTTTCCAAAATCTACATACATGTATTGGCAAAAGCGTTTTGACAGGCTCGATCTGAATAAAGAATTAGAAGAACATATTCTTGACTTGCACAACGAACATAAGGATTTTGGGTGCAGTAAGTATATTATCTGCCCAAAAGAAAGCAGATGAAGTGACTTCTGATTGCCCATACAGGAGAATCTTTCATTCTGACAGAGGATGGGCATATCAGATGACAGCATACAATAACAGATTGAAAGAGAACAAAATCTTTCAAAGTATGTCTCGTAAAGGGAATTGTTATGACAATTCCTTTATAGAAAATTTCTTTGGCATATTAAAGCAAGAAATGTACTATGGGAATACCTATTACAGCTTTGAAGAGTTAAAAGAAGCTATCGAAAAATATATTGCATACTATAATGAAAAACGCATCAAAGAGAAATTAGGATGGAAAAGTTCTGTTGAATACAGGCTTACAGCTATTGCTGCATAAAAACAGCGTAGCAGCTTAAATAACTGCTACGCTAAAAAGTCTAACTTTTGGGTGCGCCTCATTACCCATGCCTTTCTCTATTATTCATACAATAATATCATCGTATCATTTTATCAGTCTTATGCTATTTAAGCACATCAATGTTACTGCATCCTTTTCTTTCTGCCATAGAGAGCAGTACCTGCAGCTCCTGCTGCTGCCAGTATCAAAAGTCCTGAAAATAACATCATATTACTGTCATCACCAGTCTGTACTGAATTGGCAACTATGTCGGCTGCACCACAAACAATACATTTACCATCTTGGAAGGTGTGTCCTGTTTTCGCAATTACTTTACCTTTTTCTAAAACCTCTCCACACACCTTGCAAACCTTATCTCCAGTGTATCCTTCCTCTGTGCAGGTAGCTTCTTTATAATTTTTCAATTCTGTTTCGCCATGTCCAAGCGCACTGCCATATGGTCTGTCACAGTCTTGGCAAACCGCTGGGGCTTCACAAGTAGCCGTTCCTCCGGTATGGATATGTTCACCGATATGGACATAACTATATCCGCTGATCGCCTGCTGCTCATCCTTATTAAAGTTTACAGTGGCATCATAGGGTGATTCCACGCCATCGCTGAAATGCTCTGCGTTAGAACCGTCCAAATTACTGCCTACCTTAACTTCCACAAGCTTTCCATCGGCGGGTGTAATACTGAAAGAAGTAGTGGCTCCAGTGGAGCTGTACAAATAAAGACCGCCTTTTGCGGTTGCCGCTGAGTTGGTAACATTAAAGTGTTCGGTTAAAATCGCCCAATACTTATTGGCATCGCAAGATGCGGACAGCTCCGAATTGGTTAAGCTGAGTGTTCCCCCCGTTACGCTTATTCCTGACTCTCCGTTGCTTATGGCAATCACAGTACTGTTTGTTATCGTCATATCTTCTGCTGCCAAAATTGCGGGATAAGCTTCTGTGGATATATTGTTTGCTGTTACGTTAGAATTATCAATAGAAATATTTCCTGAAGAAGCATACAGCACATTGACCTTCGATTCTTTTGCTGTTGCATCTGTCTTGCTGTCCAAAATTTCGATTTCACCGCCTACCACAGTTGAAAATTTATCTGATGTAGCCGTAATATCCGAGCCATTTTTGATAATAAGCTCTCCTTCACTTTGTGAAACAAGTGAGGATTGTTGCGTGTTGATTACCAAATGCACATTATCTATGACAAGTTCACGGTACGCCTCTATACCGTTGGTTTGCGCATTCACTTCAAGTGATCCGGGGCCGCTTACACAAAGTCCTCCTGGTGTTGTGGAATCAGTTGGATAAGCATTCTTGGCAATTCCATATTCCTGTGATGTAATACTGTTATCACCTTGTATTGAAATGTTTACAACATTTTTTTGTGAAACCAGTATTCCTCCGTTTAGATTGGCATTGTTTAAAATCAGCGTCTTGGTTTCATGGTCATAGGATACTGTTCCGTTCCCCAGCACATCGCTTGCATTATCGCTGGTCACTTGAGTGCCTGCCACATTTATATGGTAGTCTTCTGCCGCAAAGACCATTGCCGGAATCATTGTAATAACCATCGCAACCGTCAACAGCATTGCTAACCATTTTTTCTTTTTAAACATAAAAACCTCCTCCGTTTCCTCGAAGGATATTTACTGTCTATACTGTTCCCTCCGAGAACATAGCATTCGGCTGCCCGCTGATGTGTTTATACTTATATAAACAATACAATCTTCTATTCTAAAATGCAAGTAATTTAATTGAAAATTTCCAATTTTATATATAATTCGACATTCATCTATCTGTATTTGATGTTTCCATAAAAATAGATACTTGTTTTATGAATGCCGGAATCATTTTTTCAATCAGTTCCGGATTTTTAAATTCTGTACTATTGTACCGGATTTATCTCTGGATTTTCTTAGAGATGGTGGAGGGATTTTTCTGCAAATATATTGACATTTCTTTAAATGTCAGCCCTCTGTCTAATGCATTCTGTATGTATTGCCAGTAATCAAAGGTGAGATGCTTTCCACTATGACGTTTGGTATTTATCATAGGTATTCCTTTCTGTGCAGAAGGAGAGGGAACAGCTTATGATTAATTATACTGGAACTTTGTGTAAAACCAACTTATGATTTTTGACAAACGACAGAACTTACTTTTACAATTTGCCTGTGTCTGTAAGGCACCTGATTAAAAAACATGTGTTCGGGTTATTGAACACATGTTTTTTTAGTGATAAAATATGAAGTGTCGATATGAGTAATGTTTATCGGGAGAAAGTATGATATGGAAGAGATGATGAAGAAACTCAGTATACTTGCCGACGGTGCAAAATATGATGTGTCCTGCTCCAGCAGCGGAGTCGGCAGGGCTAATGGAAGCCGTATAGGAAGCACTTCTGCTTCAGGTATATGTCATTCATGGAGTGCTGACGGGAGATGTATTTCTCTTCTAAAAGTACTCTTTACCAATAAATGTGAATATAACTGCGAATATTGTGTCAACAGACGCACCAATGATTTCCCACGGGCATCATTTGAGCCGGATGAGCTTGCGAGACTGACAATAGAATTTTACAGGCGCAACTATATCGAAGGCCTGTTTTTGAGCTCCGCAGTGGAGATATCCCCGGACTATACAGCCGAAAGGATACTGGAGTCGCTGAGAATATTGAGAAATACTTATGGCTTTGCAGGTTATATACACGCAAAAATAATTCCGGGGGTATCTGAAGAATTGCTTGATGCTATAGGTTATCTGGCGGACAGGCTAAGTGTCAATATAGAAATGCCTACTTCGGAAGGTCTGAAAAAATTTGCTCCGCAGAAAAAGCCTGAAAAGATTTTTGCACCTATGAGGCATATAACCAATTCTCTTATAGAACATGGATCTTTGACAGGACCTGGTACAATGTTCAAAGGCGTGGATATAAACAATAGCAGCAGTTATATTAAAAAAGAGATAAGTATAGATAAAATAAAAATAGAAAAGCCGGGAAAAGATCCGGCTGCGGAGAGAGCACCCGGCAAATCGAAAGCTAGGCCTTTATCTAAACATCGTAAGCAGAACGAAATATTTGCACCTGCGGGTCAGACGACCCAGATGATAATAGGTGCAGGGAATGAATCAGACCTCGATGTCCTAAAAACCAGTGAAGCTCTGTACCGGACCTTTAAAATGAAGCGTGTTTATTACTCGGCCTATATACCTGTAGTGGATTCCCCGATATTGCCGGGGAAAATGACACCTCCTCCTTTGTCCAGAGAACATCGTATATATCAGGCTGACTGGCTTCTGCGCTTTTACGGATTTTCTGTGAAAGAATTACTTGATGAAAAAAATCCGGATCTTGATCGTGATCTTGATCCAAAGGTTATGTGGGCTCTGAGAAATCTTGACAGGTTTCCGGTGGAAATCAACAGGGCATCATATGCCGATCTTATGAAAGTGCCCGGAATAGGAGCGGTATCAGCAAAGCGTATAATAAGGCAGCGCATGGTGTCTGCTGTCAGATTTGAAGATCTGAAAAGAATAGGTGTTGTCATTAAAAGAGCAAAATACTTTATCACGTGTATAGGAAAGTATTACGGAGAAAAAAATTTTGAACCGGAAGTCATAAGAAATTCCATACTCCAGATGGAAAGCGGACTTCAGATGTCCATGTTTGACAGCATTGGAGATATAATCGCGGTAACGGAGAAAAAGACAGCACTGCCTGAAGGGAGGAATGAGAAGTGATGGATTATCTTTATGACGGCACATTCGGAGGCCTTCTAACATGTATATATCATCATTATTATACTGAAAAGGTTTCGGGAATATTCAAATGGGATCAGTATCAGTCCACCTTGCTGGGAGGCTGCATGCAGGTGGAAACGGATGATGAAAAAGCTGCGAGAGTATATGAAGCTATAGAGACAAAAATATCGCCGTATGATCTGCGCCGTATATATAAGGTATATTTATCCGACGATAATGAAAAGGAAATAAAGATTTTGAGATATACAGTGTATGGTTTCCGTATCGGATCAAAGATTTCCCTTCTTCATGGTGATCCTGTTGTGGCTGCTGTTCAGGCGATAGAAAAGAGGGTAAATACCGAGCGTGAACGGATGCTGCAGTTTGTAAGGTTTTCAGTCGTAGAGAACGATGTGCTTTATGGCCGTATAGAACCAGACAATGATGTGCTGGAACTGATAGCGGAGCATTTCTGCGATAGGTTCAGGAATGATCCGTTTATGATACATGATGTGAAAAGAAGAAAAGCACTTGTGTCTTTCGGAGGAAGGTGGTATATAACTGAATTTGATGGTGATATAAAACCGGGCGCTTCACCAGATGAAAAGTATTATCGTGGTCTATGGAAGACATATTTTGAAAGTATTTCAATAAAAGAAAGGACAAATCTGAGGTGTCAGAAAAATTTCATGCCGGTAAAGTACTGGAAAAACATTACGGAAATCGTCATGTCACATAAAGATGATTAGTATCAGATGTTATACATTGAAAAATCACGTAAAAAAATATATACTGAAGATGAATGATGATCTGATCCTTTGGAAAGCCAGGAGATATTTATATGGATGAAAGAGTAAGAAAAATAATAGATAAAAGCAGAAGTGTAGTGTTTTTCGGTGGTGCCGGAGTCTCTACGGAAAGCGGTATACCGGATTTTCGTTCAGAATCCGGACTTTATAATGCTATAAACAATTATGGGTATCCGCCGGAGCATATTATTTCAAAGTCGTTCTTTATGGAGCATACTGATATCTTCTTTGACTATTATAAAAAGAACCTTATATATCCGAATGCCAGACCTAATAAAGCTCATATAGCATTGGCTGATCTTGAGGAGAAAGGAAAGCTAAAGGGTATAGTAACGCAGAACATAGATGGTCTGCATCAGATGGCGGGCAGCAGGAATGTATATGAGCTGCATGGATCGGTGCTAAGGAATTACTGTATGGACTGCGGTGAACACTACAGCCTGGAATATATAATGGACGTGGACAATTGCGATGATGAAGTGCCGAAATGCAAAATCTGCGGAGGAATAGTAAGACCGGATGTTGTGCTGTATGAGGAGCAGCTGGATGATAACGTAATAAGAAAGGCGGCAGAAGCCATAAGAGAGGCTGATACCCTTATAGTAGGGGGAACATCACTTGTCGTATATCCCGCTGCCGGACTGATAAATTATTTCAGAGGAAACGATCTTATACTGATAAACAAGACACAGACGGGTTATGATGACAGAGCCACACTCGTTATCAATGATGCTATAGGCAGTGTTCTCGGAAATGTCTGATATATCTGAACTTTTTTGTGGAAACACATTGATTTTTTTGTGGATATATAGTTTATTTTCCTGATCTTTCATGTTATAATCTACAGCGTGTATTATCAAGCATAAGAGGTGTGGAAATGAATATATTGGTAGCTAACGATGACGGGATAGATTCACAGGGCATAAAGGAGCTTGTAAAGGCTCTTTCCAGGGAAGCATGCATATATGTATGCGCTCCTGACGGTCAGAGAAGTGCCAGCGGACATGCGATAACAGTTTCCACTCACATAACTGTACAGGAAGTCAGCTTTGAGGGAGCGGAACATGCTTTGAAGGTTTCTGGAACTCCTGCTGACTGTGTTAAGTTGGGCATGAAAATATTCGCAGACAGAAATATAAAGATAGACATGGTGTTTTCAGGTATAAACCATGGCGGCAATCTGGGAACAGATACACTCTATTCGGGAACTGTATCTGCAGCTATTGAAGGAAGCATATGCGGTGTTCCGTCGGTGGCCGTATCAGTGGACAGTCATCAGGCCAGTCATTTTGAATACGCGTGTTTCCTTGCAGTGCAGACGCTGAAGAAGTCACGAGGACGATTGTCTCCGGATACTGTATTGAATATAAACACCCCGGATCTTCCGGCATCTGAAATAAAAGGACTTAAATATACTAATCTTGGCAAAAGAGAATACATGGAGTTCTTTGAACCGGTAAATCTTGGAAAGGGAATCAAGGCATACAGATACAACGGAGAGCCCGTTGTATATGAAGGTCTTCCTGACACGATAGATGTGATAGCGATGCAGGAGGGATATGCGACAATAACACCGATGCACAGAGATCTGACGGATTATGATATGATAGAGGAAATAAAGAAATGGAGGATAGAAATATGAGCTTGCTTACAAGAAATGATGCTGCAGTAGTAGTGATAGATCTTCAGGAAAAGCTTATGCCTGTGATGCATGATAATGAGAAGCTGGAAGATAAAGCGGTCAGATTCATTAAAGGAATCAGGGCTCTTGATATACCGGTAATAATCACGCAGCAGTATACAAAGGGAATCGGAAAGACTATCCCTTCGGTCGCTGAAGCTCTGGGAGAGTTCCATCATATAGAAAAAAATACATTCAGCTGTATGGCGAATGATGAGTTTACAAAGTCGATAGAGAGACTCGGTAAAAAAAATATAATAGTTTGCGGGACAGAAGCGCATATATGTGTTCAGCAGACAGTATTGCAGCTGCTGGAAGCCGGATATAATACATATCTTGTCGCAGACTGTGTGGGTTCAAGAAGTGAGGAAGACAGATTTTGGGGAATAACAAGGATGGGAAATGCCGGTGCTGTCATAACAACATACGAATCCGTTCTTTATGAGCTGCTCAGAGATTCAAAAGCGCCGGGCTTCAAAGCTGTATCGGCGATAGTAAAATAAAGGATTTACGGGAAGAGAGAAAAGCAATGTATATGTTTGACAATAAAATATCCTTAGATAACAGGGAAATACTCGAAGAGTACCTGAACGGATATGAGTATAAGACTTCAGGGCTTTCATTTTCTGCTCAGTATATGTGGAGAGACATAAATCAGTTCAGCTGGGATATAATAGGGGATTATATGTGCATCAGCGGAGTAAGCCATCTGGAACTGGAAGAAGGTATCGAACTTCCGTTTCTGTTTCCCCCTCTTACAAAAACAGGCGGATATGATAAGGAGTCTTTGCGTGAAACGATCTTCAGAAGCAAGGAACTGTTTGAAAAAGCCGGACATCCATTCAGTCTCAGGCTGGTTCCGTTTCATATAATGGAGCAGATAAAAGAAGCGTGTCCGGAAATCTCGGTCATAGATGACCGGCCGAATTATGATTATATATATCTGACACAGGATCTGATAGATCTTAAAGGAAGGGCATATCACAGCAAAAAGAACCATCTGAATTATTTCAGAAAGACATATGAATATGAATATGTGGAAATGACTTCTGATATGGCTGATGATGCTATGAAATTCATTGCGGAGTTTAATGCCAGAAAGGACGTGCCTGCTCATGAAATGGAGCTTCTCAAGATGGAAGAGGCCGCGATGGAGGATGTTTTCCAGAATATAGAGGCCGTTGGATACAGTGCAGGAGCTATCCTCATAGACGGAAAGATAGAAGCGATCGCCATCGGAGGAAAACTGGGAAGCAAAACTATAACCGAACATGTTGAGAAAGCCAATGTAAACTACAGGGGGCTTTATCAGGCGATCAACAATGAATTCTGTCGCAATGTTGCTGCAAAAGCAAAATATATAAATCGTGAAGAGGATATGGGGATACCTAATTTGAGAAAGGCCAAACTATCATATAATCCAATAAAGCTTTTGGAAAAATACATTGGTGTTTTTAAATAAAGATATATGTATTTTTATATTAATAATCATTTAAGGAGGAAATTCATTATGAGAGATGTTGTAATTGCAAGTGCAGTAAGAACTCCGATCGGAAGTTTTGGCGGTAGCTTGAAGAATTCTTCAGCCAGAACTCTGGGAGCTATCGCTATCAAGGAGGCCATCAAGAGAGCCGGGATAGACCCTGCAACGATCGACGAAGTTGTATACGGATGTGTGCTTCAGGGAGGTCTTGGACAGAATGTTGCCAGACAGGCTGCCATGGATGCCGGAATCCCTAAGGAAGTTCCTGCACTGACAGTAAATAAGGTTTGCGGTTCAGGTCTCAGAACAGTTTCAATGGCAGCTCAGATCATTAAGGCTGGCGATGCTGATATCATCGTTGCAGGTGGTACTGAAAACATGTCAGCTGCAGGTTATGCGATCCCTACAGCAAGATGGGGAGCCAGAATGAACGATAATAAGATCGTGGATATGATGACAAATGACGGTCTTACATGTGCTTTCAACAATTACCACATGGGAATCACTGCTGAAAACGTAGCAGAACAGTGGGGACTTACAAGAGAAGAACTTGATGCTTTTGCAGCAAGCTCACAGCAGAAGGCTGTTGCAGCAGTAAAATCCGGAAGATTCAAGGATGAGATCGTTCCTGTAGAGGTTCCTCAGAGAAAGGGAGATCCTATCATATTTGATACAGATGAATATCCTAAAGAAGGTGTAACCCCTGAAAGCATCGCAAAATTAAGACCTGCATTCAAGAAAGACGGCATGGTTACTGCAGCAAACGCTTCAGGTATAAATGATGCAGCGGCTGCGCTGATCGTTATGTCGAAGGAAAAAGCAGATGAACTGGGAATAAAACCTCTGTGCACCATCAAATCATATGCATCTGCCGGTGTAGATCCTAGCATCATGGGTATAGGCCCTATCCCTGCATGCCAGAAGGCTCTTGACAAGGCAGGCATGACTATAGATCAGATAGATCTGATCGAAGCAAATGAAGCTTTCGCAGCACAGTCTGTAGCAGTGGGTAAAGATCTTGGTTTCGATCCTGAAAAGCTCAATGTAAACGGTGGAGCTATCGCGCTGGGTCATCCTATTGGAGCATCCGGTGCAAGAATACTTATTACTCTGATCTATGAAATGATCAAGAGAGATGCCAAAACCGGTCTTGCAACTCTTTGCATAGGCGGCGGCCAGGGAACTTCAATGATCGTTGAAAGATAAACTCTGCTGGAGAATAAAGTCAGAAAGACTTACAATGACGGTAAAAGATCTGTATCGACCTTTAACCGTCATTTTTTATATGGTATTATAAATATCAGATTAAGAATCGATTTATTCTGGCAAAATAGTAATAGTAAAACAGAAAAAGAAAAGTGACTGATATGACAAATGAAATGAAATTGGCGAGACATTTTGATGAGATCCTTGATGCGATACATGAGGATCTTATGATAACCGACGGCAAAGGTGTGGTGCTGAGAGTAAGCTCCACATTTCAGAAAATGTACAATATATCAGATGATTATGCAGTAGGAAAAACAGTATATCAGCTGGAGGATGAAGGGTATTTTAAGCCTTCTATTGTTGCCATGGTCATAAATTCAGGTAAAAATGTAACGGCTGAGCAGATCACCAGCAAAAAGAGGACGCTTGTTGTTACGGCAACTCCGGTATATGATAAAAGCGGCAGCATCATGTTTATTGTCAGTTTTTCAAGAGATATTACTGAGATATTACAGCTCCAGCGCAAGTATTCCAGAATGGAGAGCAAGGTAAAGCGATACGCTGAGGAGATAGACAGGCTGCGTAGAGAAAGCGGTGCTCTTGCCGGGGGCGCTGTCGGCAGATCGGCTCAAATGATCAAAATATTTGATACTATCAAGAGGATCGCCGATTTTGATGCAAATGTCCTTTTTCTTGGGCCTTCGGGAGTGGGCAAGACTATGCTGTCACGTATGGTCCATGAAAACAGCTGCAGAAAAAACGGCCCTTTTGTTGAAATAAATTGTGCAGCTATACCTGAAAATCTTCTGGAGTCCGAGCTTTTTGGATATGAGAAAGGGAGCTTTACCGGTGCGTCAAATAGCGGAAAGAAAGGGCTCATAGAAACCGCTGATGGGGGAACATTGCTGTTGGATGAGATATCAGAGATACCTGTGAATCTCCAGGCCAAACTTTTGAAGACCATACAGGATAAGGAAATAACCAGAATAGGAGGGACTAAGCCCGTAAAAGTAGATTTCCGGCTTATTGCTGCGTCAAATCGTGATCTTGAGGAATATGCGGAACGGGGACTTTTCAGAAGAGATCTTTATTATCGGCTGAATGTGATAAATATCGACATACCTCCGCTTTGTGAACGCAAGGAAGACATTCTTCTGCTGACAGATCACTTCTTGAATAAGTATAATGAGAAGTACGGTATGAAGAAGTCATTCAAGCCGGCGGCAGTGAAACTTCTCATGGATTATTCCTGGCCCGGCAATGTGAGAGAACTTGCGAATGTTATCGAAAGAGCATTTATGATAAGTACGGATGATATCATGGGAGAGGATACGCTTCCTGCCCATGTGTTCAGACCTAGAGAAGATGTAAAAGGCAATATAGGAGTCGAGACAGTGACGGACCTTGAAAAAGCAGTAGAAGAATTCGAGGGATCAATCATACGGTACGCTTATGAAAAATACAGGACATCGGTCGGGGTGGCAGGTGCATTGAATATAAGCCAGTCTACAGCATACAGAAAGATTTTGAAATATATATCAAAGGAAAGAGAAAATAGAAACAATAAAATATAGTCATTAATGAATAAAACAATTCAATAATGACTATAGACGAAATTTTGTAAATTTCCTTAAAAACTGGTTGAATCAGCGGGTATTATTCAATTTTGAATAGTACCTGTTTTTTGATGGGCCGTATAAATGTTGAAAAATACCGGGTGTAAGTTGGCACAGGTATTGCAAATACTATTTTCAAAATAATTAGACATGTAAAGATGCAAGGAAGGGAGCATAAATGAAAACAAATATAGCTTGTATACAAATGAAATCATTATTGGGAGACAAGAAGGGAAATCTGAATAAAATTTTTTCCAATCTCAAAAAAGCTTGTGAGGATACAGATAAAACGCCGATTGATTTAGTCGTTTTTCCTGAGCTTGCTGTTACCGGATATGAATGCAGTGAGTTATACGATGTATTGGCTGAAGAATATCCGTCTGGAGAGTCTCTTTGCGAGATAGCTGCATATGCCAAAAAATTTAATGTATATATAGCTTTCGGTTTTATAGAGAAAGAAAAAAGCGAGAGTGGAGATATTCTGTACAATACAGTTGCATTAGTAGACAGGACAGGGAATTTTGTAGGTAAGTATCGTAAATCACATCTTGTTGAAGGCGCTGAAACAAAATGGTTTAAAAAGGGAACAGAATACCCGGTGTTTGATACTGATATAGGGAAAATCGGGATCATGATTTGTTGGGATACCGCCTATCCTGAAGTGGCAAGAATACTGGCATTGAAAGGTGCCGAAATAATAGTTGAGCCTGCTGCATGGGAAAGTCCTTACGAGGAAGACTGGGATATAGTGCAGTGTGCACGTTCATTCGATAATGTCCTTTATGTTGCTTCGTGCAATCATGTAGGTACAGACAAGTCCCTCAGCTTTTTCGGTAAAAGCAAAATCGTCGGACCTGTAGGAAGAACTATTGTTGAAGCCGGCTCTGAAGAGGAAATCATAAAAGCTGTTGTTGATCTGGATGTTCTGCCGGAGTTGAGGGAAGGTTTTTATGTACTTCTCAAGGACCGAAATCCGGAAACATACGGTGAGATTCTTAATGCTTAGGAGGTAGAAATGAGTGATGTAAAAACTGTAGCGGAAATGCTGCAAGAAGAATTGGATGTAAGGATCAAAGAAATTGAATCAGATGATTATGAGTATGTTCCTAAATTGAACAAAAATGATTTTATAGGAATAGCGTTGACAGCTGTTGCATGCATTGCTTTGATCGTGATAGGTATTATTTAATATTATGGAGGAGAAATAATGAGCAAGAATGAACAAAATGCAAATTCTGAGGCGGTATTTGGAAGTGTACCTATGCTGACAAAAGAAAGAACGCATGGATTTTGGAAAATGGCAGCTTTAACGTCGATATGGGCTTTAGCTCCATGGTGCTTTACACAGGGCAGCACAATAGTATCTGTGCTTGGCCTGAAGGCAGCTTTGACAAATCTGATAGGAGTTATTGTTATTTTCAGCCTGATTTATCTTTTGACGGTTGTTATACCTACAAGGGACGGAATAGATACATGGGTATATCAAAGAGCTGTGTTCGGAACTAAAGGTTACGCGGTTTTATGGCTTGTGCTTATGCTTTCAACATGGGGATGGGAAGCGATACTTTGCCAGATATACGGTAATTCGATCGGAAGCCTCTGTACTATGGCTACGGGAAATGAAATGAATAATACGATCATATTGTTCATAGGAGCAACATGCGTAATCATAGGAGCGATCATTGCCTGTCTCGGTCCTGATGTGATAACAAAAATATCGTATGTTGTTATTCCTGGTATAATCATAGCTTGTGCAGTTATTTTATATTATGTTTTTTCAAATTATTCCTGGAGCGAATTAATGACAATGAAAGCTATGGCACCTGCAGGGAGTTTTCATGAAAGTTATATGCTGGCAACGGAATGGAACCTGGCGTTTGTTTGTGCCTGGTATGGTTCTATGGGTGTTTTGTCAAGGCTTGGGAAATCAGAACGTTCAAGTTATTGGGGCTTTATGGTCGGATTTGGAGTTGTATATGCATTGATAGCATGTGTAGGAGCGATAGGATCTGTTGCGGTTTCTGACATGAACGGAGTATATTCGACTGATCCTACGGCATGGTTTACCCAGATGGGAGGAGGTATTGCAGTCTTAAGTCTAATATGTCTGATTGCTACAGATATTGCAGTGATGGCCGTGGCAATGTACAGCCTTTCAGTAAGTACAAAGGTTATTTTGCCGAAATTAAAGTTCAGGACAGTTGTAATTCTCTGGTCAGTCTGGATCCTATTCTTATACTTCAGTGGCGTGATGGGAGAGTATTATAATGTATTTTTAGCAGTAGTAGGATTTATAGGCGGACCTAGCATTATGATAGTACTGGTAGATTA
>CALCKF010000029.1 GCA_937966095.1 uncultured Eubacterium sp.
GCAATGTCAGGTTCAGTCTTGTCAACAATGAACGCAGCATATTTGCTACCAGAGGCAATGGATCAACTTTAAATGATATAATAAATATTTACGGAAGTGACACCGGCAGAGATCTTCTTCCTGTGCATTACAGGAAAAACGGATTCATTTTAAACGGTTATATATCTCCGCCTTCATCTTCTGTGCCGTCGAGAAGCAGACAGGTATTCTGTGTAAACGGAAGAGTGGTTTCCAGCAGGATCATCGAAAAAGCGCTGGAATCAGCCTACAGGGAGAAGCTTTTCCATGGAAGATTTCCGGCAGCGTTTCTGTTTTTTGACGTGCCTCCGGAAAAACTGGATGTAAATGTCCATCCTGCAAAAAAAGAAATACGTTTCGACAATAATGATGAAATCGAAGAATTTACAGAAGAGGCCGTAAAAGATGCGCTTGCGGGAAAAGAGGCTCTTCCCCAGATCAAAGCTGAAACGGTAGTCAAGATAAATGAACCTGTGACAGTCTACAAAGAAAAAAATATCAGTGAACAGACAAAAGACACGGAATTATCGGGCGGCGAAGAACAGGTTGACATAAAAATGTTATTGTCTAATTTGAGAGAAAAAAGAGATAATGACAACAATCCTGATCACAGCCAGATAAACATAGAACCTGAGCCGTACCGTACACCTTTTGATTTTAATGAGCTGTCCTGTATAGGCACTGTTTTCAATACATACATAGTCGCTTCTGATAATAATGATCTTTATCTTATAGATCAGCATGCTGCCCATGAGAGAATCTTTTATGAAAAACTTATCCGGCAGTACAACAATGATGAGAAATCATTGCAGCAGCTGCTTATTCCGTTCAGGACGGATGCTCCGGCTGAGGTAGCATCCTCTGAGGGATCATGGATAGACAGTATAAGAAAAATAGGATATGATATCGAATTTTTCGGCAACAATACATATATCGTAAGAGCCATACCTGTGTTCATGGAGGTGTACGAAGCGGAAAATTTTCTGAAGGATTTTTTCCTTTCTCTTGAAGAAAAACCGGATCTTACAGACAGAAGAGCACTTGAAAAAATAATAATGAGGTCATGCAAAAGCGCTGTAAAGGGGGGAGACTGCCTCAAAGAGATAGAAATACATAATCTTATAAGAGATCTCTCTGCATGTGTAAATCCTTTTTCCTGTCCGCACGGACGTCCTACTTTTATAAGAATGACAAAACGTGAAATAGAAAAAATGTTCAAGAGGGTGTAATAAATTGAGTGATGAAAAGAAAGTGATTGCGGTTGTCGGACCTACAGCAGTAGGAAAAACGAAATTTGCAATAAAAGTGGCCGAATACTTTGACGGAGAGATCGTTTCATGTGATTCCATGCAGCTTTACAGATATATGGATATAGGGAGTGCAAAACCGACAGAAGACGAAATGAAACAGGTGAGACATCATCTGGTGGATCTGATAGACCCGCGTACAGATTTTTCCGTAGCACAGTATCAGAAACTTGCAAAAGAAGCGATAAGTGATATATTGTCCAGAGGAAAGCTCCCTGTCATATCAGGAGGGACAGGACTTTATCTGAATTCTCTTGTATATGAAATGGATTTTTCAGCTGCACCGGGAGATGCCGCATACAGAGAAAAACTATACCAAATAGCTGAAAAAAACGGATGTGATGTATTACATAAAATGCTTGCTGCAAATGACCCGCAGGCAGCTTTATCAATACATCCTCACAATATAAAGAAAGTTGTCCGCGCTCTGGAGAGATTGAGAGAAGGAGAAGGAAGGGTAAGACAATTCAGAAGCATAAAACAGAAGACAAAAGACTATGATGTGATAATGATATGTCTAACAAGAAACAGAGATGAGCTGTATGACAGAATAAACAGACGTGTAGATACATTGATTGAAAAAGGGTTGATGGATGAGGTCAGCATGCTTGCTGATATGGGTCTTACAGAGGATAATATTTCCATGAAAGGGATAGGATATAAAGAAATAATGAGCTACTATTCAGGTTTCTGTTCAAGGGAGGAAGCAATAGATAAAATCAAAAAAAACACCAGGAATTATGCTAAAAAACAGTTAACGTGGTTTAGAAGATATGATAGAATGAAATGGTACAATATTTCTGATTATGATAGTGACGATGACGCAGCAGAGGTAATTATATCATGGCTTCGGGAAAGCATATAAAGCTACACAATAAAAGCGACAAGCCTGACAATGTGGTCTTCAGAGAACATGAGACGGTTTTAAAATGTGAAGATATACAAAGTCAGCTTCCTGTGTTCATGAGAGGATTTTTTGCATATCTAAAAGGAAATGTGCTGCCTTCTACAAGGTTTTCATATCTGAATGATATAAAATTTTTTTGTCGATACTTGATAGAAGAAACAGATCTCACATCTGCTGAAAACATATCAGACATAAAACTGGCGGAATTTAATAAAATTAAAGCAGTGGATGTTAATATATTCATAGACTACTGCAGGAAATACACTGTTGAAAAAGAAAACGAAATAATAGTCTATGAAAACAGCAACAAGACTCTTGCAAGGAAAAAATCATCCCTTTCTGTTCTTTTCAAGCAGCTTTATCGTGATGAACTGATAGACAGGAATATCACTGACGGATTCGATCCCATAAAAGTACCCAAGGCAGGAGAGCGTGAGATAAAAGCTTTGCAGGACGATGAGGTGATGACAATGCTTGATGCGGTGTCCACCGGATCGCATCTTACTGAAAAAGAACGACAATACTGGAAAAAAACAAAAAAAAGAGACAAGGCAATATTGATATTATTTCTGACATATGGCCTCAGGCTTTTTGAACTGCAGCAGCTGAACGTTTCTTCTTTCAATTTTTCCAGAGGAGAGTTCAAGATATACAGAAAAAGAGATAAAGAAGCCGTAATGCCGTTAAACACGTCTGTAACGGAAACGGTTATTGATTATCTGGAAAATGAACGCGCATCCGATGACACTTTGGATCCTGTCCATAGGGATGCGCTGTTTCTGTCATTACAGGGCAAAAGGATGACGGAACGTCAGATAAGAGAACTTGTAAAAAAATATACATCTATCGGCCTTGCAACATCGAGAAAAGCTGGTTACAGTCCTCATAAGCTTAGAGCGACGGCAGCAACAAGTCTGATAGGGAGAGGAAATTCGATTTTTGATGTTCAGGCTCTGCTGGATCATGAACAGGTGACGACTACCCAGCTTTATGCAAGCCATAAAATGAATGTCAAAAGGGATCTTGTCAAAGATATGGAATGGGAACTGGAAAGAAAAGAAAGGAAATGACTGCAATGAAACGATTCACGATCTTATCAGTAGCTATAGTTTTTGCAATGAGCGCAATGACCTCGGCGCCTGTTTCATTTGCCGTCAGAAACAACAGCAATATCAATCAGGGCGGATACAGATATGATAATGACGATTCTGAAACCGAGTTTGACTATATAACAAAAGATACGTCTTGGTTCGATTACGAAGACCCTAAAGACATATATGAGATCTCCAATGAAGCTCAGCTAATGGGTCTTGCAAGTCTTGTAAACGAAAATCAGACTGATCGCTGGAAGCCTACCAGACTTGAGAATTTTGAAGGAGTAACTTTCATATTGACAAAGGATATAAAGCTTACCAATGAATGGAATCCTATAGGAACAGGAGGCGCATCATATTTTGCCGGAATATTTGATGGCAACGGACATACCATCAGCAATCTGAAGATCGAAAACAATTCCGGTGCCTCCGGGCTATTCGGGTATCTGGTCGGTGAAGTAAGAAATCTCAACGTTGAAGGTGATGTGACTTCAGGAGATGAAAGCTGCGGAGCTATAGCAGGTTATTTGACCTCGGAAGCAAAGATAGCAGGATGTACCAGTGATGTGACTGTTTCAGGCAAAGAAAAGACGGGAGGAATCGCAGGGTATAACGACGGAGGCCTTATAGAAAGCTGCATAAATACAGGAACTGTTTCCGGGACCTACAAGGTTGGAGGTATAGTAGGTGAAAACTGGGGCGGCATCGTCGATATGTGCGGCAACAAAGGAAAGGTAAAATCATCAAAACGTGGCGTGGCGACATACGGCACCGGCGGTGTTGCAGGCCGTTCCGTTTCGGCGGAAGCCAGCATCTCCCAGTCTTATAATACAGGAGAGATAGTTTCCGACACCGAAGCTACAGGAGGTGTAGTCGGATATATAAATGCCGGCGGTTCATCTGTCAATGAATGCTACAATACAGGTGCTATACGTATATTGAACAAAGACGGATCAAAGAATCTGTCCAAATCATATGCAGGAGGTATAGCAGGTATCGTAGGCATGAACGGTATAACCATAAGGAATTGTTACAACACTGGCGAAATAATGAATGCAGATATTGCAGGAGGTATCATCGGACGCTATATAAATGATCATGATGACAACAGGACAAAGAGCATAAGCAATAATTATTACTTAAATGATATAGGAAAGTCAGCAATAGGAACAGTAGATGAAAGTAAAGACAGGACCGCAGCGAAAGCAGGGACCGGCGTTTCCCGCGGATCTCTCAACAGCCTGGCGGTATCATTGTCTTCACTTTATAAAAACGATACCGGTATATACGGCAATAGCGGCTATCCTGTTCTTACATGGCAGGAGGCGGTAACTCAGGAAGAAAAATCATATATTGAAGGAATTCCGGAGAAGATACAGGATATGCTCAATGATTATATGATGGATAGCTCTGATACTTCACAATACGGTCAGATTATCATCAACTTTTTTACACCTGCCAATTATATGAACGATGCAATATTATCATATAATGAAACGGTTAATGAAGAAAAAAACGGAGAAGAAGAATAAAATGCAGAACAATACCTACAGATTACTTACGGAAAATTTCGGTATTTCAAAAGAAGTCCTCGATATCATAAACAGAAGCGAGGAGCTTGTATGTGATACATTCAGCCACCTTGACGATATCATGGCATATAACCAGTACAAGGTTCTGGATGCATTTCAGAAAAACAACATACGTGATATGCACTTTTCATGGAATACCGGATATGGTTATGACGATCCCGGCAGGGATGCCATAGAGAGAGTGTATGCGGATATATTCAATACTGAAGCTGCTCTTGTCAGACCTATAATAGTCAATGGCACTCATGCCCTTACACTTACACTTACCGGTATCCTCAGACCCGGAGACAAACTCATATACTGTACCGGATCTCCTTACGACACCCTTGAGGAAGTCATAGGTATAAGAGGAGAAGGAAAGGGATCTCTAAGAGAATTCGGTATTTCATATGATCAGGTTGAGCTTACAGAAAGCGGTTCTATAGATTTTGATGCACTAAAAAAAGCAATAGATCCGGATACAAGAATGGTCACGCTCCAGAGAGCTACAGGTTACGGATGGAGAAAGGCCATATCTATAGAGGAGATAGAAGAATGGGTACAGTTTGTCAAAGGAATAAACCCTGATATAATCTGTATGGTTGACAACTGTTACGGTGAATTCCTGCATATAAAGGAACCTACGGATGTCGGTGCCGATGTGATAGCCGGATCGCTTATAAAAAACCCGGGAGGCGGACTTGCTCTAACAGGCGGGTATATTGCGGGGAAGCAGGAACTTATAGATAAGATATCATACAGAATGACATCACCAGGAATAGGCGGAGAATGCGGACTTATGTTCGGACAGACAAGAACTATGCTGCAAGGTCTGTTTATTGCTCCAAAGACAGTGAATGGTGCAGTAAAAGGCGCTATATTATGTGCCAAGGTCTTTGAAATGCTGGGCTATGATGTCTGCCCAAAAGCTGATGAGCTGAGAAGCGATATCATCCAGGCAGTAAAACTTGGTACACCTGAAGGGGTGATCGCATTCTGTAAAGGAATACAGGCCGCTGCTCCTGTAGATTCCCATGTATCACCTGAACCGTGGGACATGCCGGGATATGACGATCCTGTCATAATGGCAGCCGGCGCTTTTGTTCAGGGATCATCTATAGAGCTTTCGGCAGATGCGCCTATAAGACCGCCTTACATAGTGTATTTTCAGGGAGGATTGACATACGAGCATTCTAAATTCGGAGTGATCAAGGCTCTTCAGGAGCTTTACGATAAAAATATAATAACTGTCAGCTAGAGCGAGAATGAGATCTTGACAGATTTCATTTTTACTAAAGAGGGGTAATATGTCCATATCAAAAGATAGAAAAACGAAACTAAGAAAAAATTTCAGACTTTTCAGCATAATATTTAAATTTGCACTGCTTCTTTTTATCTTGATAGGATTGCCTCTGTATATCTACTTTTTTCATCATGATGTGATAGATAATTTTTCTAATCTGAAAAACGTCGAGGCTTTCTTTGAGAATTATAAGGCTGAAAGTGTATATATATATATAGGCACACAGATACTGCAGATAGTTATATGTATCATTCCGGGACAATGGCTGCAGTTCGCCGCAGGATACATGTACGGTTTCTGGCTGGGATACCTGTTTTCTCTTGTGGGAGCTTTCATAGGATCCATATTGACATATTATATAGCGAAAGTTTTGGGACATGATGCAATGCATCTTATTTTCGGTGAAGAAAAGATAAAGAAAATGCTGCATACTCTTAACAGCAAAAAAGCAGTGGTCCTTGTTTTTATAGTATTTCTTATACCGGGAGTCCCGAAAGATCTATGTAATTACGTTGCCGGACTTTCGGAAATGAAGCTCAAGCCTTTTCTTATCGTATCTCTGATAGGAAGAACTCCGGGAATGATGGGCAGTCTGTTGATAGGACGTCAGATCGGTACAGGAGGCTATGTCAGCGCAGCAGTTATAGCTGCCGCTGCAGTTGTGCTGTTTGTGCTCGGTATCATATTCAGAAAGAAACTAACGGTGCTTCTCGATAAATGTTATGATAAACTGATGAAAATGTAACAGAAGATTTGGAGGAAATATGGTTACGCTGGACAAAATATATCATGCTGCATTCATATTGAAAAATGTAGCCCGGAAAACAGATCTGATAAAAGCCACAAAGCTTTCGGAAAAATGTGAGCTTTATCTGAAAACAGAAAATCTGCAGGAGACAGGAAGCTTCAAACTCAGAGGTGCTTATTACAAAATAAGTCAGCTTGATAACGAGGAAAAGTCAAAAGGAATAATTGCCTGCAGTGCCGGCAATCATGCACAGGGAGTGGCTATGGCAGCATCCCAGAACGGAATAAGATCTGTCATCTATATGCCTGACGGAGCTCCGATCAGTAAAATAGAGGCTACCAGGCAGCTGGGAGCAGATATATGTCTGGTAAAAGGCGCATATGACGATGCATATGACGAGGCTATACGGATCCAGCAGGAAACCGGAGCAACATTCATACACCCTTTCGATGATGACGAGGTCATTGCAGGACAGGGGACCATCGGACTTGAAATACTTGATGAACTTGAAGATGTCGATGCTATAGTAGTGCCTATAGGAGGAGGCGGTCTCATATCAGGGATAGCTTATGCTGTAAAGCATCTGAACCCGGATATAAAGATTTACGGAGTACAGGCTGCAAGAGCTGCCAGTATGTATGAGAGCCGTCTTGCGGGCGCTCCGATAACACTTGATACTGTCGATACATTTGCCGACGGCATAGCCGTAAAGCATCCGGGAGATATAACCTTTGAAATGGTCGAGAAATATGTTGACGATATAGTTACTGTGAGCGAAGACGAAATAGCAGCATCGATACTGGCTCTCATAGAGAAACAGAAGGTGATAGCTGAGGGAGCAGGCGCCGTAGCGGTGACTGCAGTAATGTTCGACAAGCTGCCTGTAGACGGGAAAAAAGTTGTATGTGTCGTTTCCGGCGGAAATATAGATGTCAATATATTGAGCCGTGTGATAACACGAGGTCTTGTTACAAGTGGCCGTAATGCAAGCCTTACAATAGCACTTACCGATAAACCCGGACAGCTTCAGGAAGTATCGGAAATAATAGCTGATTGCGGAGGAAATGTAGTTGCAGTACATCATGACAGAGCCGATGCAAACATGGCGATTACGAGCTGTTTCCTCAAACTTGCTCTTGAGACAAGGGATCATGATCACATAAATGAGATCAAACGAAAGCTTTCGGAAGCAGGATTCACTATAGTCACTGAAAGAGTATAAAACAAACAAACATTAATTCACCTTCGCAAATACTGCGAAGGTGCTTTTTCGTTAAATGAAAAACTAAATTCCGCCATATTGAAATGGCTGGATTTGCAAG
>CALCKF010000030.1 GCA_937966095.1 uncultured Eubacterium sp.
ATTTTATTCTATTTTCTTCTGATATTTACCTTGACTTTTCATAGCTGGTCTCCTTCTCCTCACTTTAACCATCCCGCTGCTGTGCCCACACCTCAATCTTTAAAACGCATATTTTCAGGCGAGAGGATACCCCGTTCCACTGCTTCTATCTCCTCGGTTTTATAGCACTCAAGCAGCCATCCGCTCTCCATAAGACCGGAGAGTATTTCGTTTACGGATTTGCAAAGCTCTCCATTGCCCTTCATGAAAATCAGTCCATAACCGGTATAATTCGGATCCACCACCTCATAGTCACACTGAGCCACTGTTCCGTCAATGATAGCCTGCACGATCTGTTCTGAAAATTTATCATCAAATGAAGTGAATACACATGCATCCACCTGCCCGGCGGCCAGCGCATCGAGGACTTCATCATTGCTGGCAAGACGGTGCATCTCCGCATCAGGATATTGAATTGCAGTATTCTCTGCCTGTGCCGTTCCCTTGACTACGGCAATACGAGCATCGGCAAGCTCCTCCTCGCTTTGTATCATCTCTCTTGGCTCCGGCTCAGCAGCTGAATCCTCCTGTTTTCCTTCTTCACGCTGCCAAGGCTGTGGATCTGTACTCAGATATACATCAGCCCCCGGTTCATCCACTACATCGAATCTATCGGTCATTTCGTAAAGGGCGAGCCGTTCCTCGGTTATAGAAAATGCCCCTGCGGCAATATCAATATCCCCTTCCGTCACCGCATTCAGCAGTTCATCCACGGTTTTATATTCTGTATACTCCAGCTCAACGCCCAGTTCTTCGGCAATCCGGCGGCAGATCTCCGGCACATATCCGTCCCGTGTGCCTGCAAGTTCTCCATACTTCTCCGGATCATCCGGTATAACATAGTCAACTACGGAATTAGCGGCTCCCCCTGCAGCCAGTATTCCGCGCTCCTGCACTTTATCCGTAAAATGATACTCAGGAGTCGTCTTCGGATCTGCCGCGGGTTCCGAGTCATCCTCTTTCCCACAGGCCGCAAGACATAGAAGTACTGATAAAGCCAATACTATTACAATCACTTTTTTTAACATCTGTATTCCCTCCACATTTGTTGTTAAAACATCTCTGAAACAATCGGCTGCCGGTGCAAAATCAGTTTTCTGCGATTTCCTGATTTTAAAATATCACACACAAGCCTGCCAAACCATGATGTTGCCGAATTTGGCAATGACATTTTCGGTAATTCTTTTAAAGGATCAGCGTACGCTGCTATAATAAAATAAGTAAATATGATAGAATAGAAAAAATCTCATTATTACAGTCACATAATGTCAAGAGGGAGTATACGCCAATGTTTGCGAAAAAACTCAATGAATATTGCATCCTGCTCGGATGCACAGGCAAGGAACTTTCCGACTATACGGGGCTTTCCCCGGCGGTCATCAGCCGTTACCGCAGTGGTGAACGTGTGCCTGCACTGGAAAGCAAGCAATTAAATGATCTTGTCGAGGGGATCGAGGAGCTGGCAAAGGCAAAAGGCATATCCGGAATTACATTCAGCACAGTCCTTGACAGGTTCAGGGAGGCACTTGCATCGGGAGATGATGATAATGCCGCCTTTGCAGACAGACTGAATCAGCTCATCACGATACTCGATATAAGTGTGAGAAGACTGGCACAGCACATGAATTACGATGCCTCGTATATTTCCCGCATAAAGAGCGGTCAGCGTTCTCCCGCCAATAAAGAAACTTTTGCGGACGGAGTCTGCTCTTTTATAATACAGCAATATAGGGAGGATGCCGATCGCGATGTGATCGCAGCCCTGATCAGCTGTCCGTCTGAAGAGATCCGGGAGGATTTCACTCTGTTTAAGAAACTGAAAACATGGCTTTGCGGCAATTTTACAGAGCAGGACAGGCCGCTTGATAGCTTTTTGCATAAATTAGATACGTTTGATCTGAACGAATATATCCGTGCCATCCGGTTCAATGAATTAAAAATACCGACAATGCCGTTTCATCTGCCTGTTTCAAAAAACTATTATGGATTGGAGGAGATGAAAAAAGCGGAACTCGACTTCTTCAAGGCGACTGTCCTCAGCAGCTCTAAGGAGCAGGTGTTTATGTGTTCCGATATGCCTATGGAGGACATGCTTGACGATACATTCCCTAAAAAATGGATGTTCGGTATCGCCATGATGATCAAGAAGGGATTGCGTCTGAATATGGTCCACAATGTAAACCGCCCCTTTACGGAGATGATGCTGGGACTTGAGGGCTGGATACCTCTTTACATGACAGGTCAGGTAACGCCATATTATCTGAAGGGCGTACAAAACAAGGTGTACTGTCATTCCAACTATGTATCGGGGACCGTTGCTCTAATCGGCGACTGCATTGCCGGTGCTCACGATAAAGGCAGACAGTATCTGACAAAAAGAAAAGATGAAGTGGCGTTTTATCGGGAAAAGGCAAGCCTGCTCCTCAGAAAAGCTTCTCCACTCATGGAAATATATCGGGAAATGGAAAGCAAGGCGTTTTCTGCACTCCTGTATGCCGATGCGCAGAAACCGGGAAACAGACGCAATATTTTATACGCGCCGCCCATTTATACACTGAGTGATACACTTCTTGAAAAAATACTCGAAGAAAATCATGTCTCGGCAGAGGATCGCGTCAAAATACAGACATATAAAAAGGCTTCGAAAGAAAACCACGAAATGATGCTGTCGCATAGTTGTGTTACAGATATCATACCTGTTTTATCTCAAAAAGAGTTTTCAGAGTATCCTGTCGCACTGTCTTTGTCCGGATTGTTTTATGAAAAGGATATCGTTTATTCCTACGAAAACTATATGGTACATCTGCGGGAAACAAAAGAGAGGTCAGCGGAAGCGCAGAATTATTCAGTCAATATGACTGCTGAAAGGGGATTTCGCAATATACAGTTTGCTATACATGAGGGCGTAAACGTCGTGATCTCAAAGAGCAATGTACCTGCCATTCATTTCGCCATCTATCATCCGCAGATGCGCAGCGCAATTGAGCACATGGTGATACCTGTTGTGGAAGAATATTGAATTTCCACGCTTTGTCTGCACATTTCATTTCACAGTAAGCAAACAGTAAAAGCGGCAGAACTTTTATATCTGCCGCTTTTACTTATTTGTTTTTCCCTATCTACTCCTGAATCCCCGGTATCACCGGCAGCTCTTTTATCGATTTGTCCAGTTCTTCATCTGTAGGTATATAATCGGTTATGTTTCCATCGTTATATGATGCATATGCAGTCATATCAAAATATCCGGTTCCCGTCAATCCGAACAGTATGGTTTTTTCCTCACCTGTTTCCCTGCATTTCACAGCTTCGTCTATAGCAGCCCTTATTGCATGAGCAGATTCCGGAGCCGGCAGTATGGTCTCAAGTTTTGCAAACTGCACTGCAGCTTCAAATATCTTACTCTGTTCATATGATACAGCCTCCATATACCCGTCATGATACAGCTTTGATACGACCGGTGACATTCCGTGATATCTGAGGCCTCCTGCATGGTTTGCCGACGGTTTAAAAGTGCATCCCAATGTATACATCTTTGCCATAGGCGTTATCTTGCCGGTATCACAGAAATCATATTTATATACGCCTCTCGTAAGAGACGGGCATGAAGCCGGTTCTACAGCAATAAACCTGGCATCGCTCTTTCCTTCTATCCTGTCCTTCATAAACGGGGCGATAAGTCCGCCAAGATTGGAGCCGCCTCCTGCACATCCGATCACTATATCAGGGTATTCATCATAGAACTCCATGGCCAGCTTTGACTCCAGACCGATTATGGACTGATGCAGCAGTACCTGATTCAGCACGGACCCCAGTACATACCTGTATCCGTCACTGGTGACTGCTCTCTCTACCGCTTCAGATATTGCACACCCCAGGCTTCCGCTGTTATCAGGATCGGCGGCCAGTATCTTCCTGCCTGCTTCCGTCCTGTCTGACGGAGATGCGAACACCTCCGCTCCGAAAGTCCTCATTATATCCTTTCTGAAAGGCTTCTGCTGGAATGATACCTTTACCATATATACCTCAAGATCCAGTCCGAAATATGAGCAGGCTTCCGCAAGCGCAGTTCCCCACTGTCCTGCTCCTGTTTCCGTAGTGACTCCCTTGAGGCCTTCTTTTTTCGCATAATATGCCTGGGCCACCGCAGAATTGAGCTTATGGCTTCCCGAAGTATTGTTTCCCTCAAATTTATAATATATTTTCGCAGGTGTATCGAGAGCTTTTTCCAGATTATATGCCCTGCATAAAGGAGCGGGCCTGTAGATCTTGTAAATATCCATTACTTCTTCAGGGATATCAAAATACCTTGTCTTATTGTCCATCTCCTGCTTTGCAAGCTCCCTGCAGAACACAGGATAGAGGTCTTCTACAGCCGCAGGCTTTCCTGTTGCCGGATTTATCATCGGAGCAGGCAGTTCCTTCATATCTGCTCTGAGATTATACCATTGTCTGGGTATCTGGTCCTCCGAAAGATATATTCTGTGTGGTACTTTCTTTGTCATTTTTCTTTCTCCTTTCCTGATGAACCGATTTGAAGATAACGAAGGCCTGATCCCTCCGGATGATAATCAAAAAGCGCTTCTGTCCAAGCCACGGGACAAAAGCGCTGCTTTTGCTATGCCACCCAAAGATATACCAGATATCTTTTATTTCACGTACAGCTTTCGATACGTGCTCCCTTTGTAACAGTCGGAGATACCGTCAGTTTCTACTCGGCTATTAGCTTTTCGTCTGCCCTCATAAGTCCATTCGATCCGGTTCTCCTTACCGCAATCCCACCATCTGCAGCTCTCTTAGAATTCAAATCCGAACCTACTACTCTTAATCATCGGTTTAAAGTGATATTAAATTACTATGGTGTAATTATATTTATCTCAGATATATTTGTCAACACTTTTTTCTTTTTTTATAAAAGTTCCCTGACATCCACATTACGGCATTTGCACATTTTATTGACATTTCCTTTGCTGTCTATATGCCCGCATGCTCCGCATATCCCTTCTCCGCAGCACATCTTAAAGTTATTGCAGAATACCAGTTTATGATCAGGCACCTCCATATTTTCAGCAAGTGTTTTTATATAATAATCTGACGTCATCAGTATGACTCTGTCATACATGTCGGCATTATATCTTCCTCCCAGAATGCAGTATCGTCCGCGCGCGCGCTCAGAAACCAGCTTTTCCGTCATGGACTGCAGAGATGCCGAAAAAACTTCCACACTGCTGTGCCCTGCAAGTTCCGACTTAAGATAGTCTTCTATTATCTCCTCGTTCACTTTTTCCGTATCAGTTATAATATCTATTTTTATATGATCTCTGACATTGTCTATAAGGTTTACCGCAGGGGCAAAGCCTATACCTTTTGTAATTATAAGCCATTTTTTGTTTTCTTTCGATACCCCGGCATCTTTGATATCTTCCAGCAGCCCTGGCAGGCCTTTTCCCAAAAGACCATTCCCATACACGCCTCTTATATTGAGCCTGGTTTTTTCTTCGGCTACCGCTTTTGTCTTTCCTGAAATTATTTTGATCGCTATCGATATTCTCCCGTTATCGGCATCCGCCTTCATGACGGAAACCGGCACATTCGAAAACTCACTGCTTCCAACAGGGTTAACAAATATAAAAGAACCAGGCCGTGATGCCCTTAACGCAAATCCTTTAGGCACTTTGAAGACTATAACCAGAAGATCACTGCCATACCATGTTCTTTTCAGTATCTCTGCGCACCTGTTCTCACGTTTTTCTCTCACGATGCTTCCATTCTGGATGTACTCATTATATATGCATACGCCGGACCATCTGCAGTCACATTCATCACGGCCTGAAAGCCTGCTGCATACCAGGCAGTCTCCCGTTGATGCAAGTATGCAGGGACAATTGGCCGTCCCCACATCGGCGCAAAGACTATTTATATATGTCATCATCTTACCCCCGAATATCATACAGAAATCAGGATCCATGATCCTGCGATTTATCTTCTATAATATGCATTCCGGGAGAAAGTAGTTCATTTTTACCTGGAGAACCCCAGCTCCATCATCCTGTATGCATCTTCAAACCAGTCAGGAGCATTCATCACAACCGCAATCATCGTCCGCCCTTCTCTTGTAGCGGAAGCCACTAAAGTACGCCCGGAAGCTTTTGTATAACCGATCTTGATACCGTTACCGCCTTTGAATTCGTGTATCGTTTTGTTTTTATTATAAAAAAGGTTATATGAACTGTCTTCTCTTTCCGTCTCCCATGAGCCTGAAGCTACTATTTTTCGGAACGTTTTGTTCTTCATAGCTTCTCTGGCAATGACAGCCATATCTCTTGCCGTTGTATAATGATCCTCATCAAACAGTCCGTTGGGATTTACAAAATGAGTGTTTCGGCAATTGAGCTGCCGCGCTCTCTCATTCATCATGTCAACAAAGTTTTCCTGGCTCCCGCCTATTATTTCAGCCAGAGCGACTGCCGAATCATTTCCTGATACCAGCATCAGCCCGTATAGAAGGTCTTCTATGGATATTTTCTCTCCTGCCTTAAGATAAATAGATGATCCCTCAACACCCTGAGCTGAATCGGGGACCTCTACTTTCTGATCCAGCGGACTCTCGTTTTCCTCAAGCACCTCTATAGTTATGAGAGCAGTCATTATCTTCGTTGTACTGGCAGGATACGCTTTCTCATCTGCAGATTTTTCATATATGACTTTCCCTGTGTCACCGTCTATCAGTATTGCCTGCCCTGCAGATATCCCTATATCTCCAAGGGTATCCACTATCCCGTGCTTCTGCACATAAAGCCCTAAACCGGCAGCTACGGTCATAGCCGTGACAATTATAAAAACAGCTTTATTTTTTTTCATAAAAAAATCCCCTCTGTCAATTTACGCGACAGAAGGGATTTTATTACTTCTTTTCCGAAAGATCCAAAGATATCTGCTGCAGATATACATCATCCATCCCGGTTAAAGCCTGCTCGTCCTCGGTCAGTACTCCTTCTATATCCTCTATTTCCGGCATTTCCTTCAGCGTTTCAAACCCAAACTGCTTAAGAAAAACGTCAGTTGTACCATACAGGATAGGAAGCCCTACGGAATTTGACCTGCCTACCTCAGCCACCAGTCCTTTTTTGACAAGGCCATCTATCACTCTGTCACATCTTATGCCTCTCACTGACTCTATTTCACCTTTAGTCACCGGCTGTTTGTAAGCGATTATTGCAAGTACCTCCAATGCTGACTGCGACAGTTTTTTATGCTTAACAGGAGTACAAAGCCTCTCTATGTAATCAATATTTTCTTTTTTTGTAACAAACTGAAAGCTTTTATTCACTTCTCTGATAACGATACCGCGGCCCTCATTGTTGTATTCCTCCTGGAGTTCCTTACAGTAATCATATACCTCTTTTTTATCTATGTTGAATATATCAGCCATTTCTTTGATCCCAAGCGGTTCTCCCCACACAAACATCATGGATTCAATAGCGGATTTTATCGTTTTCTTACCTGACATCTTGCTTCTCCTCATCTGTACCGGTTTTATCTTCTGATACAACGTCAAATATATGCTCCGTCGCAATCACAGTTATATCTCCATATATATATTTCTGGCGTGCATCGAGACGGTTTTGTTTCATCATTTCAAGAAGAGATGAAAACGTAACAGCTATATCATATCTGTCATTGCCGTTTCGGATAAGCTCTTTGAAATCAGCCTCTCCGGAGGAGGAGTGTCTGAAAAAATCCTTTATCGTTTCCATCTTTAGTTCTACAGTCATCCGCTGTTTTTCACTTCTTCTGTGATGTGATTTTATCTCTTCCAGTTTTCTCTTTCTGATAAGAAATTTTTCAAATGCAGCTCTGAATCTATCGATGTCGAGATCAAGATATTCATCAGGCTCACCTGTATAAATATTCAAGTCTTCCTGGGGCTTTTCGATATACATGGAAGCATCCTCCCACCTACCTTCCAGCATTTCCGACAATGCCTTGAACTTCTTATATTCCACCAGTTTCTCCACAAGCTCTGTTCTGGGATCCTCAATGATATCATCTTTACTGCTATCTGAGATGGTACGCGGCAGAAGCATCTTTGATTTTATCTCTGTAAGAGCAGCTGCAAGCACCATAAATTCCGATGAAACGTTCACATCTGATCTTTTCATTTCCTCTATGTACCTGATATACTGGCCCGTTATCTCAGATATCTTTATATCATATATACTCATTTGAGCATGCTCTATCAGATACACCAGCAGATCAAAAGGACCTTCGAATGTATTGAGTCTGACACGATATCCCATAAAATCCTCCATGCGTCATCATCGTTATACGGCTCATTATAGCATAATTACCGTACGCGGGCAAAATATTCACATAAAAATCAAAACCCCGCCGTATGGCGAGGCCTTGAGGTATTTAGATGAATATTACACCGATATTCTAATCTACTGTTTTACAGTTTGTAAGCAGCCTTTACTTCAGCTATAGCTTCATCAAGTGCAGCCAGAACCTTATCGATAGTTTCATAGCTCTGAGTTGCAGGTGGTTCGATTCTTACTGTCTGAGCATTTACTAATGTTCCGGCAGTCATAACCTTTCTTGCAAACAGACCCTTAGTTACTTCGTGACCAACTTCTGCTTCTGGGAATTCCATGCAGATGAGAAGTCCAGCGCCTCTTACTGCTGTAAGAACTGTAGGATATTTTTCCTGTAATTTCTTCAGTCCCTTCAGATAGTATTCGCCCTTATCCTTCATCTGTCCAGGGATATCATGCTCGAGCATGTATTTGATAGTTGCGATGAATGCTGCGCAAGCAAGAGGGTTTCCGCCGAAAGTAGGTGATCCGAGGATCCATGGATTGTCGAACATCTTTCCTTCTTCGCCTGTACCAACACCTGACTTTTCATAAGTCCAAGGTCTTGCGATGATACCTGTGATAGGAACAACACCACCACTGGAAGCCTTACCGAAAGTCATGATATCAGGAGTAACTCCTTCATAGTCACATCTCCACATAGTACCAGTTCTTCCCAGACCAGTCTGGATCTCATCAAAGATCAGGCAGCAGCCATATTCATCAGCTATAGCTCTCAGATCTGCAAGATATCCTTTAGGAGGGATTATAACTCCGCCTTCACCCTGGATAGGCTCAACGATTATAGCAGCAACTTTTTCGCCAACAGCTATCAGGTTTGCAACTGCAGCTCTTGTTGCTTCTGCATTACCGTATTCAACGTGCTGAACCTGCTGGATCATTGGGATATAGTCTTCTCTGTAAGCGCCTTTTCCGCCCATTGAGATAGCTCCCATTGATTTTCCGTGGAAAGCACCAACTGTTGATATGTACCATCTTCCGCCTGTAGCCAGTCTAGCCAGCTTCAGAGCCATTTCAACAGCCTCAGCACCGCCGTTTGTGAAGAATGAATACTGAAGATCTCCAGGAGTGATCATTGCCAGCAGCTTAGCAAGGTAACCTCTGAGAGGGTCAACCAGTTCCTGTGAGTGCAGGCAGTATCTGTCTAACTGAGCTCTTACAGTCTTCTTGATCTCAGGATTGTTATGTCCGCAAGCGAAGATACCGAATCCGCCTAAGCAGTCGATGAATTCAGTTCCGTGAGTATCTACGAATACTGAATCTCTGTCAGCCCATTCAACGAATGCTGAGTCAGTTGATACTGACTTTCTGTATTCTAACCAACCTGGGTTAACGTTCTCATTGAAGTTTGCGATTGAATCTGTAATGATCGTATCTTTCTGCTCATCTGTAAGCTCATCAGCTTCGATCATAGCAACAACTCTCTTAGCTTCTTCTAAAGCTAATTTCATGTTTCTTTCAGTCATAATAGTCCTCCATTTTACTTTTTGGTTTTCTTTCGTCGCCTGAAACGACAATCGATGTAACTTCTGCCATTTATATATTCAACATTCATGCCAACCAGTACAAAAAAATGATAATTTTGTTTTTCAAATAATGAAATTTTCTGACAAATCCTTGTGTTTTCATGGTTTTACGCCTCTAAAAAATTTAAAAAATTTTCTATATTCATAAGGTTATATGGATTTTTCTGACTTTTAATGTATTTTTTTCATGCATTTCTGTTTCATTTATGATACGCATTCTCATATTTGATACACCGCGGTGTTTTCCTCCCTTATGTTATTAAAAATATTTTTTTGCATATATGTTTTTATTTGCGGTTTTATCATTTTTGTACACGCAAGCATATCCATATGGACATTTCCAACATGTCCATGTAAAATATTTCTGTTACATAAATACACGGAAGGATAGTGGCATAATGATGAATTATATAAAATATACTGTTTTCGGAATACTCATAGGTATAGCAAACGCCATACCTGGAGTCAGCGGAGGAACAATGGCGGTTATCCTTGATATCTATGATAAGATAATGTATTCTCTGAGCCTTAAAAATATAAAGGAGAACCTCAAATTCCTTATACCGCTGTTCATAGGAGCCATCCTCGGTATCATCGCCCTAAGCAACGTTATCGTACAGGCTATAGAAAACTATCCCGTGATATTGAACTTCTGTTTCATCGGCCTTGTTCTCGGCAGTATACCGGCGCTCTATAAGAAAGCAAAAGGCGATAAGGTCCATCCGAGAAACTGGATACCTTTCGCTGTCGCTCTGGCCGTAATGATATTTCTGACTTTCATAAACCCCGATGCTACCGCCAACAAATCCATAGAAGAATTCGGAGGTGTAAGCCCCTGGTTCTGTCTCTGGCTCTGTTTCACAGCATTTGTCAGCATGATAGCAATGATACTGCCCGGTCTGAGCGGTTCACTTATCTTCCTCCTGCTTGGAACATATACTGCCGTAATGGAATCGATAGCGACCTTCAACTTCATTCTCATCGGATCGATAGGCCTGGGTGTTATCCTGGGTGGTATAACAGGAGTCAAAGTCATAAAAAAAATGCTTCGATTCCATCCTCAAGCTCTTTATTTTGCAATTCTCGGACTGATGGCAGGCTCTATGATAATCATATGGCCAGGTTTCACCTTTGATGTTGAAGGTATAATAGCCGCAGCCGGTCTTGTTATCTTCGCTATCATGGCATATTTCCTTTCCAGCAGGAGATAGCATCAACAGTAACGCGAACATCAAACCCGAAGTACTGTCATCATATATATCTGGATATCAATCCATTCATCTGTATTTCCCAGCTGTACGGATCTTCGACGGATGATGCCAGATTCCTCAGCTTTTCCAGTTCTCCCGCGGGAAGCAGCATCATATCGGATGGTCTGTTCACTTTTACCATCCTTCGTGCCGCCTGGTACATCCTTCTTTCCTCATCCGGCATGGCCAGATATTCATCTATCATGGCCAGCATTTTATCTTTATCATTTTTGAGACTACCCTCAACATCCTGAAGAAGATTTATCATATGATCACTTACGAGCCTCGTTTCAACACCTTCAGCACGCTCTATGACAGTCCTTATCTCAACGAGTTTCTCATCATCGCTGCACAAGGTGAACCGTCCTTCAGCAAAGTCATCATACAATTCTGTTCCCGGTTTCACCGCCGCAGTCCTTATCCTGAGAAAGTCCGGATCTATCTCATTTATCACATGAGCTGTCTCACAGGCATTATCTGAAGTAAGCTCTTTTCCGCCTATTCCCGGCATAAAATATACCGAAAGTTCAATTCCTCCGCCTTTGACATTTCTGCCTGCCGTTATTTCCTGCTGCTGAGTAACTCCTTTGTTCACCTTTTTCAGCACGGCGTCAGATCCCGACTCGAATCCCGAATGGATCCTGTCAAGTCCTGCAGATTTCAGCTCAGAAAACTCTTCAGCGCTGACCTTTGCCAGATTTTCAGCTCGACCGTATGAAGTGATCCTCTTTATGGAAGGGAATGCCTGTCTGAGATATATAAGTACATCCGTCAGTCTGCCGCTGCTGAGCGCCGTAGTGTTTCCGTCCTGAAGGAATACATTTTCTCCTCCTGCTATAAGCCAGTTTGCCATCATATAAAAGCACTGCCGCTCATCATCGCTTCCCTTCAGCAGCTCTTCATTCAGCCCCTCTATGTCCCATTCACTGCCAGATATCCTGTATTTTTCAACACGACGCGCCTGATATACCATGTTGTCTATATCAGCTTTTATACTGTCAGCACTGTATGCTTTGAACTTAGTATGGCGATACAGCTGACAGAATTTGCACTTATTCCACGTGCATCCGTTAGTTACCTGAAGCAGCAGGCTCTGTGCTTCACTTGGAGGCCTTATGGGTCCTATCCTGAAAGTCCTTTCCATTATCATTCTCCTATCATTTTATTACACATATATACATATTATTATCCGATATGTATTTCAGTATCGATTATATCATATTATTTCGGAGTATTTAAGTATAATTTGAAGAGGATATCCATATGCTGCATAAGATACTTACCGGCCGTTTTACAGGCGTGCCTATTTTTGCGACCATTATGATGCTGGTCTTCTATATGACATTCAATGTTTTTGGAAAGTTTCTCAGTGAGGCTCTTACGGTCATTATTGACAAGGCTGTGACTTCTCTCGATATAGCCCTGGTAAATATCGGAGCAGACCGAATCCTTCATGCGCTTATCATAGACGGAATATGTGCAGGTGTCGGCAGTGTACTGTCGTTCGTACCTATCATAGGGGTTCTGTTTTTCTTTCTTTCTCTTCTGGAAGAAACAGGATATCTGCCAAATGTGGCAGCGATGCTAGACAGGCCGATGATGAAAATAGGCTTATCAGGCAGATGTGTTGTTCCTCTTGTGATGGGCTTCGGCTGTAACGTCCCGGCAATTCTTGCAGCCGGATCGATATTTCCATACCGACAGAGAATAAGGACAATATTTATGATACCTTTTATGTCATGCAGCGCCAAACTCCCGATATACTCTATGCTTACAGCTGCCTTTTTTCGTGAAAACAGGGTATGGATAATGGCTGCTGTATATTCTGCAGGAATATTGACAGCAATCATCTATGCTGTTATTTTCAAGTTCCTTTCAGGGATACACCGAGGTGCGCCGCCATACGGCTCACCGCAACGCTATCACAAATCATCATCTTATAAGATACCTTCTTTCAAAACGATCGCAGGAGTGGTTTTTGACAACGTTTCCGGTTTTATAAGGAAGGCCTTCACCGTGATCTTCGCAGCATCTGTCATAATATGGGCACTGCAGTCATTTAACTGTGATCTGCATCCGGTTTCTGACGGCAGCGAAAGCATACTGGCCAGTATGGGGCGTTGTATATCCCCGGTTTTTGCTCCCATAGGCTTCGGAGAATGGCAGGCTGCCTCTGCAATAATCGCCGGCATCTCCGCAAAAGAGGCCGTTGTCAGCACTTTTGCCGTACTGTCCCAGTCTGCACAAGGTGGTTCTTCCTTCGATCTTCTGATCCAGATCTTTTCTCCTGCCGGAGCCTTCTCATTCATGATATTCTGTCTGCTTTACATACCATGCATAGCCACTCTCACTGCCGTCAAAAAACAGACAGGATCCTGGAAATACAGTCTGATCATGGTAATATTACAGCTTATTTATGCATGGTGTTTTTCTTTTATCGTTTATCAGATATCCGCAAAAATATATATATTATTCATCTGATTATAAGACGATTTTGTGCAATCGTTCACAATGTATGGTTGTTATTTTACTTTTTTGCTTAAATTTATTTATTTTATTATTGACAAAAATATTGATCAGTTAAATCGATCCTGTTTTTATTATATTTTTTTGCTGCAAATATTTGATTTTTATATGATTTCTTTAATTGGTTTCTTTATTTTAGCAAGATAGTCTTTTTGGTACCGGTTACAACCACCCCTGAAATGTCACGTTTTTAACAAATATGCTTTTTTTAATTATTACTTCTTTGTTATTATTGACATACCTGCATGTATACAGATATTCTATACATATAAATTAGGGGATTGCTGTCTCTTATCACAATAAGTATATACCATATTATGGAAAGGAGTTCTAAATGAGTGACACTTGCGCTTTATGTGCAGAAGCCAAAGAAAAGGAAAAAAAACTGGATGAGATCATCGAAAAGTACAGAGATACTCGAGGTGCACTGATCCCCGTCCTCCACGAGGCGCAGGAGGTATACGGATATCTGCCCCTTGAAGTCCAGCGCATGATTTCTGAAAAACTGGACATACCTCTTGCCGAAATATACGGAGTCGTAAGCTTTTACACTCAGTTTTCCATCAACCCGAAGGGCAAATATCAGATCAACGTATGCATGGGTACAGCATGCTATGTAAAAGGAGCTAACGAAATACTCAACAAATTCAGGACCAGGCTGTCTATAGATGTAGGCGAATGCACCGAGGATGGGAAATTTTCGCTTGAGGCATGCCGATGCATAGGCGCATGCGGTCTTGCCCCGGTAATCACCATCAATGATGAAGTATACGGAAAACTGTCTGCAGATGATGTTGACAATATCCTCGATGATTACGAAACACGATAAAAAGGAGTAAAAAATGATCAATAATGCAAAAGAACTCACTCAATTGAGGGATCATGTACGTCAAGCGATGGAGATCCGTCTCGACAGAACAGTAGATCCTTCTCCGGAGAAACATAAGATAGATATCCTCGTATGCGGCGTCGCAGGCTGTGCATCATCAGGCTCTCTTAAAGTTGCTGCCGCTATTGAAGATCAGATCAAAAAAAACGGACTGGCAAATGAGGTAAAAGTCATTAAGACCGGCTGTTTCGGATTATGTGCTGAAGGACCTATCATGATGGTCTGTCCCGAGCACGTCATGTATACAAAGGTTACCGAAGATGATGTAGAGGAAATCTTCGAAAGTCATATAAAAGGCGGCAAGATCGTAAAACGTCTTATGGCTGGAGAAAATGAATATGAAGAGATAAGGGACCGTCTTCCGCAGATACCGTTTTTCTCAATTCAGAAAAGGATCGCTTTGAATAACTGCGGTATAATCGATCCCGAAAACATCGAGGAATATATAGCGCTTGACGGATATCAGGCTCTTTCCAAGGTCCTGAATGAATTCGAACCTGACGATGTAATAGATGAAATCAAAAAATCAGGTCTGAGAGGCAGAGGAGGCGGCGGCTTCCCTACAGGACGAAAGTGGGAATCATCTGCAGTGGTACAGGAACATGAAAAGTATGTCATCTGCAATGCCGATGAGGGCGACCCGGGTGCATTTATGGACAGATCCATCCTCGAAGGAGATCCCCACTCAGTCATCGAAGCAATGATCATAAACGGATACGCCGTAGGCGCCCATCAAGGTTACATATACGTAAGAGCCGAGTATCCTGTGGCAGTACAGAGACTGGATGTTGCTATAAGGCAAGCTAAAGAATACGGATTCCTCGGAAAAAACATACTGGGCAAAGGATTTGATTTCGATCTGGAAGTGAGACTTGGTGCAGGCGCATTTGTCTGCGGCGAAGGTTCTGCACTGATGACTTCCATCGAAGGCAAGCGAGGGGAACCGCGGCCTAAACCTCCAAGATCGGCAGAAAAGGGTCTGTGGAAAAAACCTACAGTATTGAACAACGTCGAAACTTATGCAAATGTACCTCAGATAATCAGAAACGGAGCGGACTGGTTCAGAAGCATAGGTACTGAAAATTCCAAAGGAACCAAAGTGTTTGCTCTGGGCGGAAAAATCAACAACATCGGTCTTGTAGAAGTTCCTATGGGAACCACTCTCAGAGAGATAATATATGATATAGGAGGCGGTATCCCTAACGGAAAGGCATTCAAGGCAGCCCAGACTGGAGGTCCTTCAGGCGGTTGTCTTCCTGCTGATTGTCTGGATACTCCTATTGATTACGACTCACTTACCAAACTTGGTTCGATGATGGGTTCCGGCGGTCTTATCGTAATGGATGAAGATACATGTATGGTAGACCTCGCAAGATTCTTCCTTGATTTTACGGTAGACGAATCATGCGGCAAATGCCCGCCTTGCCGAATAGGTACCAAGCGAATGCACGAAATACTCGTAAGGATAACTGAAGGTAAAGGTGAGCCGGAGGATCTTGACAAACTGGAAGTTCTGGCAAAGAATATCAAAGCATCTGCCCTTTGCGGACTGGGACAAAGCGCTCCTAATCCTGTCCTTTCAACTATGAAGTATTTCAGAGACGAATATATGGCTCATGTCGTGGATAAAAAATGTCCGGCCGGAGTATGTAAGTCCATGATTAAATTCATCATCGACACAGATGCCTGCAAACGCTGCAGTATATGTAAGAAAAACTGTCCTACAGGAGCAATATCAGGAGACAAGGACACTCCATTCGTTATCGATCAGGACAAATGCGTCAAATGCGGAATCTGTATGGAAAGATGTCCATTCAAATCTATACTCAAGAACGCATGATAAGGAGGCTGCTTAGATATGAACAAAGTAAATATAACCATAGATGGCATAAAATTGTATGTGCCTGAAAATTACACTATACTGGAAGCAGCTAAGGAAGTAAGCATAAATATTCCTACTCTCTGCTTCCTAAAGGATGTCAATGAAATCGGATGCTGCCGCATGTGTCTTGTGGAAGTAAAAGGGTCCAAGACGCTCCAGGCAGCATGTGTACACCCTGTAAAAGAAGGTATGGAAGTCTATACCCATACACCTAAGGTGATGGAAGCCAGAAAGGTAAATCTGGAACTCATACTTTCAAACCATAACGCAAGCTGTCAGACATGTACAAGAAGCTGGATGGACTGTGAACTCCAGGCTCTTGCCAATAAGCTTTCGGTGGATACGGTAAGATTTGAGGGGGAAAACAAAAAGCTGCCTCTTGATATAGGAGTTTCTATCGTAAGAGACCCCAATAAGTGCATACTCTGCAGGCGCTGCGTAAGTGCATGCAAAAACATACAGACAGTGGGAGTTATAGATCTTGTTAACAGAGGATTCAATACACAGGTAGCCTCCCCATTCGGAATGCCTCTTTCAGAGACTCCTTGTGTAAACTGCGGACAATGTATTAATTACTGTCCTGTAGGAGCACTCCATGAAAAGGATGACATCGGCAAAGTCTGGGAAGCAATCTATGATCCGACAAAGCACGTAGTGGTTCAGACAGCACCTGCAGTGAGAGTTTCACTTGGAGAAGATTTCGGAATGCCGATAGGTACTCCTGTTACAGGCAAAATGGTCACTGCTCTCAGGATGCTGGGCTTTGACAAGGTCTTTGACACCGATACAGGAGCAGATCTTACCATAATGGAAGAAGGCGCTGAGCTTATAGACCGTATAAGAGGAGGCGGAAAGCTGCCAATGATCACTTCATGTTCTCCTGGCTGGATCAAATTCTGTGAACATAATTACCCTGATCTTCTGGATAATGTTTCATCCTGCAAGTCTCCTCATCAGATGTTTGGAGCTATACTGAAAAGCTATTATGCTGAAAAGGAAGGAATTGATCCGGAAAATATATTCGTTGTTTCCGTTATGCCTTGCACAGCCAAGAAATTCGAGGCGGCAAGACCTGAGATGAAAGTCAACGGGCTGCGTGACGTGGATGTCGTGCTTACCACCAGAGAAGTAGGCAAGATGATATATGACATAGGTATAGACTTCCCTGCTCTTGGAGATTCTGACTTTGACAATCCTTTCGGCAACGCTTCAGGCGCAGGTGCTATATTCGGTGCCACGGGCGGTGTTATGGAAGCTGCCCTCAGAACTGTATCAGACCTTCTTACAGGAAGTTCGGCAGACAACTTTGAATACGAAGATGTCAGGGGACTTGAAGGTATAAAGATAGCTAATGTTCAAGTCGGAGATCTCACAGTCAGAGCTGCCGTAGCACATGGGCTGGGTAATGCCAGAAAACTTCTGGATGCCGTTGAATCCGGAGAGGAATTCCATTTTATAGAGATAATGGCATGCCCTGGAGGATGTGTAAACGGCGGAGGGCAGCCTCTACAGCTTTCTGATGTAAGAAACTGGATAGATATAAGAGAGGAAAGGGCAAAGGGACTTTATAAAGAAGATCGCAATACCTTTATAAGAAAATCCCATAACAATCCTTCAGTCAAAAAACTATACAAAGAATATCTAGGAATGGCAGGAGGAAGCAGATCACACCAGCTTCTTCATACTCATTATACGCCTAGAGGAAATTATACTGACTGATATCTATGACACTTGCAAAAGACCGGTGCATAATTCAATGCACCGGTCTTTTATATCATGGATTTTCAGTTTTTTGAATATATCGTCTTTGTACCTACTCCATCAAGAGCTCCCAGCTTGCCTGACAGTGCACTTATCACATCCTGCTCCGCTTCCAATGCTATACTTATTATAGAGATGTTTTTTTCAGGATGCGGAACCCCCATCCTGCCTATTATATAGTTACGATATTCATGCAGCAGCCCATTGAGAGCTTCTACCGAATCTTCGTTTTCAACTATTATCCCTATCAATGCGGTTCTGGTTTCTGTACTCATAAGATCCTCCTCTCACTTTTCATAAAATGCACAGCACTACTGTCAATGTCTTCGTCTGTAGCCGCCTTCCGCCACATGAGATCTGGTTATTGCCTTTGAAATAGCTATTTTGGCTTTTATAACATCATTAGGATCAGCATCCTTTTCATTATGGATCAGCCAGTCTTCGGCTTTAGCCTTTTCGCTTAACACACGTTCCATATCTATATCCTCAGACCACTCTACTGCATCGGTATATATTATGATACTGTCCTTGACATCTATGAATCCTCCTGCTATGGCCGCTACTCTGAATTCATTTTTCTCTGCTCCCGCCTCCTGGATCCACAGCTCTCCAATATCCAGGAGCTTGCATGCCCAGGAATGTCCGTACATGAATCCCTCATCACCTTCAAGAGTCTTTGTTATCACCAGCTCAACATATCCGCGGTAAAATAATTTGGACGGAGTTATTATTTCCAATTTAACACTGTTTGCCATAATATTCTCCTATTCCTTATTTTTTACTTTTCTCAAACTTCTCCACTACTTCGTCTATTCCTCCAGCAAAAAGGAACATCCTTTCCGGTATCTCATCATGTCTTCCTTCAAGTATCTCCTTGAATCCTCTTATTGTTTCACTGAGAGGCAGGTATCTGCCCTCCATGCCTGTAAACTGTGCTGCAACACTGAATGGCTGTGAAAGGAATCTCTGTATCTTTCTGGCTCTGGAAACTATAAGCTTATCAGAATCAGACAATTCATCCATACCAAGTATGGCTATGATATCCTGAAGATCCTTGTACCTCTGGAGCACTTCCTGTACTCCTCTCGCTGTCTCATAGTGCTCCTCTCCGAGAATAAGAGGATCCATTATCCTGGATGTGGACTCAAGCGGATCTACAGCCGGATAAATTCCCAGCTCTGTTATCGATCTTGAAAGAACAGTCGTCGCATCAAGATGTGCAAAGGTAGTTGCCGGAGCCGGGTCCGTAAGGTCGTCTGCCGGGACATAAACAGCCTGTACAGACGTTATGGAGCCCCTCTTTGTCGAAGTTATCCTTTCCTGCAGTGCTCCCATCTCAGTAGCCAGAGTCGGCTGATATCCCACCGCTGACGGTACACGGCCCAAAAGAGCCGAAACTTCTGAACCTGCCTGGGTAAATCTGAATATATTATCTATGAACAGCAGCACATCCTGCTTTTCCTGATCTCTGAAATACTCTGCCATAGTAAGACCTGTAAGGGCTACTCTCATCCTTGCTCCGGGCGGTTCGTTCATTTGTCCGAACACCATCGCTGTATTTGCTATAACTCCTGATTCTATCATCTCATAGTACAGGTCGTTTCCTTCTCTGGTTCGTTCACCTACACCCGCAAATACCGATATACCGCCGTGCTCTCTTGCGATATTGCTTATAAGCTCCTGTATAAGCACTGTTTTTCCTACTCCTGCTCCTCCGAACAGTCCTACCTTACCTCCTCTGGTATACGGAGCTATAAGGTCGATTACTTTGATCCCGGTTTCAAATATCTGAGCAGAAGTGTCCTGTTCTTCAAAAGGCGGCGCAGCTCTGTGGATAACGGCTTTCAGTTCTGTTTCCACCGGTCCCTTGTCATCAATAGTCTCTCCTATAACGTTGAACATCCTGCCAAGGACTTCCTTACCTACGGGCACCTTTATGGGCTCACCCGTATCTACAGCTTCCATTCCTCTCCTCAGGCCGTCTGTAGATGACAGTGCAACACATCTTGCAACATCATCACCTATATGCTGAGCAACTTCTGTAACGATATTTCTGTCTTCATATTTGATAGTTACTGCATTAAGCAGTTCAGGCATCTCATCCTCGTTAAATTTTATATCTATTACGGGACCTATTATCTGATGTATTATTCCCTTATTCATCTTCGCCTCCTACTTTTGCGCCTCTGAACCGGCAACGATTTCTATGATCTCGTCAGTTATTGCCGCCTGTCTGGCCCTGTTATAGTAAAGGGACAGATTTTCCAGCATTTCCCTTGCATTGTCAGTCGCATTTTCCATTGCCATTCTCCTGGCAGCATGCTCGCATGTGGCAGATTCCACTACAGCAGCATATATCATCATTTCAACGTACTTGGGAACCAGATAGTTGAATACGGCTTCTACGGACGGCTCATATTCTATCTGCCTGGTATTCCTTATTATATCCGGATCGTTTTTCACTTCAAAAGGAAGCAGTGTGACATTCTTTACTTCCTGTTCCATAGAACTGATGAATGAAGTGTATATAAGCACGACCTCATCTATTTCGCCTCTGTTATACATCTCAATTATAGGCCGGCTCATCTCTCTGGTCTCAAGAAAAGAAATATTCTCAGGAGGAGCCAGATAATCACCGTATATATCATATCCTCTTTTTTCAAAATACTCTTTTCCTTTGCTTCCTATGGCATATATTATAGGTTTTTCCCAGTCACTGTCTATTTCTCTCTGCGCCTCCTTGAGAACATTGGAATTAAATCCGCCGCAGAGGCCCCTGCAGCTGGTGACGATTATATAGCATGTCGTTTTTATTTCCCTGTTTCCAGCAAGATATTGATGAGGAATCTCCTTGCTGCTGTTGAACAGTTCCGATATGGTATGAGTAATATAATGGGAGTTCTCATTTGTCTTTTCAAATATAGCTTTGGCTTTCCTGAGTTTTCCTGCCGAAACCAGCTTCATGGCGTTCGTTATATGTTCAGTGCTCGTAATACTTTTTATACGCCGCTTTATATCCTGCATATTGTTGGCAGCCATACTCACACCTCCCTAAATCGATTCCACCTGAACATTATCATCTATTCCAAGTTTCTTTTTGAAACCGGACTTGAACATCTCTATACCTTCTTTGAGCTGTTCTTCGGTTTCCTCATCTATCTGCCCGGTCCTCTTTATATTTTTCCCAACATGGGCATAATGAGTATCCATAAACTGATAGAATTCCTTTTCAAATGTCTTCACATTTTCTGCACCTATATCTATCAGGTAATTGTTTATAGCAACATATATTATCATTATCTGCTTTTCTACAGGTACCGGCTGATACTGCGGCTGCTTCAGAATCTCCATAAGGATCTGTCCATGCTCCAATCTCTGTTTGGTGTCTGCATCAACATCTGATCCAAACTGAGCGAAACTGGCCAGCTCTCTATACTGTGCCAGGTCAAGCTTTATTGTGCTGGCGACTTTTTTCATGGCTTTTATCTGTGCGTTTCCGCCTACACGTGAAACCGATATACCCGCATTTACCGCAGGTCTCTGTCCTGAGAAGAACAGTTCTGTTTCCAGGAATATCTGTCCGTCCGTGATGGATATGACATTTGTAGGTATATAAGCCGATACATCTCCGGCCTGAGTTTCTATTATAGGCAATGCAGTGATCGAGCCGCCTCCAAGGTCATCGGAAAGTCTCGCTGCCCTCTCCAAAAGTCTCGAATGCAGATAAAAGACATCTCCAGGATACGCTTCTCTTCCCGGCGGTCTTCTCAATAACAGCGACATAGCTCTGTACGCCACCGCGTGCTTCGAAAGATCATCGTAAACAATCAGTACATCTTTGCCCTTATACATAAAATATTCCGCCATTGAGCATCCGGCATACGGAGCTATATACTGAAGAGGAGCCACATCAGATGCCGTAGCCGACACCACTATTGTATACTCCATCGCACCCTTATCCTCAAGGTTCTGCACAAGCTGTGCTACAGTGGATGCTTTCTGACCTATTGCGACATATATGCATATGACATCTTCATTCTTCTGATTGAGTATGGTATCTATCGCTATAGCCGTTTTACCGGTTTGTCTGTCTCCTATTATGAGTTCTCTCTGTCCACGACCGATAGGAATCATCGAGTCTATGGCCTTTATCCCTGTCTGCAGAGGCTGGTTTACAGATTTTCTCTGCAGAACTCCAGGAGCCGCGCATTCTATAGGTCTTCTTTCCTTGGTTACAACCGGGCCTTTTCCATCTATCGGCTGTCCAAGGGCATCTACCACACGCCCCAGCAGATTTTCTCCTACAGGGATCTCTGCCACACGTCCCATCGGTTTTACTATATCGCCTTCTCGTATTTCTCTGTCAGAGCCCAAAATTACAGCTCCGACATTGTCTTCTTCCAGATTAAGCGCCATTCCGTAAGTATTATCGGTAAATTCCAGCAATTCACCTGCCATACAGTTATCCAGACCGTAAATCCTTGCTATACCGTCACCTACCTGTATTACCGTACCGAAATCCGAAACATCAAGCCTGTTTTCATAATTTTTTATCTGTTCTTTTATAACGGCGCTTATTTCTTCCGGTCTTAAATTCATTTCTTTTCCTCCCTAGCTCAAATTAATTTGACTGCTCAGATCGTCAAATTTCTTTCTGATGGAAGCATCTATAAGCTTGCCCTCAACCAGGATCCTGATGCCTCCTATCAGTTTGGGATCTATTTCATTGGACAGCCTGACGTTTACCTTAAACAGCCTTGAGGTATCTTCCTCCAGCTCCTTTATACGATCCTCCGTAAGCGGAACGACTGAATAAACAGTACCGTAAGAATATCCTTCCTCCTTGTTGACCAGCTTTTTATATACCTTGAAGATCCTTTCAAGGTGCGCTGTTCTGCCTTTATCCACCAGAATATAGAGAAAATTCAGGAGTTCTTTGCAGATACGGCCGTCAAATACATTTTTCAGAACAGTCTTTTTTTCATTCGCTGATATTCCGGGAGAATTCAGGAACGTATGAAAATCATTCTGAGCCTTAAGGATTTCCATTATCTGCAAAGTCTCTTCATCTATCGTATCCAATTTTCCGGTATCCCTGGCTGCTTCAAACAATGCTGTGCCATAAGTTAAATCAATAGTTAATTCTTCCATCCCGAACTCCTTGCCCGTCTGATAACCTCATCAACTACCGCTTCCTGTCCAACTTTCTGAATCTCATGCTCTACTATCTTCTCTGCAGCAAGAATAGCCAAAGCCGCGATTTCCTGTTTCATGCTTTCCATCGCTTTTTCTCTTTCCTGTTCTATTACAGCTTCTGCTTTGTCAATGATCTTGACTGCGTTCCTGTTGGCTTCTTCTATTATCTCTCTCGCCTGCGCATCGGCTTTCGCTTTAGCTTCTCTTATTATCTCTCTTCCTTCCGCTTCCAGATCAGCTATTTTTTTATTATAGTTCTGCATCTTTTCATCAGCTCTTCTGTTTACAGCTTCTGCGCTTTCAAAGGCGTCTTGAATGGAATTCGATCTTTCATCCATGAATTTTCTTATTTTTTCAAAGAAAAATTTTTTTAATACGAGAAAAAGAACGATTACGGTTATCCATATCATGATAATCGACCAGTTTATCTCTATAAGACCTGTATACTCCATTATTCATCGCCTCCTTCCTGTCCTTTTATGTCCATTGAACCTGCTACAGCATGCCGACAAGCGGATTCGCAAACAGCAGCAGAATCGAAACTACAAATGCAAAGATAGTCGGTGTCTCTGATACTCCCTGTCCTACCAGCATTATCTTAAGTATGTCTCCCTGTGCTTCAGGCTGTCTTGCAACTCCTTCTACAGCTCTTCCTGCAGCATAACCCTGTCCTATTCCTGTACCTATACCGCAAATCATGGCAAGGCCTGCACCAAGGCCCGATAATCCAAGTACAAAAGCTTCCGGTGTAATTCCTGTCATAATAATATCCTCCTTGTTTTTAACATCTTCAATCTTCTATATGATTGCTTAAAGTTATAGCCTCATTGGCAATAAATGCCATAGACAGCATAGTAAATATATATGCCTGCAGAACCGGTTCAAACATATCAAAAAATGCATTGGCCGGCAGAGGCAGTATCGCATCCAGCACAGGTATGCTGGCAAACTGATATGAAAGCGTGGCAAGTCCGCTGTATACCAGCGACATCACTATTATGCCCGCAAGTATGTTGCCGAAAAGTCGAAGCCCGAGAGACAACGGCGTGGAAAACATCTCTATCACATTTATGAATATCATAAACGGATATGGCGAACACATATGCTTCAGTTTTCCTCTCACCCCCATATACTTTATGCCTGTTCCCTGTATCAGGAAAAAAGTAGTAATGGCAAGTGCAAAAGTACAGTTTATGTCTGTAGTCACCGGTCTGAATCCGAAAAGACCCAGCATATTGGAAAACAGCATGAAGAAAAATATCGTTGCCATATATGGCGCAAATACCGTTCCCAGCTTGACTCCCATTATGGACTGTACCATACCGTATGCCTTATCCACAATCAGCTCCGCTATCACCTGTTTTCCCTTAGGGACTCGTTGAAGCCTGCTGGCAGACCAGCACGCAAGCACTCCTATGATAAGCGCAACGATCAGCCCCCAGACTACAGTCTCGGTAATAAAAAAAGAGCCGTCACCGAAAATAAACACTTTTTTTGGTCCAAGATGCGACAAGTCATGCATGATCTATTCCTCCTCTCTTCCCCAGTATTTGTCTTCCTTCTCTTTATCCTCAGCCTCGTACATAGCCTGAACCTCCGGCCGCACTCTGCGTTTTGTATTGAAATCAGGCTTTATGGCATGAAAATAATATAAAGGCAGCTTTGGCGCCAGTATTCCCAGAAGACACGCCAGCCCGCAGCTGGTCCCCTGCCTTATGGCTACGAAAAACACACCGCAGTATATAAGTATCCTTATTATAAAACTCAGTGTCGAGAATCCGGCATTTCCGCTGTCCAGCATTTTTTTAAGAAAAAAAGCAATCAGATTGAAGCATACAAGACCTGATGCAAAACCAGCCAGAAGAAACACAGTAAACATAACGTCAAAGCCCATAATAAAAAGGGATGCCGCTTGGCATATCGCTATAAATATGAATCCGTACACTGCCACTTGTTTTTTGATTTTGCCTACATCATCCATAGTCGATTTTCATCCCTTCAAATTATGATTTGTATAACATTATACACCTATTTGCTGTAATTGTGAAACTTTTTTTCTGTTAATACTTTGTTAATGTTTTCATTAATTCTTTCAATGGTTTCGGCCTATTTGCAAGTGTATATATGTGCTGTTGCAACGACATTTTTCGTACTATTTTGCGCTTTTCATTACCTTGTCATCAATATTTTTTATGACATTATTCAGCCATTTTTTACTTAAATATCTTTTGGTAAGAAAGACAGCTTTTACTACTTCCTCAGCCTTTACCGCCAGCACTGCCATATATATTGGGAGCTGAAAATACAGGGATGTCACGAACGCCACAGGTACACCTATAAGCCATACTGTCGAAGTTTCTGTTATCATAGCAAATTTCGTATCTCCTCCACACCTCAGGGTTCCTGTAACATGTATGCCGTTATATATGGATATCCACATAGTTGCCCCATATATCATCAGTATCTTTAATGCGTAGTCTGCTCCTCGTTGTGAAAAGTCAAACAAACTGAGGAGAGGTTCTCCGGCAAGGATCACACCCCCTCCGAAGCAGAACCCTATCGCTATTCCTATTTTTACCATTTTCTTCGACATATTATACGCCAGCTGCAGCTTCCCCTCTCCAAGCTTCTGGCCAACAAGTATCAGTATAGCATCTCCTATACTGAAAGCCGCCATTGCAAACATGTTGTTTATAGTATTACATGCCTGTATGGCCGCCCCCTCTGCAATCCCTATCCTTGCAAACGCCGCTACATAAAGAGAAGTCCCTATACCCCATAGCGTCTCATTTGTAGTAGTCGGAAGCGCATTGCGTATTATCCTGAAAGCAAGTTCTCTGCTGTAGCCGAAAAATTCCCTTATGCTCCCGGATATCCTGTTTTTCAGTCCAAACACAACAAACAGTATTATGCACATTTCAAATGCTCTTGCTATGGCTGTTGCAAGAGCAGCACCTCTTACTCCCATGGCAGGCATACCGAAATTTCCGAATATAAGCATATAATTCAGAAGAGTGTTCGTACCAAGCGCTATTATACTGGCAATAAGCGGAAGAACTGACTGCTGTGTTGCCCTGAGAGCTACTGTGAAAGGCTGGGTCACCGCCAGCATCAGAAATGTGAAAGACCCTATTCTTACATAATCTGACCCTACATCTATGACCTCAGGAAATCTTGTGAATATCCTCAGTATATACTCCGGAAACAATACTCCTGCAATAAAAAAGATCAGGCCTATGCCGATCGCAATGGTCAACGCAAAGCCTGTCGTCTTTCTTATATTCTTAAAATCCTGTACTCCATAAAACTGCGATATGAATGTAGCTGCTCCGCCTGCAAATCCATACAGCAGCATCCAGTGTATGAAAAAAATCTGAACTGATACTCCAACTGCATTCAGCTCAAGCTCTCCCAGACTTCCTACCATGAGATTGTCTATGAAACTGAGACTTGAACCTATGAGACTCTGAAGGGCTATAGGCAGGGCAACCTTTGCCAGCATACGCAACAGTTCTTTATTTTTTATATCATTGAGATTTTCCGTTTCTGCCATCATTTATCCGTTTTCATTTTCTCCTTTTCTTTAGTTATCTTGTCAGCCCTGATACTTACATTCCTGTTGCCTGTATCCGAAAGCAGCACATATATCAGCATTATAGCCACTGCCACAAGTCCCAGATACTCTATCACAAATCCCCTGCTGTAAAGCACGGCAACAATGCCCATTATACCACTTATGCTGTACATTATCATCACTGCTCTTTTCTGTCCAAATCCTGCACGCATTATCCTGTGATGAAGATGCTCCTTATCCCCCGTCCCTATAGACTGATGATTATACAGTCTTCTTATTATTGCAAGCATCGTATCTAAAATAGGCAGTCCCAGAACCAGAGCCGGTATCACCACAACAACAACTGTTGCGCTTTTCACCGTCCCCAAAATGGAGATGGCCGCTATAGAAAACCCCAGAAGCTCAGAACCGCTGTCTCCCATAAATATTTTAGCAGGGTGAAAATTGTACGGCAGAAATCCCAGAGCTGCTCCTGCAACCGTCATCATGGCCAATGTAGGCACATACTGACCATGTATATAGGCCACATATCCTATACATAAAGCAGAGATAACTGATATCCCCGCAGCCAGACCGTCAAGGCCATCTATCAGATTGACCGCATTCGTTATAGCTACTATCCATAAAATGGTCACTATGCAGCATGCCACATCGCCGAAAGCCATATTCCCGGGTCCGAAATAATTTGTGATGAATTCTATCCTGACCCCCATGATGTAGACTACTGCAGCACATACAGTCTGCCCAGCCAGTTTTATCACAGGCCTCAGGTTTTTAAGATCGTCTATGAGGCCGAGTATATATATCATGGTACAGCCTGCCATTATACTGGTTATCCCGCTGTCCTCACGGGCAAAAACACCGAGCGCGATCATGATCCCGGCATATATTGCTATACCTCCAAATCGCGGCATAGGCTTATTATGAACGCGCCTTTCGTCTTTTGGTATATCCATGGCGCCTATTTTGGGAGCAGCCCATATCGCAAGAGGCGTAACCGCCGCTGTCACCAGCAGAGAAACGATGAAGGGCCCCCACAATTCTATACTGGTTGCTGTCACTGACCTTCTCCTAACATAACTATTTTCAATCCAGCTTCCTTAAGGATCTCCACTGACAGTTCATCCGGGTATCCCTCTTTTACTACTATACGGCTTATCCCTGCATTTATTATCATCTTAGCGCAGATCACGCAAGGCTGATGTGTGATATATATTGCAGCATCCTCCACACTTTGTCCAAGAGTCGCTGCCTGTATTATAGCATTCTGTTCTGCATGGAGAGCCCTGCACAGTTCATGCTTTTCTCCGGAAGGCACTCCCAGCTGCTGTCTCAGACAGCCTCCTTCCCGATCTCCGCAGTGCTCCAGGCCTCTGGGCGCTCCATTATAACCTGTAGCTATTATATGCCTGTCCTTTACTATTACCGCGCCTACCTGCCTTCTCAAACATGTAGATCTTTTTGCTGTAAGCACTGCCATATCCATGAAATATTCATCCCAGCTGGGTCTTTTGTCCATTTTTCTTTCTCCTTGATATAAATTCCCTCGAATCAATAATAAACTTCCGCCAGATAAAGCCCTCCCGGAGGCGCTGTATGTCCTGCCATACTCCTGTCTTTAGCTGTTATTATGTCATGCATTTCTGCTTCAATTTTACCTGTCCCTATATCGACAAGCGTTCCTGATATTATCCTCACCATATTATATAAAAATCCGTCTCCGCTAACATGTATCTCCAGAATCCTTTCCCATCCGTTTTCTGCTCCGGCATCAGCAAGCGGTACAGCCATTATATCTATATCAAAGATATTTCTTATCGTCGTCTCCCTTGGCGTTCCTCCAGAGGCTTCAAAGGATTTGAAGTCATGAACGCCTTTCAGATATCCTGCTGCAGCCCTCATCTTTTCTAAATTAAGAGGCACACTTACATGATATACGTAATTTCTTTCGAACACATTCATGGTAAGCGAGTTTTTTATCCTATAAATATATTTTTTGCCTTTTGCATCAAAGCGCGCATGGAAATCCGCTGGTTTCTCCTCTGCCGCTGTTACTCTTACAGGTGAAAGATTATCTCCGTTTTTGCCCTGACGCTTCAGGGAATTGTTTATGACCAAAGCCAGCTTTTCCTCAGGTATCCCTATATCGGCTTTAAATGATGCCCTCTGCCCGTAAGCATGTACACCTGCATCGGTCCGGCTCGTCCCATTGATTGTTATTTCGCGTCTGAAAAGAGATGAAAGACTCCTTTCAATATATCCTTGTACCGTCGGGCGATCCGGCTGTCTCTGCCATCCGAAAAAATCAGATCCGTCATATTCTATTGTCAGCAAGACATTCTTTTCCATCTTATCCTCTATTATATATTATTTCATATGTCGTTTCCATAGTTATTGTTATTATAGCAAAAATGGCCAGATTATAAAAATATATAATGCTCCGCATATGCAGATATACGGACCCAGAGGCTTTACATCATCTTTCTTATATTTACCGGAAGCAAGCCCGGCTGCTGCAAATATACCGCTCAAAAAAGAAGACCCTATCAAAACGACTGCTGTCCCGACAACCCCCAGTGCCAGCCCCAGAGACGCAAACAGCTTTATGTCACCAAACCCCATTATTTCCTTTTTAAACAATGCACCTCCCATGACAGCCAGCATCAGCATCATACCTCCGCCTAATATAGCTCCCAGTAAAGGCTGCCAGAAGGAATCATGGTACGGCACAAACCCGAAAGCCGTAAAAGCCAGCATTATAACGAACTGATCAGGTATTATCATATATTTAAGATCGGAAAGACCTATAATAAGCAGTGCCCAGCATGCAAACAAGCCTGCTGCCGCAAACTGCATATCAAAAAACAGCAGCCTTATCATCAGACATGAAAATCCCGCCGCATATATCCATCGCCACGGAAATCCCTTGATCCTCTGTATATATGGATCTGTCAATTCAGGCAATGGTTTTTCACCGTAGTCACACAGCCATTTCGCCGGTATCCTGTTAAAGATATATACTGCTCCGAATCCTGCTATGATGCCCGTGATTATACCTATTGCCGTCTTTATAATGATCATTATCATACAACATTCCCCCTGTATCTACTTTATTCTATCAATTTCCTTTTTTAACCACAATATTATTTTGATTTTTTTGTCGTAATATGGAGAATGCCGTCGTACGTTTACAGTAGTAAAGTTCTTGTTTTGCCTATAAAATCACATTAGCGGTACAAATGATGAATAACAAGGAGAACGATTATGATCAAGAAATTTTCACCGGACACCGATATAGTTCTTATTGTGGATGATACGATGGCTAACCACGAAATACTTCATTCTTTTCTGGGTGATATAGGGGTAAAATGCGAGAGCGCTTTTGACAGCATGGAGGCCGTGACTATGTGCAGTTCAGTCGACAGTGATTACTATTCACTGATACTCATGGATATAAACCTCCCGTGCATTGATGGGATCGAAACAGCCAAAAAACTTCGTCAGGCAGGGGTTGCCGCACCTATAATTGCTGTAACAGCAGCAAGTAAAGACGAAAGCAAGATAAAAACAGCTGAGGCAGATGATGTATTTGATCTTTTTCTTTTTAAGCCTTTCAATGCTTCTTCCTTCTATACCACGATATCCCCGTATATAAAACAGGCGATCCTTCACTCATTGTCCTCGGATATCATTTCAGAAAAAGGAACTGATCCTGCTGTACATGATCACGAAATCTGCGACATACATGCTGCTATAGAAAACATGGGCAACAGTCCGAGACTGTTTATGAAACATCTTAATAACTTTAAAACCAATAATGCCGATCTTGTTTTGCGTCTTACCGAACTGATCGACAATAAACGATATGATGACGCAGCGATGCTGTGCCACTCAATAAAAGGTCTATCAGGGATGCTGGGACTTACTTCTCTATACAGACATGTAATATTAATGGAAGATCTTCTCAGGATGAAACATGATTCTGTAAATGCGGAGCAGAAAACTTCCGAAATCTCAAAAATATTGAGTTCCATAAGCAACGATATCCGGCTGATATGTCAGATGCAGTTTTAGAGCTATACCAAAGCATCATCAAAACCGTTTTTAAAGGTTTGTACATATTTGCCGGATATTAAATTTTGTTTCTGAAAGCCTTCTTTTTTCCGCACTTTACAAAGCATTTTCAAAATTGCCTTGAAAGCCCAAAACAGGCATTATATAATATTAACAGCATTTTTGCGAATATTTGACAAGGCGGAGGTAATTATGGAAACAGACAGCAAAACTTATATAGACGGTTATATCCGTAGAGCAAGAGAAGCTCAGCAAATTTTTGAAAAAATGACACAGGAACAGGTGGATGAAGCAGTAAAAACCATAGGCAAGGTCGTATATGACAATGCCGTTTTTCTGGCGGAGATAGCTGTGGAAGAAACCGGAATGGGGAATGTCAAAGACAAAACAGCAAAAAACAAACAGAAATCAAAAATTATCTGGAATAACCTTAAAGGTAAAAAATCAAGAGGTATACTTGACACAGACGAAACAACAGGCATAACGAGAATCGCAAAGCCTGTAGGAGTTGTAGCCGCGATAACTCCATGTACTAACCCTATAGTAACTCCTATGAGCAATGCCATGTTTGCCCTGAAATGCGGTAATGCCATTATAATAACACCCCACCACAAAGCGATAAAATGCAGCACAAAAACAGTCGATATGATAAATGAAAAGCTGTCTGAGATAGGTATGCCTGAAAATCTCATACAGATACTGGATCAGCATTCCAGAGAAAACACCCGTGCGCTTATCTCTTCTGCCGATGTGGTAGTCGCTACCGGAGGCGCAGGAATGGTAAACGCAGCCTACAGCTCAGGCAGACCGGCTCTTGGTGTGGGAGCAGGAAATGTACAGTGTATAATAGATGAAGGCTATGATTACAAAGAAGCAGTTCCAAAGATAATCGCAGGAAGAACATTTGATTACGGTATAATATGCTCTGGAGAGCAATCTGTCATATGTCCCGAAAAGGATTTTGATAAGATAATGGATGAATTCGAGGCATGCGGCGCTTATATCATAAAAGATCATAAGCAGCTGGAGCTCATAAGATCAGCTCTCTTTCAGGAAGACGGAAAACCAAACAGACATTCAGTAGGCCAATCTCCTGCAAAGGTTGCAGAACTTGCCGGTATATCCATACCGGATAATACGAAGGTAATAGTAGCTGTCGCTGAAGCGACCGCAAAATCAGATCCGCTGGGGGGAGAAAAAATGGCACCTGTAATAGCTGCCTATAAATATAAGACTCTTGCAGAAGGGGTAGATATCGCAAGAGAAAACCTTGAAAAAGAAGGAAAAGGCCACAGTGTATCCTTCCATTCCGATTCTGAAGAACATATAGAATATGTAGGGACACAGCTTTGCGTTTCCAGATTCGTAATAAACCAGATATGTGCCAGCAGCGCAGGCGGAAGCTTCTGGAACGGACTGGCCCCTACCAATACACTGGGCTGTGGAAGCTGGGGCCATAACAGCATATCGGAAAACCTCGACTATAAACACCTTATGAATATATCCAGGATCGCCAGATATATGCCCGATAACTACGTCCCTACCGACGAAGAACTGTGGGGTTGACGTATCCCTGCGATTGACAAGCACAGCGAAGGCAGAGCAGCGGAACGTCACCCGTCAGGATCGCCCGAAGCAAAGCGAGGCTGCGATCTACGACGACGCGTATCCCTGCGATTGACAAGCACAGCGAAGAAAGGACATACTGTATAAACAAACTATACAGTATGTCCTTTTCAGTATGATCGGTCTTTATCTCAATTTCTTCCCTGCTTTTTCTATAGTAATGCGTGCAAGTACTTCAAGAGAATCCACCATATCATCCCGTAAATCCCAAAGTCTCAAATCTCTGTATACTATAGAAAGCTCTGTACATCCCATTATTACAATATCACATCCTTTGCTTCTAAGATGATCTGCTATTGATATGATCTCTTCCAGCTCTGCGCTGTATCCTGCTTTTATCTTATCATATATTATATGATCAATCTTTTCCTGATACTCTTTGTCCGGAGCAATGCATTCCGCTCCAAGAGGTTTTCCGTAAAAATCATATGTTCCTGAAGAAACAGTGCCCTCTGTAGCCATTATCCCCAGTCTTATCGATCGACATCCCGGTGCGTTTTTCTTTTTCATTGCAAATTTTATCGTTTCGCTTATTATATTCAAAACCGGGATTTCTACCGCATCCTTTATTTCTTCCAAAAAATAATGAGCAGTATTGCATGGCATAACTATAAAACTGCATCCGGCTTGTTCGAGCATACGGGCATCACATATCATATCGTTTAAAGGCGATTCACTGTTTCTTCCCATTATAAATCCGGTTCTATCCGGCATAGTGGCATGATTCAGTATCATCATATCTATATGCTCCTGATCCGTATCAGCATCAGTCATTTTTATTATCATATTCATGAAATATACCGTAGCCAAAGGTCCTACTCCACCTAATACACCTACTGTGCCCTTCATCATGATATTATTATATCCTGCCTTCCCGTTTCATGAATTCTCTGAACCTCCTCTTTTGTTTCAACATATAATACCGCACATAAAGCTTATGGATTATATTTCTGTCACCTTTATAATCAAGCGGATTTGAAACCTTTCCTTCACGGTAAAGGCGTTTCACCTGATTTTTGAGTTCTTCTGACCCCGAATATGCGAGTATGATGGATTTAGGCACGACGGTATACAGATTTTCTCTGTCTGCAATCACCAATTCCTGTTCAAAAGGTTTATTATAGATAAGATCATCCACTATCCATTTTACCGCATTGAACCCGCTGCCTGTGATATAATAATTACTTCTCCCCAGTCTTGTGTTTATCTCAAAATACTTATATTTTCCGTCCCTGACATCATATTTTATATCAAAATTGGCGAATCCTGTATACCCGACACTCTTAAGAAACTTGACCGCCATATCCATGGCCTTACGATCCACTTTATTTATTATAGCTACGGGATTGCCTATTCCTTCATCACCATGGTCTTCCAGTATAGTCCTTCCAAAAGACATGAATCTGACTCTGGAGTTTCTGTCACAATAACAGGTCAGTATATTCATGTAGGTATCATCTCCGGGAATGAAATCCTGTATCAGGAATTTATAGCTGTATGTGCTTTTTTCGATCTTTGCCAGCATATCCGTAAGCTCTTCCATGGAATCGAATTTGAAAACTTTCTTTTTCCCGGGGAATTGAGCATAATGATATTCCGCACTGCTGGCAGGCTTTGCTATTACAGGGAAATCAAAAGGCAGGACGATATCCTGTTCTTTCTCCATATCCCATACAAATGTCTTTGGATAATTCACTCCTTCTTTTTCACATATTTCATAAAAACTATCTTTTAACACTACTTTATTGAAAATTTCCTCATTTACGTAGGGTATCACATAATACTCTTCCAGCTTGTCTCTGTTTTCTATTATCATCCTCACATACCAGTCTCCGCATGCAAGTATTATAAGTTTCTTTATACCCTTATATTTCTCTCCAAGGCTTATGAGTTTATCCAAAAACACATCTGTTTCATTCATTCTGGGTTCTATTATGTTATCTATGATGCTGGAATATGAATTGAGCCAGTTCTTATAAAGACTTATGGCTGTAGACCTGACTCCGTATTCTTCATGAAAAGATCTGGCCAGGCTGTAAGTGGCTATGTCACCTCCAAGTATCACCGGCATGAATTCCAATTCTTTTTCTTTCATTATTGCTACCTCTGAGCTTGCTAGAACAATTCTATTAACGCTTTTTTAATTTTTCATTAATACTTTTTTAAATAATATCATATTTGCATGTTATTTACAATGTTTGACAAACCGGCAATCTTGTACTACGCTTTTATTCCCCGTATTTTTCATATGAGCTTATTTACTGATTTTAATTATGTGGCAGATAATATCGGTTTATGGTAGAATATTCCCGTCAGTAAAAACAAATATATATACAAAAATATATATAAAACAACTTTTTCTGCTCAGAATAATCATATGATATCTTTTATTCCGGGCTTCAGCATTTTAAAAGTTCACTATCATCAGGAGGCAAATTATGAAATTCTATATCGCACTTTGGTTTGCAAAGATCATTAACGTGGCAATAAATATCCTGGACAAAAAACGCGGTTCAAATTTTTCCGGAGAAAAAGCCATGAAGATAGATCCTCATATGGTTTCGCATTTTAAAGGTATAGATTATTCCAAAGTACTTTTTATAACGGGGACCAACGGGAAGTCCACAACCACTAATCTGGTTACCCATATATTCAGGAGCAGCGGCAAAAAGGTCGTTGCAAATCTGGAAGGAGCCAATCTCATATACGGTATCGCGACTGCTCTGTCGAAAGCATCGACTCTTACCGGGCATATCAAGGCAGATTATATAATATTTGAAACCGACGAAAGGTTTTTACCTATAATACACAAACAGCTCCCTGCCCGCAACATATTGATAACCAATCTTCAGAAAGACCAGGTACAAAGAAACGGTGATCCGGATTTCATATATCGAAAGCTTTCCGGTATACTTAAGGGGGATATACGTCTTTTTCTCAACAATGAAGAACCCCGTTCCAAATCCTTCGACAGCACCGGATGTGATATCATAACTTACAGTGTAGCGCGACATAGCGAATCCTTTGAAAAGGGTCCCTCATTCCCTACCATGGCATGTCCGAAATGCAAACATAAAATAGTGTTTGATTATTATAATAATGACGGTGTAGGTAAATTCCACTGCAGTAACTGCGGTCATTCAAGTTCAGAAAAAGCAGATTATACAGTGACAGATGTTGATTTCGGCAGCCAGAGTTTTAAGCTGGATGATGTCTCCTTCAACATGCCTTACGACACGCCATACATGTGTTACAACTATGCAGGAGCACTTGCCGTTGCTGACACATTGGGGGGTATATCTCCTGAAGAGGCCTCGAAAGCTTTTAAAAAATTTAAAAACATAGGCGGCAGATATGAAATACTCCGATATAAAAACAAAACCATAAAATACATGAGGATAAAGCAGGAAAATCCTGAAACGCTTCAGACATCCATAAACGTCATGGCAGCAGATCCGAAACAAAAGATGTTCTGCCTGGGACTCGCTCCTATAACTGATATACTTCCATATTATACGAATACTTTCTATTCATTTGACTGTGATTTTTCCGGACTTATCAACAGTAATGTAGAGAAATATTTCTGTTTTTCCGATCACGTATGCTACGATACCGCTAACCGTCTCATCTATGCAGGTGTTGATCCGGAAAAGATAACTATAAAGGAAACAGATGATATAGAAGCGATATTTGAAGAAATAGAGAAAGCTGAAACAGACAATATCTATATAATAACATTACTGAAAAACTTTTACAGCATGGAAAAGTATATCCAGCAGAAACAATGACATTTAGGAGGTATAATTGATGGATACTATAAAAATCGCATGGCTTTTCCCCGATACTCTTTATCTTCATGGAGATCGCGGAAATATACTGGCACTGCAAAAAGCGGCGGCACATTATGACCTTGATGTTACAACCGATAAAATCGATTTTGATACAGAGAATTTTGATCCTGTTAATTATGATATAATATTCTGCCCTCCGGGTGAATTATCATCATTTCCAGCCGTTCTCGAATATCTGATACCACTGAAAGCTTCCTTTGAAAAATTTATTAGTGAGGGAAGACCACTTATCGTCACAGGGACATCCGTGGCCATGTGGGGGCAGACAATAAAACGTACAGACGGCAGCTTTTTTGACGGCATCGGGATTTTGCCTGCTGAAACATTGGAAAGAAATTCAGTTTACGGAGATGATCTGTATTTTTCCTGCAACTACAATGGAACAGATCTTGATATCATCGGCAGTCAGATACAGATGGTTGATTTCATATCAGAAACAGGGACATGTTTTGGCACACTTTATTACGGATACGGGAACACAGGCAAGACACGCGAAGAAGGTTTCAAAACAGTAAACTCTATATTCACCAACTCTCTCGGGCCTGTTCTCGTGACCAATCCATGGCTGACTTCGGAAATAGTCAGGACAGCTGCAGGTAATAAAGATATCATCTTAACAAGTGATGGCTATGATATGGATCTCGAGAGAAAATCTTTTGATACAAAAAAAGACTTCATACTCAATAAGAGAACAAACCTTACCAATTGCCTATAATAGACAAATTATAAAAAATAAACCCCATCCTGTTAGCAATACAACTTTCGAAAGTTAGATTTTTAATCTATCTTCTCGAAGCAATATTTTTTAAATCAGGAATGGGGTTTAAACATCTTTTATTTAGTTATCTTGCCGGAAAATTAAATAACATTGCATCCTATTTTTCCCAGAATGTTCTTTCTGGCTTCCACATAATCATTGTCAGGAGTTTTCAGCCACTTCAGTGTATATTCCCTATTAAGCCAATTATATTTATTGATCCCCATGCTATGATATGGCAATATCTCAATTTTGATATCCGCTGCATGACACATTAAATTTTTGACGAATATACCCGTGTCTCGTATATTTTCAATACTATCATTCAATGTTGGAATAAGCGGTATCCTAAAAATCACTTCCTTACGCATTCCAGCTAATTTTTCAGCATTTTGAAGTATCAATGTGTTTTCTACTCCTGTAATTTCTTTATGCTTATAACAATCCATATGTTTTAAGTCAAAGAATATCTGATCAGTATGACGGAAAACACTTTCTGCTTTATCCCATGAGCTATATCCGCATGTTTCCAATGCCGTATGTATATTGATTGAATGACATTGTTTCAATAACTCTGCCACAAAACTTGCCTGCATCATAGGCTCACCGCCACCTATAGTAACACCCCCTTCTGAATTGCGATATATAATATAATCTTTTTCTATTTTTTCCATTAAATCTTCTATGGAATATATACTCCCTACTTTCTTTTTAGCATTTGCATAACACTTATCCGCACACATTCCACATCCATCACATAAAGATTTATCTATATTAAAATCATTTTTCGATATGGCTTTTTTATGGCATATATAATAACACTTACCACATTTTATACAATTGGTTTTTACATCTATTATTTCAACAAATGCTGATTGCGATTCTGGATTACTGCACCAAATGCATGATAATGGGCATCCTTTCATAAATACCAGTGTACGCATACCACTTCCATCATGTATGGAAAATTTCTGTACATTAAAAACAATTGCTTTAAGATTAGATTTTTCTTCCATATGGATCTCCTCTACGCAGTATGTACTGTACGATTTATTATATCATCCTGCATTTCTTTACAGAGTTCCGTAAAATATGCACTGTATCCTGCAACTCTTACTATCAACGATTTATATTCTTCAGGTTTTTCCTGCGCACATCTCAAGACTTCAGAATCCACAACATTAAACTGTATATGATATATATTCAAATCAACAAACGTCCTTATAATTTGAGTGATTCGTTTAAGCCCCATATCGCCTTTTACACTTACTGGATCAAGGCGCATATTGAGAAGTGTACCAGATGTATGTACTTCATGATTTATTTTTGATACTGACTTCAATACTGCAGTTGGCCCGTCTTTATCTGTCCCCCCATTAGGAGAGCATCCGTCCGCTAGGGCTTTACCGGCCAAACGCCCATAAGGAAGGGCCCCTACGACAAGACCATGCGGTACATGGGATGATACGGGGTATAATCCCGAAATAAATTTGGGACCTCTCCATGAATTTATAGATGAGATCACCGAATGAGCAAAATCTGTCATTTCACCAGCAAGTACATCAACTTCCTCAATATCATTGCCATACATAGGAGTAGTATTTTGAAGCATAAGCCGCATATCTTCATTGCCTTCAAAATTATTTTTAAGTGCATCCACCAGTTGATCCATTGTAACTGATTTATCTTGGTATATATGTTTCCTGATTGCCGATAAAGAATTCACCAGATCTGCTATTCCGGTTCCTATAAGCGCTGGTCCTATCGTATATTTTACACCGCCTATAGTAAGATCTCTCCCGCTTTCATATGTCCCATCCAATAGAGTTGATACAAACGGATAAGGAGTCAGTTCAGCACAAACTTTCTCATTGACATTGGCACATATACTTATTGCCTTAATCATATGTTTTAACTGTATCTTAACAGCTTCTTTTATTTCTTCAAAAGACATTTCTGCAGGATTACCTGTCTGCACTCCTAACAATTTATTATCATTTATTATACTTCTTCCATTGGTTAAAACAAACTCCATAGCTGCCCCATAATTATAATGCCCGCCGTCAGACCACTTAGCCATTTTACCTCCTATAAACGGCTCAACACATCCCACCATTTGATACTCTCTCGCTTCCTCCATAGTAGCCCCTGACTGTAACATCATCTTTATTGCCGATTCGTCATTATATATTGCAGGGAATCCAGTACCCATCCTTGCCAGCTTAGCAACATGCACAAGAAAATCCTCAGGAGATTGTTTATGTACCCTCACGCAAAGTGAAGGGCCATGAAGTTTTACATCCATTTTCGCTGTAATGAACAAATAAGATAATTCATTCGTAACATCTCTTCCCGTTTTGTCTATACCACCCACTATTATACTGTGAAACGGCTGATATCCTGCAAAATACATGCATGCATTTTCACTCAAGAACCATGTGGATTCAGAGGCCTTTACATAAAAAGTCTCAATAAGTTCCAAAGCCCCTTCCATAGTCAATCTTCCTTCATTTATATCATTGTCATAGAGTTCATACAAATACTGATCTACCCTCCCAGGTGAATATGAAGGACCGTTTCCTTCCATCATACAACCCACAAGTATAAAATAAACAAACTGTAGGCCTTGCCAAAATGTTTCCGGCTTTCCTTCCGCAAGCTGATAACAGTTTTTTGCTATTTCAACGAGTTCTTCTTTTCTTTTTCCCTCCGCTTTTTTTGACATCTCTTCTGCCAGTCTGCCATGTCTTTCTATATAATTAGACATACCTTCTAATGTAATCAAAGACGCCTGATAAAATGATATTTTTGCATAATCTTCCGGATCATACATATCTAATGTTTTAATACACTCTTTAGCTTCGGCTTTTATTTTGCCAAAACCTTTTTTTATCAACATTTCGCAATAAGGAGCTGTTTCCCCTGCTGCACTCTGGGTTTTTATTTCAACATCAATTATTCCTGTTTTAACAGCCAATTCTCTTACCCATGATGGGATTTGTTTCATCCAATGTTCACTTACAGATTTCCCTTTCCAATATGGAAAAATTTTTTCTTCAAGCTCTCTTATATCATCTTCTGAAATATAATATGGATCCTGTTTCCTGCTTGATATCGACCTTACTTCCTGGCTAAGCCAACCGTTATGAAAAATAGGGTCTACTGCACCTGCTCTTGGCTTGATTGCTGTATCACCTACAATAAGTTGGTTTTCCGGTATATTGATTATTCTTTCATCACAATACTTTTTAAAAGCTTTAGCTCTTCTTATTATTGTCTCTTCTCCTTCTGTTTCTTTATATGATCGAGTATATATTCTTGCCCTTTCTATATCTACCTCAGGCGTAGACTCCCAATATGTTTTTAAAAGCTTTTCTATCCTAGGAAACTTATTGCCTCCATCAAGCACATAGTTTCCCTTTTGTTGTTCTGTTCTCGATATTCTTAACATATTTCCTCCTTTTCACTATGCTGAATCGTTATTACTAATACAATTTTAACACTTATCAAAAATCTGTATATTAATCTCAAGGATACTTATTTACATAAAGAATTTCGAAATTTATCCTTTAGTATACTTATATCATCGTACCTAATATTTGATGTTTCCCCTCTATATCCATTTTTTCATAAATACTGCTAAGATGTTTTTTTACAGTAGGAACGCTTATAAACAATTCATTACTGATTTCCTGATTACTCATTCCTTTGATGATACATTGTAATATTTTATACTCCCGATCCGTTAATTTATATTTATCCTTTATTTCTTTTAATATCCCATTGAACAAACTTGAGTAATCATATATAGTTGCTATAAATTTACCTCCAGAAACAACATTTTCAATAGCCAAAACAACCTCGGCAAAATATCGTGTTTCACCTATATTTATTCTGCTTCTTGCACTCAATTCTTTTTTTTCAGATACAAAATTTGTATTCGATATATTTTTCATAATGCTTTTACACAGAGTGATCAATGCACGCATAATCTGAGGAATATGTGCATCATCAATAAATCTGCTATGCTGAAAATTACAATCCAAGAGTTTTAGACTATAATCCCATATACAAATCCCTACACCGTGAACATTTGAAAGTAACGGTATTTCATATAAATAATTTTTTATATGCATCTGTGCATTATGATATTTCTTAGCAACGCTTGCCAAGTGAGGTCTTGAGATTTGTAATATCTGCAAATCAGTTTCTGTAAAATCATTATATTTTTCTGGTCTATGCAATCCTATGCCGCCAATATACCCGCTTTCATCTACATATAAATTACCTTCAATAGAATGGTTCATCCCTGCCGGATTAAGAAGTTCATTATAATATCTTGTTTTTTTCCGCTCATCTAAAATAAATATATCAGAGCATCTGAACATCATCGGCAATTCTTTTGATATTATAGGTAAAACATCATCAATTTCGCAGTAATTATTTATATAACTTTTTAAATCGGTCTCTCCCCAGTCCACAAAAATAAAATCATCAAATACAATTTTATTTTCATTCTTTTTATAAAAATAAATATCCCCCTTTTCAAAAACTACAAGGTCTTTAAGTTTGTCTAAAAATACATTGAATGCCTGTTGATAATTCTCATTATCATGTAATTCTGCAAGTATCTGATTCAGATATATTATTTCTTTGGTCTCCAAGTCAAAACTCATACGATACTCCTTTCCAATATCAGGCTCCCCATGTTTTTTAATACTCAAAGCTGCTACAATATAGAAATCGTAGCAGCTCTGAGCCAATATGTAATCAATTTACAATTTTGATCATTAATCATGATTCTATTTCATTGTCATTTACAAACGGAATTTTGTATTTCTTGACTATCCAGCACTTCATTAATACAGTATATACTATACATGTAATAAAGAATGTAGGTATTATTGCAGTTGTATATGGGAATATCCCCGTTATGCTGGTCCATGTGAGGGGGTTCAGAATCAGTAAATATGTTGTAAGTCCAACTGCTATTGAAATTATTGCTGCAGGGTTCCATCCTTTAGCATATTGATACCCTTTCTTGCTGAAAAACTCTCTCATTCTAAATCTGCCTTTAGAAATAAACAAATAGTCGGATACTATTATTGCAGAATAACATCCAGTTACTAAGCCTATAAATGCATATACACTACTTACCATATAATACACAGTATTATTAAGCATGAACAAGACAGGAACCGTAGAAATTAATAATGCTATTATCCAGCTGAGCCTCGGCAGACGACTTTTAACTGCTACTGCTTCCGGATATACAAGTGTTGCAACTGATGTAAGGTTTGCTATCGCGAATAAAATCAAGCCTGCCAATGGTAATATAACTGACCCCGTATCGGCACTTACTTTTGTAAACCACGCCGTAGGGTCATATTCTCCTATCGCTAATGCAGCAAATGCAGCAAATAGACCTGCGACTGCTGCTAAAACTCCCCAACCCCATTGGCATCCATGATATCCATTTGACTCTGTTTTTGCCAGCCTTGACCATCCACCAAAGAAAAATCCCCATGACATTCCAAGACCTAAATTAGCTTCCAAAGCAGTAGCTTTACTCCATTTTGATCCCATACCTTCGCCCATATCTGCATCTGTATAAGGATCGCATGGTT
>CALCKF010000031.1 GCA_937966095.1 uncultured Eubacterium sp.
AGGGTTCAGCTATAGCAGTATAGCATATGAGCTCCTGGGGATCATAATCCAGGAAGTGTCAGGTAAGCTTTTTGATGAATTTATAGCAGAAAGCTGTTTCAGACCGGCAGGAATGGATCATACGACAGTACTTACCATAGAGCGGACGGGTGGAAGCCTTGAGCTGGAGGATATAGACAGGCTTGGAATGGCGATGCCCCATGAAAGAGATAAAGACCGTTCGATAATAATGGCAAAATATTATCCGTACAGCAGGCAGCATGCACCAAGCTCAACTCTGACTACAAATGTTGGAGATCTGCTGAAATGGGGCAGGTTCAATCTGGATAGAAAGGCATTTTCAGAGAGCACATATGATAAGATGTGGCAGGAGTATGCCGTAGTCCCTAATAACGGAGAGAAAATGGGACTCGGATGGTTCATGAGGGAACAGGAAGGATATCACCTTGTAGGGCATGAAGGTACAGATATAGGCTTCAGAGCCAGCTTCTGGATGTGCCCTGAGCTTGATATGGCCATAGCCGTTCTTTCCAATGTATCGGCAGCGCCTGTGAAGCGAATGAGCAAAACGCTTTTTTCTAAGATAGTCAATCCTTGATGAAATCAAGGAATTCGTCAAAATCCTCAAAATCGCTTTGCACGAATTCCAGCAGTATCGATTCTTTGAATTCATATTTTGATGTCAGCATCAGGAAGGGAGCCAGAGGGCTTTTGCGCAGCTTGAGCTCGGCAGCCATTATGCTGGGCAGAGAGTAGGCAGCGACTATAAGCTGACCGAAATCGGTGAGGTAGTACACACTCTCAACATCATTGCTGAGCCTGAAGATCCTTTTTTTGACATGATTGTTGTTTTTTCTGAATACCATGAACATACGGCCGTTTTCATGAGTGGACATAACCGTATTGAAATTTATGTTGAATTCATCTATATTATTGTCTATGTCATCATTGGACAGCAGGACTTCATAGACAGTTACGAATTCGGGTTTTGCCAGCATCATCGCAGCCTCTGCTGCGCTTACTGCAAAGCCCGAACATTTTTCAAATGCCACTATCCTAAGATCTTTTACGATGACTTTTGAGATCACTGTCTCATAATTCCCGTTCATTTCTACAAGCGATTCGCAGAGATAGGAAACAGCATTGTCCGCATACATTTTATCGGTGTCTATGACATTCTTGCAAAAAGTTGCAGGATAGTAGCTGTCATAAAGATCGACAGGTACATCATCAGCCGCAAGGTATGACGCTCCGCTGTGATCTCTGCCGAAGCATCGCATAAGGAAATAATTGATGACCTGATAATTAGTTGTCATTTCCCCGCAGATCGCTTTCATAAGCTCATCTTTTTCACGATCGCTGAGAAATTCTGGCGGATCGATGAGAAAACCGTATTCCTCTTTCCCGGAAGGAAGAGGTATGCCGCGGCTGCGGTTGAAGCCTGCGTAATATGTCAGCAGCCCCTGGAGCTGACGCTTTGTGATCTCTATCTTCTTTGCCCCCAGACCGCCTATTATAGCCTGCTCTATCGAGTGTACGTCATATTCATCACTTCCGATGACGCTTTTGTATGTTTCAAAGCCTGATTCCTCACAGTCTATATAAAAAAACTGATGGAATCCGGAATCAGTGTCAGAAAGCTTCCAGCTGGCATATACTGCAAGGACACCCATAAGACGTGTATCGGTGACATAGGCATATATAAGCTGCTTGTTCTGTCTTGATGCGGAAAGGGAGAGTCCTCCTTCGATGACGGTCAGTTCAGGTTTGCTCAAATCAGATACCTCACTTAATTTCAGTATAGTATAATAATAATAAATGATACAAAAAGTATACCCTATTTCTAAAAAAATACAAGAGCCATAAAGTTTGGATATTGCCTATTGACAGAGAGAGTTATTACTATATAATTAAAGAGGAAAATTAAAGAAGCCTTATTAAGAGCGGTGGAGGGAATAGGCCCTGTGAAGCCCGGCAACCTTATGTATGCAAAACATAGAAGGTGCTAAATCCTACAGATATTTTATTCTGAAAGATGAGGAAAGATAACAGCAAATTTGCCTCTTTCTGATTCCGAAAGAGGTTTTCATTTTATACAGGGAGGGAACAATGAAAAAATTATTTACATCAGAGTCTGTAACTGAAGGCCATCCTGACAAGATATGCGACCAGATATCAGATGCCATAGTGGATGCGATACTGGCAAAGGATCCTATGGGCAGAGTCGCTGCGGAAACAACGGTAAATACGGGATATGCCATGATAATGGGAGAAATAAGCACAGAATGCTATATAGATATACAGCAGATAGCAAGGGATGTGATCCGCGATATAGGATATGATCACAGTGAGTATGGATTTGACGGTAACGTATGCGCCATACTTACGGCGATTGACGAGCAGTCGCCGGATATAGCCATGGGAGTAGACAGAGCGCTGGAGTACAAGGACGGCGAGATGCCTGATGAGGAGGATCTGAAGGATGAGACAGGGGCAGGAGATCAGGGTATGATGTTTGGTTTCGCATGCAATGAGACACCTGAGCTGATGCCTATGCCGATATCCCTGGCTCACCGTCTTTCGAGGAGACTTGCAGAAGTAAGAAAGGACGGGACATTGCCTTATCTGAGACCTGACGGGAAAACTCAGGTGACTGTAGAGTATGAAGATGGAAGGGCCGTAAGAGTTGATACGATAGTGGTATCTGCACAGCATGATCCTGATGTGGAGCTTTCTCAAATAAAGAAAGATATAACTGAACATGTGATAAGGCATGTTGTCGATGATAAGCTGCTGGATGAGAACACCAGATATTTTATAAATCCTACCGGCAGGTTCGTCATAGGAGGTCCTCATGGGGATTCAGGTCTTACAGGCAGAAAGATAATCGTGGATACATATGGCGGGTATGCACGCCATGGCGGCGGGGCCTTCAGCGGAAAGGATCCGACAAAGGTGGACCGTTCGGCTGCTTATGCGGCAAGATATGTGGCAAAGAATCTTGTTGCCGCGGGATTAGCTGAAAAATGCGAGATACAGCTTGCATATGCCATAGGTGTGGCGAAGCCTGTTTCGATACTGGTGGATTCTTTCGGAACAGGAAAGTTTTCGGATGAAAGACTGGCGCAAATAGTGGAAAAACATTTTGATCTGAGACCTGCTTCAATAATAAAGGATCTGGGACTCAGACGTCCTATATACAGACAGGTGGCCGCTTATGGACATTTCGGAAGGACAGACATAGATGTTCCGTGGGAGAAGACAGACAAAGCAGACGTTCTTAGAAAGGAGATATAGATCATGGGAGTCAAGGTGGCAAAATTCGGAGGATCATCTGTAGCTGATGCGCTGCAGATAAAAAAGATACAAAATATAATAGAAAATGACGATGATATAAAATACGTAGTGGTATCGGCGCCCGGCAAAAGATATTCAGAGGACAGCAAGGTGACAGATCTGCTTTATCTGTGCAAGACTCATATAGAGCATAAGATACCTTACCAGCAGATATTCCAGGTTATATATGACAGATTCATGGCTGTACAGGTGAACCTGGGCGTGGATATAGATCTTGAAGCCGAATTCGATGAGATAAAGAAAAATCTGGAAGCAGGTGCCTCGGCAGATTATGTAGCAAGTCGCGGCGAATATCTTAACGGACTGCTGATAGCTGCGTATCTGGGATATGATTTTGTAGATCCGGCAAAAATGGTAAGATTTGATGAAAAGGGAAGGTTCATGGAGGATCTTACCAACACTAATATAAAAAAGGAGCTGGAATCTCATGAAAATGCTGTGATCCCTGGCTTTTACGGTGCGAAGGTTGATGGGAACATAAGGACCTTTTCCAGGGGAGGCTCCGATATAACAGGGGCTCTTGTGGCCAGAGCAGTTGAAGCTGATGTTTATGAAAACTGGACCGACGTTTCCGGATTCCTTATGGCAGATCCAAGGATAGTGACCAATCCAAAGCCTATAAGCAAGGTTTCGTATAAGGAGCTCAGAGAACTTTCATATATGGGCGCATCAGTGCTCCACGAGGATGCAATATATCCTGCCAGGATCGCTAATATACCTATCAATATAAGGAATACCAATAAGCCTGAAGATCCGGGCACTATAATAACATCTGAGCCTTCTAAGCTTGAGGAAGGTCAGATAATAGCAGGTATCGCCGGAAGCAAGAACTTCACGGTTATCGCCATGTACAAGAATCTGATGAGCAGTGAACGCGGATTCATAAGAAAGATGACCGGCATACTTGAAGATTTTGATGTCCCTATCGAACATATACCTAGCGGTGTCGACACTCTGTCGGTAGTGATAGACAATAATGTGATCGACGGCAAATTGGATGATATACTGGATGAATTCCAGAGACAGCTGAGACCTGACACTATAGAAGTGTTCGAGGATATGGCACTGATCGCCACAGTAGGTCACGGCATGTCCTACAGACCCGGTGTGTCGGCAAGGCTGTTCACAGCTCTGGCCAAGGAGGATATCAATGTAAGGATGATAGATCAGGGATCCAGTGAGCTCAACATAATAGTAGGCGTTGAGAACAAGGATTTTGAAAATGCCATAAAGGCAATATACGGAGCCTTCGTATCATAGTGACAAAATCGCTGCAGCTTTATAAACGGGCTGCAGTTTTATTTGATATTATGCAAGAATTGAATTGTAAATTAAAGTGATTTGAGATAAAATGTAATATTATAATTTGTAATAGAAGCAGGAGGTAAAAATGGCATATATTTTTGATGAACCATCGAGAACATTCAGTGAATATCTTTTAGTACCGGGCTATTCTTCAAAGGAATGCAGAGTTGATAATGTTTCCCTGAAGACACCTGTAGTAAAGTTCAGGAAAGGTGAGGAACCATCACTGAGCATGAATATCCCACTGGTATCTGCCATTATGCAGGCTGTTTCCGGTGACAGACTGGCGATAGCTCTTGCTAAAGAAGGCGGCATATCCTTCATATTCGGTTCCCAGACTATAGAAAGACAGGCAGAGATGGTCAGAAAGGTAAAATCCCATAAGGCCGGATTTGTTACGAGTGATGCAAATATAAGGCCGGATCAGACGCTTGGCGAGCTGCTGGAGCTGAAAGAAAAGACCGGTCATTCCACAACGGCTGTTACAGAAGACGGAACTGCGGAAGGAAAGATGGTGGGACTTGTCACCAGCAGAGATTACCGTATCAGCAGGATGTCGCCGGATGAGAAGGTGTGCAATTTCATGACTCCTTTTGAAAAGCTGGTATATGCAAAAGAGGGCATAACTCTTTCAGAAGCTAACGATATTCTTTGGGACAACAAGCTTAACGCTCTGCCAATAATAGGAAAGGATCAGAGGCTTGCTTATTTCGTTTTCAGAAAGGATTACGATACGCATAAGGCATATCCGGACGAGCTCCTGGATGAGCACAAGAGATATGTAGTAGGAGCCGGTGTAAATACAAGGGATTATGAAGAGAGGATCCCTGCTCTGGTAGATGCCGGCGCAGACGTGCTGTGCATAGACTCTTCCGAGGGCTTCACGGAGTGGCAGAAGCAGACGCTTGATTTTGTCAGAGAAAAGTACGGTGATTCTGTAAAGATCGGAGCCGGCAATGTTGTGGATAAGGAAGGTTTCGAATTTCTGGCCGAGGCAGGCGCCGATTTTGTAAAGGTGGGTATCGGCGGAGGCTCCATATGTATAACGAGAGAACAGAAGGGGATAGGAAGAGGCCAGGCATCTGCCGTCATAGAAGTGGCAAGAGCAAGGGATGAATATTTTCAGAAAACAGGGATATATGTGCCTATATGCTCTGACGGAGGTATTGTATATGACTATCATATGACTCTGGCACTGGCTATGGGAGCTGATTTCCTGATGCTGGGAAGATATTTTTCAAGATTTGACGAGTCTCCTACTGCCAAGCTGACTATAAACGGAAGCTATGTGAAGGAGTACTGGGGCGAGGGCTCCAACAGAGCCAGAAACTGGCAGCGCTATGACATGGGCGGAGACAGCAAGCTGTCTTTTGAGGAAGGCGTAGATTCATATGTGCCTTATGCAGGACCTTTGAGCGATAATGTCAGACAGTCACTTCAGAAAGTCAAGTCCACCATGTGCAACTGCGGTGTTCTCAACATACCTGAACTGCAGAAAAATGCAAAACTGACAGTAGTATCAGCTACAAGCATCGTAGAAGGCGGTGCTCATGATGTCATACTAAAGGATACTTCAGGCAGCAAGAACAGATAACCAAGGCGGCGCTCTGCTGCCATGTGCGATAAAAATAGCCGTCAGCGGCTATTTTTTCATGGAGGGCAGCGGCAAACCATGAGTGTATGATCGTATAGATATATTGATTCTGAAAGGACGTTTTATATGAAACATGAAATGATAATAGTACTGGATTTTGGCGGTCAGTACAATCAGCTTATTGCCAGAAGAGTGCGTGAATGCGGTGTGTATTGCGAGGTGCATCCGTATATGATGCCTCTTGAAGAGATAAAAGCGAAGCATCCTATGGGAATAATTTTTACCGGAGGTCCCAACAGTGTTTATGGTGATGACTCGCCAAGCAATCCAAAGGAAATATATGATATGGGTATACCGGTACTGGGGATATGCTACGGTGCCCAGCTGATGGCCCATCAGCTTGGGGGCAGGGTGGAAACAGCCCCGGTCAGCGAATACGGAAGGACTGAGGTGGACATCGATGATAAGGGAGGTCTTTTCAGGGGTGTTTCCGACAGGACAGTATGCTGGATGAGCCATACTGACTATATAAGCTCCGTACCTGAAGGGTTCGCTATCACGGCACATACTCCTGTATGTCCGGTGGCGGCAATGGAGAACAGGGACAAAAATCTTTATGCTCTGCAGATGCATCCTGAGGTCATGCATACTGTTGAAGGTAATAAGATGCTCAGAACATTCGTGATGGACATATGCGGATGCAGCGGCGACTGGAAAATGGGTTCTTTCATAGATGATACGGTCAAAGCCGTAAGGGAAAAGGTCGGTAACGGAAGAGTGCTGTGCGCTTTGTCGGGAGGAGTGGATTCCTCGGTAGCGGCGGTCTTGATGTCAAAAGCTGTAGGAAAGCAGCTGACATGTGTTTTTGTAGACCACGGGCTCCTGAGAAAGGATGAAGGTGATGAGGTGGAGGCCGTATTCGGACAGGAAGGGCAGTACGATCTTAATTTTATACGCGTCAATGCTCAGCACAGATTCTATAAAGCGCTTGCAGGTGTGACAGAACCCGAGAAAAAGAGAAAGATAATCGGTGAGGAATTTATCCGTGTTTTTGAAGAAGAAGCAAAAAAGATAGGTTCAGTTGATTTTCTGGTACAGGGGACCATATATCCTGATGTCATCGAAAGCGGTCTGGGAAAATCGGCAGTTATAAAGTCCCATCACAATGTTGGCGGTCTGCCGGATCATGTTGATTTCAAAGAGATCATCGAGCCTCTCAGGATGTTGTTCAAGGATGAGGTAAGACAGGCTGGTCTTGCCATGGGGATACCTGAATATCTCGTTTTCCGTCAGCCGTTCCCGGGTCCTGGTCTTGGAGTACGTATAGTGGGAGAGGTAACGGAGGAAAAGGTGCGGATCGTCCAGGATGCCGATGCCATTTACAGGGAAGAAATCGCGAATGCCGTAAAGGCCGGCCTTATACCGGCTTATGGGCAGGAAGGCGCTCTCGGACAGTATTTTGCAGCGCTGACTGACATGCGCAGTGTAGGAGTGATGGGAGATTTCAGGACTTACGATTATGCAGTGGCACTTCGTGCCGTTACTACGAGTGACTTCATGACTGCTGAAGCGGCCAGGCTGCCGTGGGAAGTGCTGGAAAAGGTCACAACAAGGATAGTCAATGAGGTCAAAAATGTCAACCGCGTGCTGTATGACTGTACGGGGAAACCGCCGGGGACGATAGAATTTGAATAACGAAATATAAAGAAATAAATCCCGAAAACATTGAAATTTCAGTGTTATCGGGATTTTTGCTTTTGGTTTTGACGCACTTCTGACGCATTGAGCATAGAATAGTGCTATCTTTTATTGTATATTACACCTTCTGGGTAGGTGTCTTTCCATTCTTTATATTCTTCTTTTGTCATGGAGCCATCTTTTAATTTAGCGAAGACCTCACCCCAATCTGAAAGTCTGCTTCTTAAATCCGATCCTGCAGGGAATGTAATGTATGTGGCTCCCGGTTCGCATACAAGTGTTGCACCATACTCTTCTTCCAATGCAAATAGAGTGTGCATTACTCCAATATATGATTCAATGTCAGGATTGGAAATAGCAAATGGGCTGATGTCGAGTGCCCCTGCAATTGCATCAATCTGTTTGTCAGATGGTGTTCTGTTTCCAAGTTCATAGTTTCTAATTGCCGGTTCACTTAATCCGGCCATTTTAGCAAGTTCCTTCTGGGAAAGACCCTTCTCAGTGCGGAACTTTCTTATTTTCTCACCTATTTTCATGACAGTCACCTCAATTCCTTTCTATTAACCATTATAACAGCAACAGTTCAATAATGAAACATTTTTTGCACAAAGGGGTTGACAGTTCAATAATGAACTGATAAACTAACCATGGTCAAAACAGTTCAAAAACGAACTGAAAGGAATAATAAATCTGAACAAAGGAGGTCACTAGAATGATAAATAACGAAAAAAGCGTAATCAGAGCACCGGAGATTGCAGAAGTTCTGGAGGTATCCGAAGGATATGCCTACAGATTAATCAGACAGCTTAACAAAGAACTGCAGGAACAGGGCTTCCATACTGTATGCGGCAGAGTCAGCAGAGCGTATTTCGAAGAAAAATGCTGCTACAAGAAAAGTGTTTAGGGGAGGTGAACCAATGGCAGTACGTAAAGAAAAAAACAAAAATACCTGGTACGTGCAGACTTCATTCGTCAACTATATGGGTGAACGAAAGAGAACTACCAAAAGAGGATTCCGTACAAAGAGAGATGCTCTTGAATGGGAGGAAGAGTTTAAAAGGAGCAACAGCGGCTGCAAGGGCATGACCTTAAACTCCTTGTATGAACGGTACAAAGAGGACAATGCTACTAAGATCAGGATTACAACCTGGGATAACAAGAATAACATTGTTGAGACAAAGATTCTTCCTTTTCTCGGGAACAGAAAGATTAATGAGATTACTCCATCCGATATACGTGCGTGGCAGAATCAGATTAAGGCCATGAAGAAGAAAAACGGTAAGCCGTATGCACCGTCATACCTGCGTACTATCAATAATCAGCTCAATGCATTGTTTCACCATGCTAAGAGATTCTACGGTCTAAAAGATGTTCCGACGGAAGTGGCAGGAACAATGGGATCAACGAAGTGCGAGGAAAAAGAATTCTGGACATTTGAAGAGTACAGCAAATTTCTCAAAGAGGTTGCCAACAAACCTGAATCGTACTATGGGTTTGAGCTTCTGTACTGGTGCGGTCTAAGAATCGGTGAACTGCTGGCTCTTACTCCTGCAGATTTCAACTTCGATAACAATACCTTTGAAGTGTGCAAATCATACTCTGTCACTTCAGAAGGGCCTGTAATAGGACCCACTAAGACAGATAATGACAGAACTGTTCTTATGCCGGAATTCATTGCTAAGGAAATAAGGATGTTTATAGAGTCATTTTATGAGATTGGGGATAATGACCGAATTTTTTCAAGAAGTGATACCTTCTATCGTCATGAACTGGAGCGAGGTTCTAAAGCTGCCGGAGTAAAGATTCTTTCACCACACGAACTAAGGCATTCACACATAACCAATTTGATGTCAATGGGATTCAATGCGGTTGAAATCGGCAACAGAGTTGGTCAGGAATCTGAAAAGATTACCTACAACTATGCACACTCAATGCCGGCCAATCAGAAGAAGATGATAAATGCACTCGACATGGTAAGAAAGGAGATGGATGATGAGCAAGAAGAATAAAGACGATAAAAACAGATTCAGATCCCGAACGATAGCATTCCGCCTTTCTCCCGAAGAAGCGGATGAACTGGACATGAGATGGAAAATTAGCGGATATAGAATCAAACAGGATTTCATAAGGGACAGTCTATTTCATCAGCAGGTTGTAGCAAGGGAAAACCCTCAAATGCTGACATCAATGAAGAAATATCTGCTTCGTATCGAGAAACAACTTCAGAACAGAGAATGTATTCAGGACAGCGGAGATGAAATTCTTGTCACTCTCCAGAGGATGCTGGAAATCCTGGAGGCATTCTAGCAGAGAAAGAAGGTGCTTCATATGGCGAGAAAGAAACAGGTGAAGGCTCCGCCTCCAAAGTTTGCAACAGAAGGCACATGGCATATGCATCATGTGATTTTCTTTGATGATCAGCTGACTTCTCCGGCATATATAGCACTTTCTGCAAATGCGAAGGAAGTATATACAATACTAAGGATGCAGTATAAAGGGGCATATACAGGGGATACCGTAAAATGTCCATACTCAACCTTCGTGGAAATGAAACTTCGCAGGGAAACCGTGGCAAGAGCCCTGGATCAGCTTGAGTGTTATGGATTTATAGAGATAACCAGAGGAGGTCTGGAGCATAAACCCAGTGAATATAAACTTTCGGAAAAGTGGAAAACATTAAGCAATCCGGAGGAGCTGAAAAAGGCTGATGATAAATTCAGAGAACGTCTTGAGATAAAAAAGAAAGCAAAGGATTATAAGAAAGAGTTCATGGAAAGCCATACAGGATGATACCACCCTGTATGGTAAATATATAAGGAGTTCCGAAACCGTAACCTATTGGCTCTGAAAAATGGCTGAAATAAGTAACGGAATCGGAACCAATTGTTTATAAGGTGTTTATTTGCAGGTTCCGAAAGCGTAACTAATTCAAGTGACGAAAACGGAACTTGAAAATGTTTTCGAAGACGAAATACCGTTCAGTCAACACTATTGTTGGAACAGGAGATGGTTTAAAAGCGGTAAAACATGCGTTTTAAGCAACGATAGCATAAAGACCGACCAAGATTACCGCAGAGGCAGGTTTTACAGAAAAAGTGCAAGCTAGCTAAGGTTTTTTGCATAAATAAGTGACAAATTATGACAGCAATTCAGGAGGTGATGCTTTATGAATAATGCGCTTACACCGATTAAAGCAATAAGGGCAAAATGTATTGAATGCTTCTGTGGAGACAAGAAAGAGGTTAGAGAGTGCAGCATTACAGAATGTCCCATCTGGCCTTACAGGCTAGGTAAGAGACCAGTGAAAAGCGACTAGGAAAGCCCTCGGCGCTTGAGAGCGAAATACACCCATTGCACAAACCTTGCGGTTTATATCAATGAGTATTTCGCCTCGCAGGGGCGCCTCGCGGGGCGTGTCTCTGCCAAAGCCAGAGGGAATACGGACAGAAACGAAAGGGGGAAACGCATGGGAAGAAATGTTTATGTTCACATGACCAAGCTTCACAATGTGAAAGGTCGCATAACTTATATTACAAGTTCTGCCAAGCAAGAGAACTTGTACGCTGTTTATGAGACATGCGAAAGGCCATTCTGGAAGAAGCTTGCAGCAGAAAATCAGAAGGATTTTCTGAAAAGTGGAACGTCAGGTACGTGCATTGAAGCAAGAGAGTTCATAATTGCTTTGCCTGAGAATTTCACTGAGTATAATCCGAATGAACTTCTTAGGGAATATACAGAGTTCTTTAAGGAAAATTATGGCGTTGAGTGCATCGCAGCGCTCCATCATAATAAAGCAAAGACGAATTATCACATTCATCTGATTTTCTCGGAGAGAAAACTTCTTGAAGAACCGATTAGAAAAATTGCAACTCGCAACATGTTTTACGATGAAAAAGGGAAGCATGTCAGAACGAAAAAAGAAATCCTTGATGAGAATGGTGTATTGAAACCTGGCTGCAAAATCATTCCCAAGGGTGAAGTTTACGAAGAAAAACTCTTTGAAAAGAAACAGCCGAAGTTCAAAGAAAAGAATTTCAATGACGAAGTTAAACATCTTTTTGCAGAAAAAATGAATGAAAGAATGGCGGATGACAGCTATAAAATGACAGTCTTCAATAAAGAAGGACCATACCTTCCGACAAAAAAGATTGGCAAGAACAACCCGAAAGAGCACTTCATTAGACAGAATAACGCTGCCAGAATCAAATGGAATACGACAGTAAGCAAAGCATTGTGGTTCGAAGTTCCGGTGAAATTTCTCATTGCAGTAAAAGAAATTGAAATAACAAATTCCATGAAAAGTTTACTGACAGCAGCTCCGGACAAAGGGACAACGCTTGATGCACTGACTGGAATCATATCAAGAGCAGTTAAAACCTTGGGAAAGTTTGTTGATAAAGTGCTCATGTATCATTTGGAAGATAGTATGAAGCCACACGATGAATTGTTCATGAGAGTACTGGGAGACAGTAGGAAAGCCGCTAATAAGAATCGAGAAAAGGATTGGGAAAGATAAAATTCAGGCGGTATTTAACTTTAAGACCTCTAAGAAAAATTGTAGGTGACTGTAGAATATGTTATAATGTTCCTGTAAAGGTACATATTGAACAACTGTTTGGAGGAGATGATGGGATACCTAACAACAAGCGAACTGGCAGAGAAATGGGGTATATCTAGAAGAAGAGTAACCACTCTTTGTAGAGAAGGCAGACTTGAAGGGGCTGTGATTAAGGGGAAGACATGGCTTGTACCGGAGGAAACTGTCAAGCCGGATGATTTGAGAAAGAAAATTGAAAAATAGTTGGTGAGCATGATGGATTACATATTTGAATATGATAAAACCAATCCTAAAAGTATAGAACAGTATGCACAACGATTGATAGGACACACCTTTAACGATGTGAAGCTCTGGAAGATTCCTAGTGAAGTTAATGAAGATATCTTATATGAAGATAAATCGAGAAAAGGTGGTCTTGGTAACTTTATTGAAGAGCAGTTCTTTGGGTATAGAGCTAATAGTGAGTCACAGGCAGACTTCCCAGAAGCAGGAGTGGAGTTAAAGGTAACGCCATATGAGATAAAAAAGAGTGGAAAGCTTAGTGCTGGTGAACGGCTTGTGCTTTCGATGATTAGCTATGAAAATGAAATAGAACCTGATTTCTATAAGTCACATGTATGGGAAAAGTGTAAACTAATGTTGCTCATTTATTATTTGAGGGATAGAGAACTTCCTAGCAATATGGATTATCGCATTGACTTTGTCCAACTATTCCAGTTTCCTGATAAGGATATGGATATTATACTCCATGATTATAAAGTAATAGTCGATAAGATAAAAGCTGGTAAAGCTCATGAGTTGTCAGAGTCAGATACTTTATATCTTGGAGCATGTACCAAAGGGTCTACTGCAGCGAAAAGCATGGTTCCTCAGTACTATAACAAAGATATTAAAGCTAAGAAACGAGCATTCTGTTTAAAGAATTCTTATATGACATATGTGCTGAACAATTATATTGTTCCAGGCAAAGTGACATATTCAGAGTCTATTACATCATCTGATGAATTGAAAGACAGGAGCTTTGCTGAAATACTTCAGAGCCGACTGGAGAAATATATTGGAATGCTTGAAGATGATATCGCTCGCAGTATTGATGTTGAAATAAATAAGAATAATAAGAGTTATGAAGCAACTTTAATTTATAATATGCTCGGAGTAAAGAATACCCATGTTGAAGAATTTGATAAGGCGGGAATTCTTGTCAAGGTTTTAAAATACAGAAGCCAGAAGAGTAAAAATCAGCAGTTTAGGCTTGATGACATAAATTTCATCGAATTGGATAACGAAAAAATGGACAATGAAATTATTGATGAAGAAGGTAATCCTATAGGTTGGGAATATTCTGAGCTGTTCAGTATATTGAACGATAGGAAATATCTGTTTGCAGTTTTCTGGGAAGATGAAAAAGGCAGTGTCTTCAAGGGAAGTCAGCTATGGGGTATGCCAGATGATGATATCGAAACTGTACGAAAAGTTTGGACAAGAACAAAGAGAATAATAAGGGACGGAATAGATTTTACAATTAAACATAAGGGAGAAAAGCTGGTTGTCGAAAACAATCTTCCTGGCATCGGTGATAACGGGATATTTCATATCAGGCCGCATGCACAAAAGTCATACTATGAGTTTTCTGATGGAACTAGGATTGGAAGTGGTTCCGTAGCTAATTCAGATTTGTTACCTGATGGTACTAGAATAACAAAGCAAGCATATTGGCTGAATCGTTCTTATATTGATTCACAGATTGTGAGTGACTTAAGGATGGAATATAAATAGTTTATAAGGTCATCGATCCGACATTCGTCGGTGCTAACAATAATGGGCCTTAAACATATAAGTGAGTTGGCTGCAATGACAGCCAAAGGAGGACTTCATGAAAAAGAATATGGTTGAGTTATTCGCTGGGGTGGGTGGCTTCAGGCTCGGTCTTGAACGCCTAAACAGCGGATGGGAGACAAGCTGGTTCTCGCAGTGGGAGCCAGGGAAAAAGAAACAGTGGGCGCATGATTGCTATGTGTATCATTTTGGAGATGTAAAGGATTTTGCTGGTGAATGCACAACAGGAATAGACATATCTGAAGTTGATAAGAGGAATATTCCGGACCACACACTTCTGACCGGAGGGTTTCCATGCCAAGACTATAGTGTTGCACATTCATTATCATCATCAAAAGGGATTGAAGGGAAAAAGGGTGTACTATGGTGGCAAATAAGAGATGTTTTAATAGCAAAGAGACCGCCTTTCGTTCTTCTTGAGAATGTTGATAGATTATTAAAATCTCCGGCATCGCAGAGAGGAAGAGACTTTGGAATAATACTCGCTTCGTTCGCTCAGTTAGGATATGGGGTTGAGTGGAGAGTAGTAAATGCAGCAGAATATGGGGCGGCTCAGAGAAGAAGAAGAACATTTATTTTTGCATATAACGAAAGCACAAAATATGCGAAGGAAATGGACAATGTAGACCCAAGCGAAATAATTACAAAAAAGGGAATAATGGCAAGAGCTTTTCCGGTCAGTGGATATAACGATATAAAAATTGGGGACTTCCATTTCACGGATGTATCAAATGTTGATATAGATACAATGCTTTCAGTAGGAACCGTTGAAAGTGATGATGACTTGTTGGATATGACTCGAAATTTCAAGTTTGGATTTATGGATGCCGGCTATATGCTGGAAGGCCAAATAACAACTATGAAGGTAATCCCAGCAGAGAATAAACCAACCCTCTTGAAGGAAATAGTTCAAAGCGGTGTTGATGAAGGCTATTATATTAGCGAGAAAGATAAGGAAGCCTGGACGTATATGAAAGGATCAAAGAAGATTCCAAGAACGGCTAAAAATGGGCATAGTTATGTATTTTCGGAAGGACCAATTGCTTTCCCAGATCCGTTAGATAGACCAGGAAGGACAATGCTTACGAGTGAAAGTACAAAGAATAGAAGCACACATGTAGTTGCGGACCCCTCAAATGGAAGACTAAGATTAATCACAGAAATTGAAGCTGAACGCATGCAGGGATTTGACGATGACTGGACAAAAAAATGTCTCGTCGAAGGCGAAGTGGTAGAAATGCCGAAGAGAATGAGATACTTCTGTATGGGTAATGCATTAGTTGTGCCAATGATTACTAGAATGGGAAAAGAACTTGATGTCATTCTGAAAAACGAACGATAGGTGGGGTAGGTAATATGGGGCGAAAGGAAATTCCATTCGAAGAACTTGAGTGTTCGGATTTATATGTAGATTGCATTTATAAAGGTGGGAAAGTACCTAATATGTCTGCAGAACCGTTTCATAAGTTGATTCCTGGGTGTGAAAATGCAGGTGGATTTAGAAAGAAGCTTCGAGAAGATGGTTCTGGTAAGTATGCATATGTTGTTCTATATACTTCTATGGAAGAACTAGAATGGCCTGATTATTTAGATGAAGAAACTGGCATTTTCAGATACTACGGAGATAACAGACAGTTTGGGATTATGATGACTACAAGCTATGTAGATAAGCAAGCTTACAGCGAAATTGTAGAAGATGGACATCCGATATTAATTGTGACAGCATCAGATGTTGCTGGAATATTAAGAAGAAACTCAATAAACTCATCTAATATTGATTATTACTTAAAATCAATAGATGAAGAAAATGAATTTTATAGAGATAAAATCGGATATGCGTTTTTAATGAATGAAGTATTATTTGTTGCTGAAGAAGGAAAAAATTATACGACTTGGAGATATAAGGTTTAGTACATAAAGCAGTTGAAGATAATGAGGGCTTGTATGGAAGAAAGGAAACTATTTGAAAAGTTAATTAATAATGACGCTTTATTCGATAACATACATGTTTTTCAACAATGTTTTGATATTATTCCCGACAACAAAAATCATATTGGGGCTTTTATTGAATTTCAAGATATTCAAGATAGGAGTGAAGAGTTTCTAAATGAGCTTGTGGATTCAGTTGTTGATTGGGTTTACTCAAGTGAGAAATACAATGATTTAGTAGTAGAATTTCAGAAAAATGGAAAGTCCACGGGTTCTGCGAATTCTGCAGTTATCAGAAAAGCTAAAGATAAATTTCGTAAGAACTCAAACTCAGATAAATTACTATCGCAAGGTCAGTTTGGAGAGTTACTGTTATTCCATTTTATTCAACGTTTTATGCATGCGGTCCCGCTATTGAGGAAAATGAATATTACAACCTCTCCGCAACACGAGAGGTATGGGGCAGATGCAATTCATTACAAAATAGAAAATGGAAAAAACATAATCATACTGGGAGAAGCCAAGACTTATACTAGTTGTTATACTTTTGGGAAGGCTTTTGAGAAAGCGTTAAATAGCATTTTGGATTCGTATTATAACCACAGAAAGGAATTATCGCTATATCTCCATGAAGATTTTTTAGACGATGAACTTAATGAAATAGCTGAAATGTATTTAACAAATAAATTACCTGAATGCGAAGTTCACTTAGTTAGTATAATCACATACCATGAAACTGAGAAATTAAAATATACAAATCAGGGTGACATTCAATCACAAATAAAGAACATTATAGAAAATCGATACAAATCGTTCAGCAATGAGAAAATAGAAATTGACAAGTACCCAATCTTAAATCGGATTACGTATATTGTTTTTCCGATATGGGAATTGGACAATCTTGTAGAGAGATTTCAGGATTGCTTATAGGAGATAAATCATGGATATGGTAAAGCAAGAGATACTCCGAACCTGGTTGGAAATAGAATTTACTCGAACTGCAGCTAGGGCAGGATATATTCCTGAAAGAGAAGTAGACGTGACATATAATCTTTTGTTAAAAACAATACGTTTCCTAGACAAAGAAACGGCACGAGAGGGAATAATAGACAAGAATATTGTAATATGTGTTATTGCGCTCATGTGGGAACATGTAGACCACGACAAATATAATCTTCGTGTGATTGTTTTGCGTTTTTTGGCCCGTATCGGCTATCCGACATCTGCAATTGTTACAGATAAAGGATTTGATAGTAAGTGCGGAAAGTTTTCGTCTATTGATAGTATAATTGATGAAATTGTTACTTCTGCACAAATAAGTAGAAATGAAATTTCTTTTAATAAGTCCTCATACTTATTAACTGATTTTCAGATGAAGATTTGGAAAAGCCTAGAATCAGAAAAGCATATATGTATTTCGGCGCCTACATCTGCTGGAAAATCATTTGTGATTTTGTTAAGCTTGATAAAAAAAATAATAAGCAATAATTTGGATATTGTTTACATTGTTCCTACGATTAGTTTAGTGAATCAGGTTACAGAAGACTTCCGTAAGATGGTTAACAAATATAATATTTCAAATTGCAATATTACTAGTGTTTATAATGTACATAGTATAGAAGAAAAAAATATATATGTATTGACACAGGAAAAGGCAATTGCTGCATTTTCTGATAATAACTCAGCTTTTGATAGAGCAACAGTCGTAATTGCTGATGAAATTCAAAATATCGAACGAATTTTAGATGAAACGGATGAAAGAGCCAAAATTTTACTAGACGTGTTGTCGGAATTTCGTGAAAAGAAAAATGTAACGCAAACCATTATTTCAGGCCCAAGAATTGAAAAAATAGGACTGGTAGGTCAAAGAATCTGGGGAGAGGTGGTTAGCGAACACGAGACTTCCGAAAGCCCTGTTTTCAATATCACATATAGTATTCGCAAAATAGGCTCAAGATATTTTCTTAAGCAATACAGCAATATATTCAACAATCCAATTGTTCATGAAATAACTAATCGTCAGTTAATTGGCGGATATGGAAAAAAGATATATACTGATGACTATTTGAACTCACTTAATATGTTAGTTACGAACTTGGGTTTGGATAAACAAAATATAGTGTTCGCGCCTACAGCACAGACCGCTAGAAGAGTTGCACTAGCCTTGGGCGGCGGAGGAAGCGTTGAGACTGAACTAATAAACTATTATAAAGAAACAATTCATCCGAATTATTCTTTATGTACAACAATTTCGCATGGCGTAGCATATCATCACGGAAAGTTGCCATTACATGTACGTCGAACTCTTGAAAGTGCTATATCAGATGGTAAGATTTGCACTGTTGTATGCACAACTACTTTAATGCAAGGTGTCAATCTTCCTGCACAGAACGTCATCATAAGAAATCCACATTTATATATAAGAAAAAGATCCAATTCCGCGGAATTGACAAATTATGAGATGGCAAATTTAAGAGGGAGAACTGGTCGCTTGATGAAAGAGTTCGTGGGGAGAGCTTTTGTCATGGATGAAAGTGAATTCATTGAATCTGAAGGCTATGAACAACAATCTTTGTTTGAAGAAACAGAAAAGGAATTACCTTCTGGATATGAGGAGAAATTCGAAGAGTATAGAGGTTCTATAGAAGCAGCAATTGATACAGATCAACCAGTTGGTAATGAGATGTTTGCTTATGGACATTTGGTTACATATATACGGCAGACTGTTTTGAAATACGGAAAAGAAGCCACATCAAGAATGAAAAATGTTGGAATTAAGCTTACTCAAAAACAAGTTGCAGCGATAATATTCAAACTGGAGAATTTATCTGTTCCAAGAGAAGTTTGCTTTAAGAACCGGTACTGGGATCCCTTTGTATTAGATTATATTTATAGAAATTATAATGGTAATCCTCCTTCTAGTGTTATGGAAAAAGGTGCAAAAGCTAGCATTACAGAAATGATGAGGTTTTTAAGAGATAATTCAATTACAGCTCCAATATATGAAAAATATATTCCATCTCAGTATAGAAACGGTCGTAATAGGAGCTTACTAATTAAACGTAGCTTTCAGTGGGCAACTAATGTGCCTTTGAAGGAAATCCTTTCAGAACCATACTATGATGGAGAAGAGGGTGCAGATAGAATAGAAGATACTATAGAGCTGCTTCAAAATGTAGTTTCATATAATTTACCTTTACTTTTAAAACCTTTATTTGATATGCGAAAATCTGAAAACAGTGTGCTGTCAAGTCTTCAATCTGGCGCAATGAATGCACACATAATTGAGATGATTGATTTAGGGATACCAAGAGAAACAGCATTATTTGTTTATAAAGAATTAGAAGATAGTTTTAATAAAACTGGTGCTACTGGACAAAATGTAAAAAGTATTATTAAGAATAATATGTCAAGATTTCCTTACTGGGTTAAAGTTCAACTAAGATTCTTAATCTGAGATTATGCAATTTGAAGGTAGCGTTATTATTTGATTAAAAAAGCTAATTTCAGGTGGCTACATAATCAATTTGAGTATATTGCGAGACTTCATAATTCGGAAAATGAAACAGAGAAACAAATCGAAGCACCAACAGCATAGGGCAATGTAAAATGCAACTTTTGTAAAAGGTAGATAAATGACACTAGGAGCCGATATGAAAGGCCTCAGCCTCAGGCTTGCAACGTACTTGCAACACAGCTTTTGAAAAACCTTATTTTCAAGGGTTTCAACTATCAAAGTGTTAATCTCGATTACCAAAGAGGTAACTGCGTTATCAAATGAAAGCACATTGTTCCTGACGCACATTTGACGCATTGAACTTTATGAAATGAAATCAAACAGGCGAAACCGTTCAGTAACGAACTGATTTGAAGCTTAGAATCATTGCCGTTGTGCCTGTTCGAAAAGAAGAAAATTGAGTTCGAATAGAATATTTTATTGTTTTCCAGCTAAGCAACAAAACAAAAATTCAATTTCTATGTATCTATGTAATAAATTATGAAAATGCGGCAGATATTCTTGATGAGTATCTGCTGTTTTATTGGACAGATCAGCATGTTTCGATCGGCGGTACGGCCTGTGGTTTTTCTTTTTATAATAATGACATAGATTTAAGAACTGCCAGGGAGTGTAAGCTGGCCGGCAGTGCCGGTAAATCGGATGTTAATCTGCGTTACTTGTGGCAACGGACAATATCTCATATAATAGTGGCAGCAACTTAAATAAGGAGGCTGAAACTGATGCTGAGCGAAAATATCAAAACGATCAGAAAATCTAAAGGGCTTTCGCAGGAGGAACTTGCCGTCAGTCTTGGAGTAGTGCGACAGACGATCTCTAAATGGGAGCATGGACTGTCAGTGCCCGATTCAGATATGCTGATCTCAATATCGGAAGTTCTTGGAATACCGGTGAGCACTTTGCTTGGAGAAAAGATCATCGAGTCGGAACCTGATGATTTAAAGGCCATTTCCGAAAAGCTGGAGATCATCAACTTACAATTGGCAGAAAGGAAGAATGCAAGACGAAAAATGCTTCATCTGCTGTCAATATTGCTGTGTACTGTCATAGTAATCATATCTGTGGTTTTAATAGCAGAAAACAGTCTTTATTTAGACTGGGATTACGGTGATCCTGAAACCGCTGTTTTCGGAGCAGCGTTCCATGTATTTGAATGGCTGTTCATCAGATCCGCACCGATTGTTTTTGCAGCTGCGATCATTGGGATTTTCATTACACGGGAGAAAGTATAGATTTTGTATGTTATAATCTTATACAGACAAGGTGTCTATATAAATCTGCATGTAACCGGATCTTATCTTGCGGAAAAAACCGTTACACATGAAAAGGATTTTCAAGATGAAGGAAAAAATTTACCGGACACGGTGCGGCAGTATCCATTACTGGATACAGATGGCTGATTCCGGCAAGAAGACTCTTGTTTTTCTGCCGGGTCTTGCGGCAGATCACAGGCTGTTTGAACGGCAGGTGGGATATTTTGAAAAAAGATACAATGTATTTGTATGGGATGCTCCCGGCCACGGCGTCTCCTGGCCTTTTTCCTTTGAATTTGATCTGATGGATAAAGCGGTATGGCTGAAGGGGATTTTTGATAAGGAGAATATCACAAAACCGATAATAATAGGTCAGTCAATGGGCGGCTATGTGGGGCAGGCTTATTCCCAGCTTTATCCGAAAACCCTGAACGGTTTCATTGCAATTGACTCTGCTCCGCTGCAGAAAAAGTATGTGACCGGTATAGAACTCTGGGTAATGAAAAGAATGGAGCCGCTGTATTATTACTGTCCATGGAAACAGCTGCTAAAATCCGGGACCGACAGGGCGGCTGTCTCCGATTACGGAAGAAATCTGATGCATGATATCATTATGGGATATTATGGCAATAAAAAACGGTATGCCCAGGTCTGCGGGCATGGATTCAGGATACTGGCTGATGCTATGGAAAAGGATCTGCCGTATGAGATCACCTGTCCAGCTCTTCTTATATGCGGGAAAAAAGACAGAGCTTTTTCCTGCATACGGTATAACAGAGCATGGCATAAAAATACAGGTATCCCTTTGATATGGATAGAAGGTGCAGGCCACAATTCCAATACGGACCAGCCTGATATGGTGAATCGTATCATTGAAGGATTCGTTATGAAAAAATGATTTTATGAAAGTGCTCGGTACAGTGATGAGGAGGTATGAAAACAATGGAATTTAAAATGATACATGAAAATTACAATGTGAAGGATCTGGAAGCTTCGCTGAAATTTTATGAGGAAGCACTGGGACTTAAAGAGGTGAGGAGAAATGAAACCGATGATTTTATCATAGCATACGTCAAGAACAATAAAAGCGATTTTGAGCTGGAAATGACGTGGCTTAAGGATCATCCTCAGAAGTATGATCTCGGTGAATGCGAGTTCCATCTGGCTCTGGAGGCGGAAGATTACGAGGCTGCCCATAAAAAGCACGAGGAAATGGGATGTATATGCTTTGAAAACAGAGAGATGGGTATATATTTCATTAGTGATCCGGACGGATACTGGATAGAGATCGTCCCATGCAGAAATCCTGAAACCAGGGCATAGATATTTTTATGCATACTGTCTTCCGTATTGCAAATCATGTATTTTTTTTGTAATATACATGTATATTTATATGTATGTTTTCATATTTACAGACAGAGATATTACGGAGAGGGCATAGGATGATAAACGGAAATATCGGGCAGAGACGCTCGTTTATTATTAATTTCGTATATTTTGCGATAATAGTGGCTGTTGTGTATCTGCTGGCAAAATTCGGGCTGCCGCTTCTGAGTCCTTTTGTGCTTGCATTTATCATCGCATGTGCATTGCAGCGTCCTGTGAAATTTTTGAACAGGAATCTGAGGCTCAATATAAAAATAAGCGGCATACTTGTATCGCTGCTGTTCTTTGCAGTTTTATTCGGCCTCATTTTTCTGGTGGGGGCGGAGATCTTTTCGCGGACCCAGGGGCTCCTGCAGGCTCTGCCTGATATATATAAAAACAGTATCGAACCTGTCATGGTAGATATTTTCAATAGCCTCAACCAGAACAGTATATGGAAGAATCAGCAGATACAGGCTCTTGCCGATACGATGGAAGAGCAGATACTTGCCTCGCTGGGGAATCTTGCCAGTACGATATCCGTTGGGGCGGTAAGCTTCATATCATCCTTTGCGGCGTCGATCCCGATGCTGTTTGTAAAGCTGGTTCTAATGGTCATATCAACTGTGTTCATTTCCATGGAATACGACAGGATCATGGGATTTTGTATAAAACAGATGGGAGATTCCACCCGCAGGATGTTCATGGAAGTAAAGAGTTATGTCGTAGGCACTCTGTTTGTATGTATACGTTCATATGCTCTGATAATGAGCATCACTTTTGTGGAGCTGTCAATAGGTCTTACTGTCATCGGTATAGAAAACAGCATAATCATAGCTTTGGCGATAGCGATATTCGATATACTGCCTGTTCTGGGCACCGGAGGGATAATGGTGCCTTGGGCGGCTGTCAATGCGGTACTGGGCAATTACAGTCTGGCACTATCTCTTTTTATCGTCTATGTAATAATAACTATCGTACGCAATATAATAGAGCCGAAGATCGTCGGAAGTCAGCTGGGGCTGCATCCTATAGTGACTCTTGCCAGCATGTTTGCCGGAGTGCAGCTGCTCGGGGCTGTCGGTCTGTTCGGATTTCCGATATTCCTGTCACTGCTGTGCCACCTGAACAGAAAAGGACTCATAAAGATATTCAGATGATCACGGTGCATGCATGCCGGATGTAAGGCCATGGAAGATAATGAAAGGATAACGATATGGAATATATACTGATGAAAAAGGAAGGTCATATAGCATTCATAACACTAAACAGGCCAAAGGCGTTAAACGCCTTCTGCTCACAGATGATGGATGAGCTGATAAAGGCAGTGAAGGAGGCCGGAGATGACCCGGATATATATGTGATAGTATTGAACAGCTGTATGGATCGTGTATTTACAGCCGGGGGAGATATAAAGGAAGAACGCAGAGTAAAAGGCGAAACTGCTTATGGATTTTCAGCCAAAGGGCAGGAATGCTTCATGACCATATATCACAGCCAGGTTCCGGTGATAGCAGCTGTAGACGGACATGTGCTGGGAGGCGGGATGGAGCTTGTACTTGCTGCAGACATAACGGTCGCTGCTAAAACAGCGAAGATCGGGATACCTACGATAAATCTGGGCGGGATACCGTGCTGTACAGGGACTCAGCTGCTTTCAAGAAAAGTGGGTCCGTCGACTGCAAGCGATATACTCCTTACAGGCAAATCCCTCAGCGGAGAAGAGTGCTACAGGCTTAACCTGGTGCAATATCTTACAGATAAAGATGATCTCATGGAAAAAGCTGTTGAAGTGGCAGAGACGATAGCTGACAAATCACCTCAGGCGGTGGCGCTTATGAGGAGAGCCATCAAGCAGGGAATGGAACTGCCTCTTGCAGATGGTCTTGAGCTTGAGAGAAACCTTTTCGTAAAATGTTATGACAGTGAGGATAGGGCAGAAGCTCTGGATGCATTCCTTGAAAAAAGAGAGCATGGCACATACAGAAACAGGGCAGGGATCTCTCCGTTCGGTGACATTTAGATACTGATCAAAAAGTTTTTATCATTTCATTCATAAAAATCCATATAGTAATATAGAATTTTCAAGTCAGGAGTGTGGTTTTATGAATGTGATCGATAAAAATTTTTTTTTGCTGGCGGATGAAATAAAAAGGCTGTCGGAAAAGGAACTGTATCACAGGATAAGAGAATGTTTTGAAAAGGTGCCTTTGCAGACGAGAAAGAGCTGCATGGATTTTTTCAATAATTTCAATTACTGGGGGCAGCTGGATCCTGAAAATGACATATATGAGGAGATAGAGCTGAAGGAAAAAGCACTGTATTTCCATATAGATGATTTCGTATGGCTGTATGACAGACTGGCTGATTACAGATCAAAAAAGACACTGTATGCCATTTTGAATAACTGGTACAGATATGATTTTGAGTCTACTTCTCAGGCAAAGGAATATCTTTTTGATGACTATTTTGATCTGGATATTGTGAAGTGTGACAGGAACGAGGTGATCGCGGATCTCGGAGCATTCACAGGTGATACAGTGATATCTTATATAAACAATTACGGAGCGGACTGTTACAGAAAAATATACTGTTATGAGGTGACACCGGACGTTTTCGGGCTCCTTAGGGAAAATCTCAGACAGTACAGAGATATCGAATTCAGGATGAAAGGTGTGGGAGAGTCTGAAGGAACAATGTCCCTCATGACAAACAGCTCAAGTTCTTCGGCAAATGTAGTGGGAACAGGCGAGGGGGCCGACGTTGAGGTAACAACTCTGGATATAGATATCACTGAACCTCTGACTCTGATAAAAGCTGACATTGAAGGGTCGGAACAGAAAGCGATAAAAGGAGCAAAGGGACATATAAGGAACGATCATCCCAAGCTGCTGATATCGGTATATCATAACAATGAGGACATCTGGAAGGTGCCGCGTATGATCAGTGAGATTTCCGACGACTACAGTTTTTATCTAAGGTATAAGAGCTCACCTATATATCCGACAGAGATAACACTTATATCGGTATGATTTTTTGATGCGGTACATGATATATGGTGTAAAATCTTTTTACAGGGTGTATAATGTAAAATGTAAAATTCAAGGTAAAATACAAGTATCGGATATGGAGGAACAGATATGGACAAAAATAAACGCCCTGAATCTATGGAAAGGATCAGCAATGCTGCTCTTGCGGAAGCCTTTATCGAAGAGCAGGTAGAAGAGATAAAAAAGCAGGTGGGAGATAAAAAAGTCCTTCTGGCATTATCGGGTGGTGTCGATTCATCAGTTGTGGCAGCGCTGCTGATAAAGGCCATAGGTTCTCAGCTCGTATGTGTGCACGTGAATCACGGACTGCTGCGTAAAGGTGAGCCTGAACAGGTGGTGGAAGTTTTCAGGAATCAGATGAATGCAAATCTTGTTTATGTCGATGCGGTAGACCGTTTTCTTGACAAGCTGGCAGGGATAAGTGATCCGGAGCAGAAGAGGAAGATAATAGGTGCGGAATTCATCCGTGTGTTCGAGGAGGAGGCAAGAAAGCTGTCAGGTATAGAATTTCTTGCTCAGGGCACTATCTATCCTGATATCCTTGAAAGTGACGGTGTGAAAGCTCACCACAACGTGGGAGGCCTGCCGGACGATCTTCAGTTCGAGCTGGTGGAGCCTGTCAAGCTGTTGTATAAGGATGAGGTCAGAGTTGTAGGAAAGGCACTGGGTCTTCCTGACAGCATGGTATATCGTCAGCCGTTCCCGGGTCCCGGCCTTGGAGTAAGATGTACCGGAGCCATAACCAGAGATCGTCTGGAAGCAGTGAGAGAGGCTGATGCTATAGTAAGAGAAGAGATCGGCAGGATGGAAAGCACACCGTGGCAGTATTTCGTTGCCATACCTGATATGAAATCGACAGGTGTAAAGGACGGAAAGCGCTACATGGGATGGGCGGCCATCATAAGAGCGATAAACACCGTGGATGCAGTTACGGCTCAGTCGGTGGAGATACCATTCGATATGCTCTGCCGTATGAGAGATCGTATCATAGCTGAAGTGCCGGGCATCAACAGAGTTCTTTGGGACATTTCGGATAAACCTGTTTCAACTATAGAGTGGGAATGATATAATGTGACAAAAAGCCAGTAATGCTGGAGAGCCAGCTTACTTGGCTTTTTTATTTTGTATTATATCAGTTAAGCAATGTGAAAAGATATCAAAAAAATGAGTTGATATTGAAAAAGAAATATAAGGGAATATAAAATTTTATAAAATATCAGAAAATTCTTGACTGACAGAAAATTCGCATTTATAATTTGACTTACCATATATCAGGGTTTAATTGCTGATGGTGACTAATATCTGATTGTAAGGAGGTATAGTATGAATGACAAGCAGAAAGCGTACTCTACAATATTGAAAAAGCTGCCGGCGACAGATGCGAGAACAGAAGTGCTGTTCCGACAGGCCGGAGACGGCTTTCTTCAGGTGGAGTATGGTCATGAACAGAGACTTTATGTGCCGGATTCTTTTAGGATATTGGCTGTTGATGATATGGTCAAGAAAAAAAAGATAGAAGGACTTATAGAAACAGTTCCCGGACTTAGAACGAACATGTTTCATTTTGATCCCACTATTTTGGACATTAATCGCCTTATAGAAGAAATATCGGAATGTGAGGATTCTCTCAATTCTCTTGATGACATGGTGATTCCTTCTAGGCTTATAATGTTACCGGTGGCATTCGAAGACAGTGAAACAAAAAAATCTGTAGAAAAATATCTGCAGCTCATAAGACCTGATGCTCCTAACTGTGAAAATGGATATAATTTGGAATATATAGCGCAGTGTAATGGCGTTACAGTCAAAGAAGCAAAAGAGAAATTTATGGACACGGAGTGGTTTAACAGCGGATGTGGTTTCTGGCCTGGAGGTGGATTTTTCTGGCCGTTAGATCCAAGATGCGCACTTGTAGTACCCAAGTATAATCCGCCGAGGACCTGGACTCCTGAAGGGGCTGTAGGCCTTGGAGGACCTTGTGCATTTACCTATACAACACCTACAGGAGGGGGATATCAGCTGCTTGGCAGAACGATACCTACTTTTCAGTTTGCAATGAAGCATCCTCAGTTTTCGCAGACTCCTTTCCTATATAGAAATGCAGACAGAATAAAGTTTTATGAGACAACAGAACAGGAGATTCTTGATATTTATGATCATGTGCATAATAAGACTGATTATGAATATGAGATTGAAGAAGGGCAGATAGTCGTAAAAGATTATATCAAATGGCTTGAATCAGAAGAAATACAGAAAGAGACGGAAATCTTCAATAAGAAAAAAGCCGAAGGCATTGCTAAAGCTCCAAAGCTGTGATTTTAAGAAAGGAGGATAAAAGATGCTTAAAATAATAAATGGCGGAGTGCAGTCTGTAGTGGAAGACTGGCCCGGAAGACTCGGATACATGGGAGCAGGAATGGCTCCGGCTGGAGCATTGGACAATGTTGCTCTCGGATTAGGCAACCTTTTGGTTGGAAATGAGCCTGGAGAAGCAGGAATAGAGATAGCAGTCGGAATGTTTCAGTGCGTATTTGATGAAGATACAGTTATAGCTGTTACAGGGGCTGATCTCAAAGCTGAGCTTAACGGAAATGCAATACCTATGTGGCAATCGGTAAAGGTTAAGTCCGGAGATGTCTTGACATTTAAGACTTATCAAGATAAGGGCTTCAGAGGGTATCTTACGATAGCTGGCGGCATAGATGTCCCTGTTTATCTTGGAAGCAAATCCACATGTCTGTTCGGAGGATATGGAGGCTTTGAAGGGCGTGCTCTTAAATCTGATGATCAGCTTAAAGCAGGGATTCCATCAGCAGATTTAGATAAACTTGCAGGAAGAAAAGTAAAGCCGGATAAGATCCCTGAGTATTCAAATATTATAGAATTGAGACTTATACCGGGAATGAACGCATACCCTGATTTTGTAACTGAAGAAGGAATGGATTATCTGTATAATACATGTTTCGGATTTTCGGTGAATTCAAACAGATCAGCCTGCAGACTGGATCCGTTACCTGATTATTTCTTTGCAAGAAAAGACGGTGGAGCCGGGGGTTCTCATCCTTCAAACATTATAGATCATGCTTATAATATGAGAGGGGCTATAAATGTTACCGGAAATACTCCTTCATTACTTATAGGGGATGGCCCGACCCTTGGAGGATTCATGTGCTGCGGCAATGTTATCAATGCAGATCTATGGAAAATAGGTCAGGCGGCTCCTGAAAGGGATCAAGCAAGATTTATACTGACAACATTGGAAGAGGCGATAGAGGCAAGAAAAGAACAGAAAAAATGGCTTTCGATGGATTCAATAGAAATATAAGGAGGAAAAGATGATAAAGATAGATATAAACGTTGATATGGGAGAAAGTTTTGGTCGTTATACGCTCGGAAACGATAAAGAACTTATGCAATACATATCATCAGCTAATATAGCTACATGTTTTCATGCAGGAGATCCTTCTGTTATGGAGCAGACGATAAAATGGGCAAAGGAATATGATGTAGCGGTAGGGGCTCATATCGGCCTTCCTGATAAACAGGGCTTTGGAAGACGTATGATGGATATAACACCGGAAGAACTAAGAGCAGATACACTTTACCAGATATCTGCTATCGATGGGGTTGCAGGAATGTACGGATTAAAGCTCCAGCATGTCAAGCCGCACGGCATACTGTATCGGATGGTATCCGAAAATGAAAAATATATCAATGTGTTTTTGCAGGCTGTAAAAGATTACAACCCTGATCTTTATATACTCCTTCCTGCTAATACTCCTGCGTTTGAAACCGGTAAAAGTATGGGCCTTAAGATGGTAGGAGAAGCTCTCATTGATTTGAGTTATGATGATGAAGGGAATTGGGTGATAGAACGGACAAAGCAGGCAAGGAGTGAAGAAGATGTTGCAGAACGTGCCGTAATGGTAGCGAAAGAAGGCAAGATTACGACAGTGAGCGGCAAAAAAATCGACATAGAGGCACACACTGTATGTATACATGGTGATGCTCCTAATGCTGTAGATGAGGCAAAGCTGGTTAGAAAAACTCTTGATGAGAACGGCATAAAAGTTACAAATTTATTTGATATATGTTGATTTTGTTTGATTAAGGAGGAATAATAATGAATTATGTATTGAAGGCACCGCTTCCCGGTACTGTTTTGGATATAAAAGTGAGAGAAGGGCAAAATGTGGATACAAATGATGTTGTATTGATACTTGAGGCAATGAAGATGGAAAATGAGATATCTGCCGGATATTCCGGAAAAGTCACAAAAATCATGGTAGGTACAGGGGATACTGTAAAGATGGGAGATACCCTTATAGAATTCGAATAATAAATTATAAAAAGCTGCTTCATCAGAAATATCAAATATGATGGCAGCTTTTTAACATCCTCTTCAATATGAAAATCAATTATCTGAAAACACTCTGTTTTTATCTCCCCATTCACACATACCGTCCAAAATAGGTATAAGAGACCTGCCTCTTTCTGTCAGGCTGTATTCTACTTTAGGAGGGATCTGGGGATATTCCTCCCTGTGTATGAGCCGGTCAGCTTCCAGTTCTTTCAGAGTGGAGCTCAGGGTCTTATATGAAATACCGCCGATATATCTTTTCATTTCATTGAATCGTACTACACCAAATTCCATTAGAGTATAGAGAATGGTCATTTTATATTTTCCGTTTATCAGCGAAAGCGTGTAGCTGAATCCGGTAGTTTCCAGATTTTCATTCGTTATGCATCTTTTGCTCATTTAAACTCTCCTTCAGGTAAGTATATGAACTATATGTAAGTATCGTACTTAAATGTGCGTACTTGTTTTTGGTTTTATTCTTGCTATAATTGTAATATCGGAAACGGATAAAGTCAATCCTACTAACATGGAAAGGAGTCATAATTATGTCAAAGAATTTAGGCGTTAAGCCCTACCTGTTCCCTATGCCTGCTTATATGATAGGAACGTATAACGAAGATGATACGGTCGATGTGATGATGATGGCCTGGGGCGGGATATGCGCTGAAGATATGGTGGCGCTGAACCTTGAAGCCGAGCACAAAACGGTAGCTAACCTGGAGTCACGAAAAGCTTTTACTCTTGCAGTCCCAGGAACAGACGCGCTGCGTGAATCTGATTTTCTCGGCATTGCCAGTGCCAACAAGATGGCAGATAAATTTCAGCGTACCGGACTTCATGCAGTTAAAAGTGAGCGGGTAGATGCACCTGTAATTACCGAATATCCCCTCACTCTTGAGTGTGAGGTAATGGAGATGCAGCCGCAGCCGTATGGCCTCAGGGTGCTGGGAAAGATCGTGAATGTGATAGCTGATGAAAAGGTTCTGGATGAAAAGGGGAATATCGATGCCGGAAAGCTTCGTACATTTGCTTTTGACCAGATGCAGAACGGCTATTATGCCATCGGTGAAAGGATAGGTCAGGCATGGCACAGCGGAGCTGACCTTATGAAAAAATGAGAGAGGTGATGGAAAATGAGCAAGAAAATAGTAGTCCTTAATGGAAGTCCCCGAAAAGCAGGCAATACTTCTGCCCTTGTCAAAGCCTTCACTGAAGGTGCGGAAAGCAGCGGAAATACAGTAACTGAGTTTTTCCTTGACGGAATGGACATCAATGGCTGCAAGGGATGCTTCGGAGGACATAGCAGCAGGGAATGTCCGTGTGTCCAGAAAGATGATATGATCCGGATCTATCCTGCGGTTAAGGATTGTGACGTGGTGGTACTGGCCAGTCCGCTGTACTACTGGACGCTGAGCGGGCAGATCAGGACAGCTCTTGATCGCTTGTTCGCTCTGGAGGAAGGTGACGGAAATCTGCTAAGGGGTAATGGAAAATCCTCAGCCCTTCTCATGGCTGCAGAAGGTCACGGATTTGACGATGCGGTACTTTATTACGACCACTTGATGGAACACCTGAAATGGGAAAATCTCGGCCATGTGCTGGCCGGAGGAAACATGGACATAGGAGATGTCTCCGGAAAACCGGAGATACAAAAGGCCTATGAACTTGGGAAATCTATTGAATGATAATTATCAACAGTCGTGTGGCTATCGTATGCAGCCTTAAAGAATATCATGAAGTGGGGGACCACTTGTGATGTGGAGAAGGTCTATGGAGATGAATCGGAAGATTCGCTTTTTGCTTGGGACGGCTATTCTGAGATCCATACGGCAGGACAATGTCAGCAGTAAGTGATGGATAGCGGGCATATCAGTTCAGTATATATATCATAAGGTTCAGATATCCTGCAAATGTCACCCAGAGTATATATGGTATCATCAGCAGTGCTGCGGGCTTCGATATACGGCTGAACATAATGATGGCAGCAAGTATAAGAAGCCATAGCACGGTCAGCCATATGAAGGCTACAAGATATGCTTCAAGATTGAAGAATATCAGTGTCCATGCAAAGTTGAAAAACAGCTGGACCGCATATATGAAAAGAGCTCTTGAAGCGGGTTTGCCTGATACGAGAACGATATATGAAGATATCCCCATAAGTATATATAATATAGTCCATGCTACAGGGAAAAGCCATGCGGGAGGTGAGAGGGAAGGCTTGTCGAGAAGATCAAAGGCCTGCGCCGCATCTCTGGTCAGAAGAGCCGAAAGGCTTCCTACGGCAAGAGGTATCAGTATACAGATAATAAGTTTCTTCCATTGTATTTTCATAACGACTCCATTCTGCCGCCTTATAAGGCGGCATAAGTTTTATTTTCTTTTATATTCCATAATGTATTTTATGTTGGATGTGCAGAGATATGTGATTAAATTAATATATATATCGTTTCAGCGCATTGACATATACATATAAAGTATTTATTCTTTAGTCATGATACGTTTTTGTGTACTGTAAACGGAAGGAGATAGTAAAATGGCAAAATACAGATGCACGGTATGCGGTTACATACATGACGAGGGGAAAACGGGAATTATGTTCAGTACGCTTAATGAATGTCCTGTATGCAAACACCCGCCGGAAAGTTTTGTGCTGGTGGAAGATGAACCCGTACAAATAAAGAAGACTGATGATGGAAAAGATACAGATATCCGGTATGATTCTGCATATGCCAGGGAAGACAGCAAGTGCAGGTATATGAAGGAAATACATGAAATGGCAGTGACCGGAAAAAGCCTGGATGCCTCGATGGGCACGCTTATGCCGATGCCGGGATGGGATGATATACTGATCCTTGGAGCTCAGCTTGATCCGCCTCCGCTTGATGATGATGCTGACGTTGAGACAAGGACGGTCATAGGGAAAAAAGCGAGAAAACCCATGATTATAGAGAGCCCGGTGTATATTTCGCATATGTCATTCGGCGCATTGTCCAGAGAAGCCAAAGTAGCGCTTGCAAAAGGCTCCGCTATGGCAAAGACTGCTATGTGCAGCGGTGAAGGCGGGATACTGCCGCAGGAAAGAGAAAATTCATATAAATATATTTTTGAATATATCCCCAATAAATACAGCGTTACCGACGAGAATCTAAAGGCAGCAGATGCTATAGAGATAAAGATCGGGCAGGGAACGAAGCCCGGTATGGGAGGACATCTCCCGGGAGAAAAGGTAACAGCGGAGATCGCCGAAATAAGAGGAAAAAAGCAGGGGGAAGACATACAAAGCCCAAGCAGATTCCCTGAGATAAATTGCAAAGAGGATCTTAAAAAAATGGTGGATATGCTCAGGGATCGTTCCGGTGGCAGACCGATCGGTATCAAGATAGCTGCCGGCAGGATAGAAAGAGACCTGGCCTTTTGTGTTTTTGCGGAGCCTGATTTCATAACGATAGACGGAAGGGGAGGAGCGACCGGATCCAGCCCTTATATGCTCAGAGAGGCAACGACAGTGCCGACGGTATATGCCCTTCACAGAGCAAGAAAATATCTTGATTCCATAGATTCTGACATTTCACTTGTCATAACAGGAGGGCTTCGTGTCTCGGCGGATTTTGCAAAGGCCATTGCAATGGGAGCAGATGCAGTGGCTATAGCATCTGCAGCGCTTATGGCCGCTGCATGCCAGCAGTACAGGATATGTGGCAGCGGGAATTGTCCTATGGGAATAGCGACGCAGGACGAAGGACTGAGAGAGAGGCTTAATACAGATGCCGGGGCACAACGAGTCGCAAATTTCCTGAATGTGTCTGCAGAGGAGCTTAAAACCTTTGCAAGGATAACAGGTCATAAGTCAGTTCATGATCTGACAGTGGAAGATCTGGCGACTATAAACAGGGAGATATCCGAGTATACTGATATACCTCATGTATGATATTTGTTTTACTGATATCTGTCCGGGGCATCTGCATTTGACAGCAGAAGTGAGGTTGTTTCTGATATTTGAAAGAGGAGGGAAAACTTTGATCAGTTTTATTTCTTTGATGGAACTGATAGGTACGGTGGCTTTTGCCGTATCGGGAGCACTTGTGGCGATAGAGAAGAAGCTTGATTATTACGGTATAGTATTTCTTGCGATCATAACTGCCGTAGGCGGAGGCATAATACGGGATGTGATCATCAATATACCGCTTCCTGTTGCTCTTGAAAATCCGCTGTATGTAGTTATAAGTATAGTTTCCGCTGCAGTGGTGATAGCATTTTATAAATGGATCAACAGGCTCCAGGTGCTGATAAATGTATTTGATGCCGTGGGCCTTGCCGCCTTTACAGCGATAGGAGCCGGAGCCGCCCTCAGCAACGATGTCTATACTCCTTTCGTTGTTATCACTCTGGCGCTTCTTACAGGAACCGGAGGAGGTCTCCTTCGAGATATATTCGCCAAGGAGATCCCTTTTGTTTTCAGAAAAGAGGTGTACGCAGTGGCGTCGATAGCAGGAGCGGTCGCCTTCATCATCGCCCATATATATGTAAACGAACAGATCACCATGTACATATGTTTCGGAGTTACGCTGGTGATAAGGCTTCTTTCCATAAAGTTCAACTGGCAGCTGGCAAAAGTAAAGACAGCTGATACAGATGAAATGGAAAGGACTGATGACAACAGCTGAAATATTTGAAAACAGACGTATGGTATGAAGACCGTCGCGAAACGCTGCAAGGCGATTCGGGCGGTCATTTCATATCAGGAGCATATCATGTGCATGAAAATAAAATACCCAATATATAGTATATATGATTGACGATATACCCAATATGTGTTACAATAAACCCAATTCGTCAGTAAGTGCAGCAAGAGGGAGGAAAAAATGAGGATATCGGGGATACAGAAGCTGACTCTTCTTGATTATCCGGGGACCGTTGCCTGTACGGTTTTTACGGGAGGATGCAATTTCAGATGTCCGTATTGTCATAATGCCTCCCTTGTTACCGGTGAAGACAGCGGCAGTATAGATATATCAGAGTTTACCGCATTTCTTGATAAAAGAAAAAAAGTGCTCGACGGAGTGGTCATAACAGGAGGAGAACCTACGCTCCATAAGGATCTGCCGCAGCTGCTGGAAAAAATAAGGGAAAGAGGTTACCTGATAAAGCTTGATACCAACGGATCTTCGCCCGGCATGCTTAAGGAGATCGTTTCTGAAGGACTTGTAGATTATATAGCGATGGATATCAAGAATTCTCCAGGAGGCTATGCGAAAGCAGTAGGGGTGACACATCTGGACATTACTGCCATAGACGAAAGCAGGAGTCTGATCATGACAGGCGATATCGATTATGAATTCAGGACAACAGTGGTGAGAGGCATACATCGACCTGCAGATATCACAAAAATAGCTGAATGGATAAGAGGAGCAAGATCCTATTATCTGCAACAGTTCAAGGATTCGGGAGATCTCGTGGATCCCGCCGGACTTGAAGCGTACGATAAAGAGGAAATGTATATGTTTGCCGATGCAGCAAGACCGTATGTGCCGTCGGTCAGAGTCAGAGGCGTATAGGAAAAGGAGAGAGGAAATGTATCAGATAATCAAAAGAGACGGTAAGATAGTTGATTTCGATATCAACAAGATCGCAGAAGCCATGAAAAAGGCTTTTGAGGCGACCGAAACGGAATACACCGATAATATAATCGATTTTCTGGCTCTTAAGGTATCGGCAGACTTTCTGCCGAAGATAAAGAACGGATATGTGGCTGTTGAGGACATACAGGACAGTGTGGAGTCAGTGCTGTCGCGAGGAGGTTATGACGGGGTTGCCAAGGCTTATATACTTTATCGTAAACAGAGAGAAAAACTGCGTAACATAAAATCCACTTATCTGGATTACAAGGAGACCGTCAATGACTATGTGAACGTACTGGACTGGCGTGTAAAGGAAAATTCCACAGTTACATATTCAGTCGGAGGGCTGATTCTTTCAAATTCCGGAGCTATAACTGCAAATTACTGGCTCAGTGAAATATATGATGAAGAGATAAGCAATGCACATCGCAACTGTGATATACATCTGCACGATCTTTCCATGCTTACAGGATATTGTGCCGGATGGAGTCTTAAACAGCTCATAAAGGAAGGTCTTGGCGGAGTTCCCGGAAAGATAACGTCATCGCCGGCAAGCCATCTTTCCACCTTATGCAACCAGATGGTGAATTTTCTGGGTATAATGCAGAATGAATGGGCAGGTGCGCAGGCATTCTCATCATTCGATACATATCTTGCACCTTTTGTAAAAGCGGATAATCTTGATTATAAAGAAGTGAAACAATGCATCCAGTCATTTATATACGGAGTCAATACTCCGTCAAGATGGGGAACTCAGGCGCCGTTTTCAAATATCACTCTTGACTGGACCGTTCCGGATGACCTTAAGGATCTTCCTGCGATCGTAGGAGGAAAAGAGATGGATTTCACGTATGGTGACTGCGTGGAGGAAATGGCGATGGTCAACAAGGCGTTCATAGATATAATGATAGAAGGCGATGCCAACGGCAGAGGATTCCAGTATCCTATACCTACGTATTCGATCACGAGTGATTTTGACTGGTCCCCTACTGAGAACAACAAGCTTCTGTTTGAAATGACGGCAAAATACGGGACACCTTATTTTTCCAATTATATAAACAGCGACATGGAGCCGAGCGACGTAAGGTCGATGTGCTGCCGTCTTAGACTGGATCTCAGAGAGCTTAGAAAGAAATCGGGCGGATTTTTCGGGTCAGGTGAAAGCACTGGCTCCATAGGAGTTGTGACGATAAACATGCCTCGTATAGCATATTTGGCGGAAAATGAAGCTGATTTCTTCAAACGGCTTGATCATATGATGGATATAGCAGCAAGATCTCTGAAAATAAAGAGAACTGTAATAACAAAGCTGCTGAATGAAGGTCTGTATCCGTATACCAGAAGGTACCTTGGGACTCTGGACAATCATTTTTCCACGATAGGACTTGTCGGAATGAACGAAGCAGGCCTTAACGCCAACTGGATAAAGGCAGATATGACAGACGTAAGATGCCAGGAATTTACAAAGAAGGTGCTTAACCATATGAGGGAGCGCTTGTCAGATTACCAGGAGGAATATGGAGATCTGTACAATCTGGAGGCAACACCTGCAGAATCCACATCATATCGTCTTGCCAAGCATGATGTAGAGCAGTTCCCTGATATAATAACGGCGTCATCTGCAGACTGCGGAGAGCCATATTATACGAACAGCAGTCATTTACCTGTGGGATATACAGATGATATATTCTCTGCTCTTGACATACAGGATGAAATGCAGACTCTATACACTTCAGGTACAGTGTTCCATGCATTTCTGGGAGAAAAGCTGCCTGACTGGGAAGCTGCAGCGAATCTTGTACGAAAGATCGCCGAAAACTATCGGCTTCCATATTACACGATATCTCCTACATATTCGATATGCAGGAACCACGGATATATCAGCGGTGAACACTTCATCTGTCCTGAGTGCGGGGAATCTGCCGAGGTATATAGCAGGATAACGGGATATTACCGTCCTGTACAGAACTGGAATGCGGGAAAGACTGAGGAGTATAAAGCCAGAAAAGAGTATGATATAGCCAACAGTGTACTGACTCATGACAGGCTTCGTCAGGGTGATGGTGCCGATACGGCACATGCCGAAGAACAAAAGGAGCATGAAAGCAGCAACGAAAGAGCGATGATCTTTGCTACAAAGACATGCCCTAACTGCCGCATCGCTTACGGATATCTTGATAAAGCAGGATTTGAGTATGACAAGATAATGGCCGATGAAAATGCACAGCTGGTAAAGGAGTACGGAATAACACAGGCCCCTACTCTTATTGTGAAAAGAGATGGAGCAGTGGATAAATATACTGGCGCGGGCGAAATAAGGAAGTTCGCTATGGAACGGGAAGGCTGATAAAAATGTTTTATGATGTGATTGTTACAGGCGGTGGCCCTGCAGGGCTTACCGCCGCCCTTTATGTAAAGAGAGCGGGAAAATCGGTGCTGGTCATAGAAAAAAACACATATGGCGGACAGATAACATGGTCGCCGAAGGTTGAAAATTTTCCCGGGATGCCATCCGTTTCAGGGATGGAGTTTGCAGACAGACTGGTTGAACAGGTGATGAGTCACGATGTTGAGCTGGAACTGGACGAGGTCATATGTATAGAGGCGGAAGAAGCAGGATTCAAAGTGGACACCGCCTTTGGGCAGGTATATAAATGCCGTGCCGTAATAGCTGCAACAGGTGCCAGACCCAGGTTGCTTGGAATTGAAGGAGAAACGGAGCTGATAGGAAGAGGGATATCGTTCTGTGCAGTATGTGACGGAGAATTTTATAAAGGAAAGAAAGTGGCAGTAAATGGAGGTGGCAATACAGCTCTCCAGGAAGCGATTTATCTTTCGAAGATGTGTGAAAAAGTGTATCTGATACATAGGCGTGACAGTTTCAGAGGCGATATATCTCTT
>CALCKF010000032.1 GCA_937966095.1 uncultured Eubacterium sp.
GGGCGGCTACACCGCAGCCTATGAAAGCGGCTTCATCGTAGAGCGCGTCAAGGCCTTTTAACTGTTTTGCCGTATTTATCATAAAAGTACCTCCAAATATTGCCGTAAGATTTTTTCTACCCGGAAGACCCCCGCATATTGCATCAGCCTCCGAAGGTTCTTGTCTTTCCGCCGGGCATAAGCCTTCAACGCTTCCTGATATGTCTGTATCTCAATACGGTTCCGACTGCGGAGCAGATCGCAGATGGTCCGCTCCATATCATAAATTGGCACAGGATGTCCAAAAGGTGTCTGTGCCGTTGTCAATCCGACTCCATACAGCTCCGGCTTAATCGTGTAAACCTGAACCCCCTCCGCCTTCAAACTGGCCGGATTGTAGCCTGTTTTCAGCGTAACAGTATACGGCATCGGCTCCCGGTCCGTCAGGTCATGGAAAAACAATGCTGTTTCATGGGAAAATACAGCCTGGCCAAAACGCAGATGAATCAGATACATGGCGTCTATCCAGGAATCTTTCGATACATAAATCCCATGTGCTACCCGCTCCATTTTACGGTCCTTCACATATTCATAAAAAACCGATTTAGAAATCCCGGCCTCTACAACCTGGGCAGTCCGCAGAAGCCCGTCCTGTTTCTCCACCATCTGATCTAGCTGTTGAAAAAGGTTCATCTTGCCACATCCTTTCATACTAATATCATAATCGATATTAGCATGAAAGTAAAGTGAAACAGCACTGCACATTAGATAAATAAAAAGAAGTGTTTACAGCAGGTTCGATTTCTCCTTCATCTGTTTGCGGCTCGTATTGGTATAAATCAGCGTTGTTCGCTCACTGGCATGTCCGGCCTGGTTTGCGACTTCAGCAACCGTATATCCCATCTCCAGGGCATGGGAGCAGAAATGATGCCGGAGTTTATGCGGCGTGATCCGGTCGGAACACTGGTTAAAAAAACGGTTGACACTGCTGCGGTCCAGTTTCCCGCCGTTCCTGCTGACAAACAGATACGTTGAGTCGGAGTCCCTTTCCTTCAGATATTCCCGGACCGCATGGAGAATCTTGTCATTGATAAACACGATCCGCTGCTTATTGCCCTTCCCTGTTACCAAAAGTTCCCGTGCCTGAAAATCAAGATCTGTCAGGCCGATGCTAATGCACTCGCTGACACGCAGGCCGGCGTATGCAAGGATCATAGGTGTGGTGTTTGAAACGAAGGGCTTCCTGGATACCGGGAATCAGCTTGCAGATCCGGTGAGCGGCCGGCCTGCTGCGATAGCACAGGCAAGCCTGTGGAAAAGATTTGAAGAGTCGGGAGTGCTTGCAGAAGACCGTATGGGTGTCATCCCATATGAGACCGTAGGCGCGAAAGGCATACTGGTATCGGTACGTGCGGACCGGATACAGGCAGGAGACCGGTGTTTCAGGGGGAATATCATAGCAAAAGGCGATGGCACATTTGATATAGCCGGAAAAGCGGCATCAGGATGTGAACTGCTGCTTTCCAGATATATGACTGGCAGGAAGATGTGAAGGGAGTAGGCGATATGAGGATATTGATCAGGGGATTGACGGCATGGATAAAAAGAAGATTCTTTACAGAGAAAAACAAGGTATTTTATATAGGAGGAAGTGATACTCTGCCGCCTCCTCTGTCTCCGGAAGAGGAGCACAGAGCCATAATGGGATTTATGGCAGGCAGCAAGGGTGACAGAGATCTTCTGATAGAACATAATCTCAGACTTGTGGTATACATAGCTAAGAAATTTGAAAATGCCGGAGTGAATGTGGAAGACCTCATATCGATAGGCACTATAGGCTTGATAAAAGCAGTGAACACATTTAAAATAGAAAAAAATATAAAGCTCGCAACATATGCTTCAAGGTGCATAGAAAACGAGATACTTATGTACCTTAGGAGAAACAATAAGCTCAAAGGAGAAATATCACTTGATGAACCGCTTAATGTAGACTGGGACGGCAATGAACTGCTGCTGTCGGATATACTTGGAACAGAAACAGATGAGGTGTACGGTCATATAGAAGAGGAAGTGAACCGCAAACTGCTGGTGTATGCCATGGATAAACTGTCATGCCGGGAGAGAGAAATAGTAGAAATGAGATTCGGGCTTGCGGGAGGAAGGGAACTCACTCAGAAGGAAGTAGCTGATATAATGGGGATATCCCAGTCATATATTTCAAGGCTGGAAAAAAAGATAATAGGAAGGCTTCAGAAGGAAATAAAAAAACTGGGGTAAAGAAATAAAAAAATATTGAAATTAACGGAATACTGGTGTATTATAAAATTTATGGTGAATAAATATTCTGGATAATTTATAAAAATTCAAGGCAAAAACTGGAGGCGGAGATGAAGTACAAGGTATTTATTGACGGAGCAGAAGGAACTACGGGACTGAAGATCCATCAGTATTTTAAAAATCGTGACGATATAGAACTGCTTGAAATAGATCAGGATAAGCGTAAGGAACCGGAGGAAAGATTGGCTCTTATAAAGAGGGCTGATGTTTCCTTCTTGTGTTTGCCTGATTCTGCTGCGAAGGAGATCGCGGCGGCAGCTCCCGCAGAATGCAGGATACTTGATACGTCTACTGCACACAGAACAGATGACAGGTGGGTTTACGGCATGCCTGAGCTTTGCCGGGAGCAGAGAAACAGAATAAGAGAGAGCAACCGGGTAGCGGTGCCGGGATGTCATGCAACAGGTGTGATACTGCTGATAAAGCCTCTGCTGGAAAAAGGCCTGATATCACCTGACTATCCGTTTTTCGCATGTTCGCTGACCGGCTACAGCGGAGGGGGAAAGAAGATGATAGCTCAATATGAGGACAAGTCGAGAATAAGGGGCAATGCCGGAGATCAGGACAGCCTGTGCAGTCCCAGACAGTATGGACTTTCCCAGTCTCATAAGCACCTGCCGGAGATAATGAAAGCGACAGGTATAAAGATGCCTCCGGCCTTTACTCCGATAGTTGCGGATTATTACAGCGGTATGGAAGTCACGGTGCCGTTGAGGGGTACAGGTCTCAGCAGGGAAAATGTGAAAAAAGCTATTCGTGATTATTACAGCGGACAGCCTCTTGTAGGCTACTGCGAATGTATGGATGAGAGCGGATTCATTGCAGCTTCCAGGCTTTCGGGAACCAACAGACTTGAGATAACGGTGGAAGGAAGTGACGATAATATACTTCTTATCGCTGCATATGATAATCTGGGAAAAGGAGCATCCGGGGCTGCTGTACAGAATATGAACATAATGCTGGATATAGATGAAACGAAAGGATTGCTGTAAATGGATAAAACGACTGATATAAAATTTGTAGATGGAGGTGTATGCGCTCCTGAAGGCTTCAGGGCCTCAGGTACGGCATGCGGGATAAAAGGCCCGTCAGATAAAAAGGATCTGGCTCTCATTGTAAGTGATGTAATGTGCAGTGCAGCGGCTGTATATACTTCCAATAAAGTAAAAGGAGCGCCGCTTAAGGTGACAAAGGATAATATTTCTGACGGAAAAGCCATAGCTGTGATATGTAACAGCGGAAATGCAAATACATGTGCGCCAAACGGCAGGGAGACTGCTGAAAAGACATGTGATCTAACAGCCGGAGTCTTAGGCGCAGACAACTGTGACATAATCGTTGCATCTACCGGGGTGATCGGTCAGGAGCTGGATATAGGGCTTTTTGAAAAAGGCATACCTGTCCTTGCGGATAAGCTGAGCAGCAGCGGATCAGCCGATGCCGCAGAAGCGATAATGACTACGGATACTGTTCCCAAGGAGGTCGCTGTACAGTTTGAGCTGGATGGCAGGACATGCAGTATAGGAGGCATAGCAAAGGGAAGCGGTATGATAAATCCAAATATGGCTACTATGCTTTCCTTCATAACAACGGATGTGGCAATATCACCTGAGATGCTTGAAAAAGCACTGAAGGAAGATGTGAAGACAAGTTATAACCAGATATGTGTTGATGGAGATATGTCGACAAATGACATGGTAGCGGTACTGGCTAACGGTATGGCAGGCAACAGTGTGATAGATGATGAAAACGGCAGCTTTGAGATATTCAGACAGGCTCTTTCAAAAGTCACGGTTTATCTTGCCAGGAAGCTTGCCAGGGATGGTGAGGGAGCCACTAAGCTGATCGAGTGTCGTGTGGAAGGTGCGGAAGATGATGAGCAGGCGGCAGATATCAGCAAAGCGGTGATATCTTCAGATCTGCTTAAGGCAGCTATGTTCGGTGCGGATGCCAACTGGGGCCGCGTACTTTGTGCTGTCGGATATGCTCCGGGGGATTTCGATACGGAGGATATAGATGTATGGATGAGCTCTTCAAAGGGCAGTGTCCATGTGTGTCAGGGCTCGAGGCATAAGGAATACAGCGAGGAGAAAGCCACAGAGATACTTTCTGAAGAAGAGATAGTCATAAGTGTGGATATGCACCAGGGAAGAGGCACAGCTGTTGCATGGGGATGTGATCTTACATATGATTATGTGCGAATAAACGGAGATTACAGGAGTTGATGATGGTAAACAAGAAATATTTTGAGAAAGCGGAAGTTCTGATCGAGGCACTTCCTTATATACAGCGTTTCAGCGGCAAGGTGATGGTCGTTAAATACGGCGGCAGTGCAATGATAGATGAGGATCTGAAACGTGATGTCATAGAAGACGTGGTACTGCTTAAGCTTATAGGTTTCAAGCCTGTGATAGTGCACGGCGGCGGTAAGGAGATCAGCCGCTGGGTAGATAAGGTGGGCATGGAAACAAGATTTGAGAACGGTCTGAGAGTAACGGATGCTGATACGATGGAGCTTGCAGAGATGGTCCTGGCAAAAGTCAATCAGGATCTTGTCACCAAGGTCCAGGCAATGGGGATAAAAGCAACCGGTATAAGCGGCAAAGACGGAGGACTTCTGACAGTAAGAAAGAAGTGCCCTAACGGTAAGGATATAGGGTTTGTAGGGGAAGTGACCGATGTGGATGTCAAGATCGTGAATGACCTTATAGAGAATGATTTCCTGCCGATAATATTCCCTGTAGGTATGGATAAGAACGGAGTTACTTATAATATAAATGCAGATGAAGCGGCAAGCGCTGTTGCAACGGCGCTCAAAGCTGAAAAACTGGCATATCTTTCAGATGTGGAAGGCGTAAGAATGAATCCTGATGATCCTGAATCTGTCATATCGGAGCTCTATCCCCATGAGGCGAAAGAACTGATCAGGCAGGGAATAATAAAGGGCGGAATGCTCCCTAAGATAGAAAACTGTATAGATGCTATCAGTAAAGGCGTATCGAGAGTACATATAATGGACGGAAGAGTGCCCCACGGCCTTCTTCTTGAGATATTTACCAATAAAGGTATAGGAACAGCAATAATCAAGGAAAATGAGGAGAAATACTGGAATGAATAGTAATGAAATAAAAGAGCTTGACAGAGAAAAGATAGTACATACATATAACAGGTATGACCTTGTTGCAGACAGTGGAAAGGGATCGTACTGTATTTCGGCTGACGGGAAAAGATACCTGGATTTCACAGCAGGCATCGGTGTGAATTCCCTGGGATTCTGTGATGATGGGTGGATAAAGGCAGTAACTGACCAGATCGGCAGGCTGCAGCATGTGTCGAATCTATATTATACGGAACCTCAGGTAAAGGTGGCCGCAATGCTTACAGAGAGGACAGGGCTGAAAAAGGTTTTTTTCGGGAATTCGGGAGCGGAAGCCAACGAAACTGCAATAAAAACTGCAAGAAAGTACGGTACTGTCAATAAAGGAGAAACGGTCAACAGGATAATAACTCTCAAAAATTCCTTCCATGGGAGGACTATGGCTGCAATAACAGCTACAGGGCAGGAGGATTATCATAAATTTTTCACTCCGTTCGTAGGGGGGTTTGCTTACTGTGATGCCAATGATATCACGCAGCTGGATAAAATGGCTGATGAAAATACATGCGCGGTGATGATGGAAGTCATACAGGGAGAAGGCGGTGTGCTTGATCTTGATGCGGATTTTGTAAAAGCAGCCGAAAAAATATGCAGAGAAAGAGATATCCTGCTGATAGTAGATGAAGTGCAGACCGGTATAGGCCGCACCGGCAGACTGTTTGCATATGAACATTTTGGTATAGAGCCGGATATGGTAACTTTTGCTAAAGGAATAGGAGGCGGATTGCCTCTAGGTGGAGTGATCTTCGGAGAGAAATGCTGTGATGTGCTTGAACCCGGAAATCATGGGACGACATACGGAGGAAATCCTGTGGCATGTGCCGGAGCAGTCGAGGTACTGACAAGAATCGATGATGTATTCCTGAATGATGTGAAAGAAAAAGGAGAATACCTTCATAAAAAGCTGATGGAGATACCTGCTGTAAAAGAGGTGTCGGGAATAGGTCTTATGACAGGTGTAAAGGTGGAAGGAAAAGAAGCATCACAGGCTGTCAAAGATGCTCTTTCAGAAGGACTGATGATCCTCACTGCCAAGGACAGGATAAGGCTTTTACCGCCGTTGACGATAACTTATGATGAGATCGACGAGGGTGTCGGGATACTGAAAAAAATACTGGGATAAATTTTACTGATATATTATTTGGCCGGTAAATAGAATAAAAGAAACCTGTTCTGCACATAAATATATTACTACCTCTAAGGTTGCTTTAAGGGGAGCAAAAGGGATGCGAGGATATATTTTATGGCCAGTAAGGTTGAAATCTGCGGTGTCAGTACATCAAGCCTGCCGCGATACAAAGACAAGGAGATGCATGATATGCTCATTGCCATAAAGGCAGGAGATATGAAGGTAAGGGATGAATTCATAAGAGGTAACCTGAGGCTTGTACTGAGCGTTATACAGAAATTCTCAGGAAGAGGAGAAAACCCTGATGATCTGTTCCAGGTAGGCTGTGTGGGTCTGATAAAGGCACTTGATAACTTTGATATGTCACATGGTGTAAAATTCAGTACGTATGCTGTACCGATGATAATAGGCGAAGTAAGGAGATATCTGAGGGATAATAACAGTATAAGGGTTTCACGATCAATGAGGGATCTGGCTTACAGAGCGTTGAGCGCCAGGGAAAAACTGGGAAGAGAGCTGCAGCGTGAAGCTTCTGTTGAAGAGGTGGCAAGAGAGCTTGATGTCAGAAAGGAAGATGTGGTGCTTGCTCTTGATTCGATCCAGGATCCTGTTTCATTATTTGAACCGGTCTTCAATGACGACGGGGATCCCATATATGTCATGGATCAGATACGTGACATGAAAAATACCGATATAAAATGGATCGAAAACCTGTCTTTGTCGGAAGCTATGAAGAAGCTTACCCCCAGAGAACAGCACATACTGACCATGAGGTTCTTTGAAGGCAAGACTCAGATGGAAGTGGCAGATGAGATCTCTATAAGCCAGGCACAGGTGTCAAGGCTGGAAAAGAACGCATTGAATTATATGAAAAAATATGTATAGCTGCAAGTAAAATATGAAAAACGCCGGAAACAGGCATATGACCTGTGTCCGGCGTTTTTTTGTTTTTTCATGCAGATGGTCAGGAAGGCGGCAGGTTGGCAAAACAACATCATGGCGGTGATTTGATTGGTATACTGTGCAGGACAGATAAATCATGGAAAAGGAGTTGTTTATTATGAAAAAATTGACGATATTTTTTATTGCAGTCATTATGACGGCGGCTGCACTGACCGGATGCGGAGGGAACGATAAAGACCAGCAGAAGGAAAAGGATGCTCAGCTTCCGGATCTTGAAGGAAGCAGCCTTATGATATACTGCGGTGCCGGTATGAAGGAGCCTTTCCAGAAGATCGCGGACAAGTTCCAGGAAGAAACCGGATGCGAGATGAAGGTGACATTTGCAAATGCAGCACAGATACAGACACAGATCAATACATCCAAGGAAGGTGACATGTTTATCGCGGGATCTTCAGAAGAGGTCAAGCCTGTGGCTGATCTTGTTACAAAACAGAAGGACCTGGTAAAGCATATACCGGTGATTGCTGTTCAGAGCGGAAACCCCAAGAACATAACGTCTATAGAGGATCTGGCAAATGACGGGGTAAGTGTACTGATCGGAGATCCGGAAGCAACACCGATCGGAAAGATCGCTGATAAAATATTTAAGGATGCGGGAATATCAGGGAAGGTCAATATAGCAGCGACTACTACTACTGCTCCCCAGATGGCTACCGCACTTGGAGCAGGTGAAGCAGATGCGGCAATAGTATGGAAAGAAAATGCCAAGGGCGATAATGTCGAAATAGCTGATATAGAAGCTATGGAATCATATATAAAGACGATACCGGCAGCTTCACTGTCGACAACACAGAATAAGGAAGCTCTTGAAGCCTTCGAGGAATTCCTGGATTCTGAAACCGCCCGCAATATCTGGACTGAAGCCGGATACGAACTGATATAATCGGATATGTGCAGAAATCATCATTGGTTTGAGAGGATCGCAGTAATCATATTGATATCGGTGACTGTTTTTATAGGAGCAAGTCTTCTTGCAGTGATACTTGGCGGATTATCGGCTTTGAAAGAATCGGTGTTTTCTGAGGAAGTTCAGTTTTCCATAAAACTCAGTCTGATAACGTCCATCATATCTACATCCATATGTATTCTACTGGCACTTCCGTGCGCTTATGCGCTTACAAGAAAAGATTTCCCGGGTAAAAGGCTGATAGAATCGATTATTGCGGTCCCGTTATCCATGCCGTATCTTGTTCTCGGTCTATGTCTGCTTATAATATTCTCTTCTCCTCCGGGGCAGTTTCTCAAGGAAATAGGGTTTCGCGTCGTGTTCGATCCCAAGGGCATTGTCATGGCTCATATCATGGTGAACCTGCCGTTTGCCGTGAAGACCATAACATCGGCATTCTGGGATGTCGACAGGAGACTGGAATTTATAGCAGGCACGCTGGGAGCTGACGAGTGGAGGAGATTCAGTACTATAACTCTCGGGTGCTGCAGGCGGGAGATAATATCAACATGCATACTGGCATGGTCCAGAGGTATGGGAGAGTTCGGAGCCACTCTGATGCTGGCGGGAGTGACGAGAATGGTCACGGAAACTCTGCCGGCCAGTATATATCTGAATATATCTACCGGAGACAATGATATGGCCATGGCATCGGCGACTATACTTATCGCGATATCCATGGCTACCATGCTGATAACAGGAGCGTTGGAAAAAAGAAGCAGAAAGGTAATGAGGAAATAATATGCAGGGGGTCGAAATAAAGGATTTCTGCCTTAAAAAAGGTGATTTTTTACTTGAGTCAGTGAATCTCACCGTTAAAAAAGGTGAGATATTTGCTGTGCTGGGCAGGACCGGTTCAGGGAAAACATTGCTGCTGGAATCCATCGCAGGTTTTTATAAAGACGGAGCCGGTGAGATAATAATAGACGGGATCCCTGTCAGCAGTGTACCTGTAGAGGAAAGCGGCGTAGGACTTGTTTATCAGGATTATGGATTGTTTCCCCATATGACAGTATACAGAAATATAGCTTACGGACTTGTTATGAGAAAAGAGTCAAGGCATGAGATCAGGGAAAAAGTGGAGAAAATAGCCGGTGATTTTTCCATAGGACACAGACTTCAGCAATATCCCGGGACTCTTAGCGGAGGAGAAAAACAGAGGGTGGCTATGGCACGGGCTCTTATAACAGATCCCAGACTGCTTCTTCTGGATGAGCCTTTCAGCGCTCTGGATCCGGCCACGAAGAAAACGCTTTACAGGCAGATCAGATCCGTAAGAGAGAAATACGGCTGTCCGATCATATTTGTCACTCATGATTTTGAAGAGGCTGTATTTCTTGCCGACAGGATAGGTATAATGGAAGAAGGACATATGTGTGCCGTAAGAACGCCGGAAAATCTGTTCGATTGGTATGAAAGCAAATCAATACGGAACTTTCTGGGAATGGAAAAGGAGAACGATGATGGATCGGAAAGAATTATTTGATAGGCTGGTGTCGGAGTTCGTGAGGATCCTTGAGGAGCACGATATGGCATCTGATGAAATAATAATAAAAGCAAGAGGCTTGTCGCCTGAAGAGGCGATCGGAAATACTTCAAGAAAAGATTATCCTATTCTTTCGGGCAGGGAAGTGATGCTGGAAGCAGAGTACAGAGGATCCGGAGGCCAGGCTTTCACCAGCGCGCCTTCAGGATTCCGGGGAAAGCTGTCGGATATACTTGATATGGACATCGATGATGATCCGCATGTCGGAGGGCTTTTCATAGCTGCAATGAATGCGGTGATGAGGTATCTCGGTCTTGCCGACAGGACAATACATTGCAAAGATGGGGAACCGGAAGAATGTGCAAGGCAGGCAGCGGCATATATAAAGGAAAACTACGGTACTCCGAGAATCGCACTGGTAGGGTATCAGCCGGCACTTCTGGAAACTCTGTCAAAGGAATTTCCGCTGAGAGTCCTGGATCTTAATCCGGACAATGTGGGCAGCATAAGGTATGGCATAAAGGTGGAGCATGGTGAGGATGACCGCCGTGAAGTAGTGGATGGATGGGCCCAGCTGATATTATGTACAGGCAGTACGTTATGCAATGGTACGATAGTCGATTACCTTGATATAGATAAGGAAGTCCTGTTTTTCGGTACAACTCTGTCAGGTTCGGCTGATATGCTGGGATGCAGGCGGATATGTTTCTGTGCCCGATAAATGATAGTATATAATTACACTCTTTGGTCAGCAAAGATCAAAGGGTGTTTTTTTGTTAAAGTTTTAGCACAAATTTGTTTTACAAAGTTGACAGGGGTATATGTGTAGATTATAATAAATTATCTGAATTTTTACTGTATTTATGAATTCTTATATTTATTAGTTGCATTTTTTCATCACATTTAATTTTAAAGAAAAATTCAGATATGGGAATTATAGTTATTTTATTTAAACGGAGGGCGTTATGGAAGAAAAAAAGAATAATGCAGTTTCAGAACCCCAAGAACTAAAACGTGGTATTAAAGGCTGGCAGGTAGCATTCATCGGCCTTGGCGGCGTTATCGGTTCGTGTTACTTCCTCGGAGTAGGCTGGTGTATACAGGTAATGGGACCATCTGTATTCCTCGCATTCGCGATAGTTGGTCTTATCGTATTCGGCCTTATGATCTCCTATGCGGAGCTGCTTGTAAATCTGCCGAGAAAAGGTACGTTCGTAGCTTATACCAATGAATTCCTGGGACCAACGATGTCGGTCGGCATGGGCTGGTCATTCTGGTTCAACTGGGTATGCTACTGTCCGTCGGAAGCTATCGCAGTTTCATACGTATTGCAGGAGCTCACGGGAAACAACAGCCCTGTAGCATATGTGGCCTTTGCCCTTGGAACTATGGCGGCACTTACGCTGATCAATCTGTGCTCTGTTGATATCTTTGCCAAGATCGAATCAGGACTGGCGATCACTAAAGTTATCGTAATCATCTTATTTATATTAATCGCATTCGGTATCTGGATAGGCCTCTGGGGCAATCCTCAGGGAGAGCTTGTAGGTATGGTAGAAGACGGATTCAAGGGAATGGGAGTTAACTTCGGAAGCGGAAGCATATACCATGATCTGTTCCCTAACGGATTTGCTATCGTACTGATACTGATGGTAGTTGTACTTGTTACCTTCCAGGGAACAGAGATTGTTGGTCTGGCAGCTGCCGAATCACAGAATCCTGATGAGTCGGTTCCTAGAGCATGCAGAAGCGTTACATATCGTATAGTCGGACTGTACCTGGTACCTATCCTCCTCGTTCTGCTGGTATTCCCTACAGAATGGGCAACAGATGCCACTCCTGTATTCTCGGATATAATGAAGGCTTACGGATTTGATACATTTGCCATCGTATTCCTTGCAATAGTACTCGTAGCTGCATTCAGCTGCGCCAACACAGGATTCTATGGAACTGTAAGATGCATGTACGGACTTTCGGTTGAAGGTCTTGCACCTAAGTTCCTCTCTAAGCTCAGCAAGAACCAGGCTCCTCAGAGAGCAGTGCTCTTCACTCTGCTGTTCATGTGGATAGTGCTTATCATCGGTCTGGTATCAGAGCTTACAGGATTCCTCTCCAACCTGTACGGAAGTCTCCTTTCCCTGTCAGGGTTCACCGGAACTCTTGCATGGGTAGGAATCATAGCTTCTCAGAAGAGATTCAGAGCTAGACTCAAGCATAACGGATATGATCCTGATACCTGCCTTAAGGCAAAGGTTTCAAAGGGTATGAGCTGGATCCCTTGGTTTGCTATGATCGCTCAGCTGTGCTGCCTGATCATGCTGGCATTCGGAGATATAATAGATCCTGAAGGAAATGCAGGCGGCGGTATAGTTATATTCTCGATAGCTGTTGCAGCAGTTGTTATCCCTATGATCGTTTACAAGATAGCAAAGGCATGCGGCAAGGCAGGCAATATCAATGCGCTGGGTGCTCATGAGAAGACATTTGAGGAGACTTTCCCGGCAAAAAAATAGCTTGAAAAGTACTGTATAATAAATATAAGAAGGCATGAGGGCGGGAATCAATTTCCGCCCTTTATTACGCCCGAAACCAGGTCATGCGTACAGGATGATCGTGTTTTTATCACCAAACCCACAAAAAAATATGGTAAAATCGAACAAAGGAGAAGCGATATGATACTGGAAAAAAATGAGGCATTCGTTATAAACGAGTCTATGATACCTCCGGAGATGAGTATAACGATAGATAATGCCAAAGAAATAGTGAAAACTTTCAGGGATCTGCGGATGAGATATCATGCAGCCATCAAGGAGATCAGTACAAAGCTGGAAGTGCTGGATAATGAATTCAGTGTAAAGTATGATTATAATCCTATCCATCATATGGAATGCCGTCTTAAAAGTGTCGAAAGTATAATGGAAAAGATAGAACGGAAGGGATGGCCCAAAGAGATCGATTCTGTATATAAAGTCATGGATTTTGCCGGTGTCAGGGTGGTGTGCAATTATATAGATGATATCTACACTGTGGAGGACAGCCTGCTCAGACAGGATGATATAAAGCTGATAAAACGCAAAGACTACATAAAGACCCCGAAGGAAAGCGGATACAGGAGTCTGCATCTTCTTGTGGAGGTCCCTATATTTTTATCTGACCGTACATATAATATGCCTGTGGAAATACAGATACGTACGATAGCGATGGATACATGGGCCAGTCTTGAGCATGAGCTGAAATATAAGAAAAAGGAAGATATGCCGGGATATGTAGCGCAGGAACTGAAAAACTGTGCAAAGATGATGGCAGAGATAGATGCCACCATGGAGAGGATACATAAAATGAGATGATCATTTAATATGCAGAATGTATAAAAGGAGAGGAAATAATGAAAAGATTACTGGCAGCGGGGATATGCTGTGTAATTATGCTGGGGATGACCGGATGCGGTTCTGATGTTTCATATGACGATTATGATCTGAGTGAGTATATAAAGGTGGGTGATTACAAAGGTCTTGAAGTAGCTCCGTATAGTGTTTCTGTCACAGCTGACGAAGTTGATGCGAAGATACAGAGCGTACTGGAGGAATCAGCTACGACACAGGATCTTGACAGCGATACAGCAATCATAGATGGTGATAATGTCAATATAGACTATACCGGGAAAGTTGATGGAAAGACCTTTGACGGAGGATCAGCGGAAGGGTATGATCTTGTCATAGGAAGCGGATCATTCATAGACGGATTTGAATCAGGTATAGTAGGAAAGAAAGTGGGAGAAAAATTTGATATCAAAGTCACTTTTCCGGCCGATTATCAGGAAGAAAGCCTTCAGGGCAAAGATGCAGTTTTTACGGTAAAGGTGAATTCGGCTACAAGAGAGAAGGTCCCTGAGTATAATCTGGATTTTGTGAAGAACACTACAGAATACGGCAGTCTTGAAGAATATGAATCATATATAGAAAAAAATCTTTATGATGAAAAGGAACAGGAAGCTGTAAATAATCAGAAAACTACTCTGTGGTCTGAGGTGTTGGAAAACACAGAGGTGAAAAAATACCCGGAAAGAGAGCTGAACCATTATATAGAATTCAACAGTGCTCAGATGGATGATATGGCTGAAGCATACGGGATGAGCCGGGAAGATCTGCTGGCCAGTTATGATTTCGGGGATGAAGAGGAGTTTGCAGCCGTCAATGAGGACAGCAGCAAGCTGAGAGTCAAGCAGGAAATGCTGATAGAGTATATAGTGGATAAAGAGGGATTGGAATATACGAAAGATGAAGAGAATAAAATGATAAAGGAATATGAGGATGCCGGCTATGACGAGAAGACGATAGAAAGTCAGACCGGAAGAAATATGAGTGACTATATACGTATGGAGATACTGTATCAGAAGGTTCTTGATTTTCTTCTGGAAAATGCCAGGATAACCGGTGCACCGGAATCTGAATAAATATATATATGATTTGGTTGAAAAAGACCGCAGGGTGTGATAATATCTTAGCGTTAGTTTTTTTATCGCATTCATGCGGTTTTATGCATAAAGAGGCGGTAAAAAAACTATGATTCTCTGGAGAGTCTCTTAAAAGAGCGCCGAAGGTGTACGCATGATGCTGCAGTCTGACAGCATATGTAATCTCTCAGGCAAAAGGACAGAGCAGATAGTTTCATATTATTTGTGTCCTCTCCGGAAAGTCGATAATATCGGCTTTTTTAATTTTTATCATCAATAAAAGGAGAAGGAGAAATCAAATGGAAAGATTTACGGAAATTCTTGTAGCGGTAGATGATGTCGTATGGGGCATACCGCTGATAGTTCTCATCATGGGTACAGGCATCTATCTTACCATCAGGCTTGGGGTGCTCCAGTTCAGAAAGCTGGGAAAAGCACTGAAGTATATGGTAAATAACGAAGAGGACGGCATAGGTGAAGTTACAAGTTTCGGGGCACTGTGCACGGCTATGGCTGCCACCATAGGAACAGGGAATATCGTGGGTGTAGCTACTGCTGTAGTAGCAGGAGGACCAGGAGCTCTTTTCTGGATGGTCCTGGCTGCATGCTTCGGTATGGCAACCAAGTATTCGGAAGGCGTGCTTGCAGTAAAATACAGAGAGAACAGAGGAAATGGACGCTTTCTCGGAGGACCTTTTTATTATATAGAAAACGGAATGGGTAAAGGCTGGAAATGGCTCGCAAAGATATTTGCGGTTTTCGGGATAGGAGCGGGCCTTCTCGGGATAGGGACGATAACCCAGGTAAACGGTATAGCTTCTGCAACCAAGGGTTTTTTTGATCCAAATAATGAAAATACAGTCAGCATTTTCGGAAGTGATTATTCTGTGGTGACTGTTGTAACCGCGGTAATCGTGGCATTTGTTACTGCACTTGTGGTCATAGGCGGACTTAAAAGGATCGCCAGCGTCACATCTGTAGTGGTCCCGTTTATGGCAATAGCATATGTGCTGGTGTGCATATCGATACTCATATACAATATAAAGGAGATACCTGATGCTGTAATCGCTATAATACAGAGTGCATTCGGACTAAGAGCAATGGCGGGAGGTGCGCTGGGATCTCTGCTTCTGGCTATGCAGAAGGGTGTGGCCAGAGGTATATTTTCCAATGAAGCAGGGCTCGGAAGCGCACCTATAGCGGCGGCTGCTGCTCAGACCAGAGAGCCTGTAAGACAGGGTCTGGTTTCAATGACGGGGACATTTATAGATACGATAGTGATCTGTACTATGACCGGTCTTACTATAATGGTTACAGGTGCATATGATATAGCTGTACAGAACGGCCTCGAAGGCGTGGATGTCACTTCATATGCATTTTCCAACGGCCTTCCGTGGGCATCTGAGGCAGGTTCTGTGATACTTATGCTGTGCCTTGCATTTTTTGCCTTTACTACGATACTCGGCTGGGATTACTACAGTGAGAGATGTCTTGAATATCTGACAGGAGGAAGGATGGGAGCGGTCAAGGTATACAGATGGCTGTACATACTGGCTGTTCTGATAGGTCCTTTCCTGACGGTATCTGCTGTATGGACTATTGCGGATATATTCAATGGTCTGATGGCGATACCTAACCTTATAGCACTGCTGGCTCTGAGCGGAGTCATAGCGGCTGAGACTAAAAGCTACTTTAAAAGACTTGAAAACGGGCATATAAAAGGATGATCAATATCCACCATGAGATGGCGTGAGAAAGCTTACAGGCTTTCTCACGATTTTTTGCATAGTTTGTACAAATCAGACATATAAATTTACAAACAGCAGAAAAGGGGGAGCGCATATGCTTAATACAGAAGACATAAGGAACAAAGAGGTAATAAATATTTATGACGGCAAGAGTATGGGTTTTGTCTGTGATATAGAGATAAATCTCAAAGAGGGGCGTATAGACGGTATAGTACTTCCGGGTGACAGAAGTTTCCTGAAGCTTTTCGGCAAGGAAACCAGTGATTTTGTAATAAAATGGAAACATGTGAAGACTATAGGAGAGGATGTCATACTGGTAGATGTGCCTCCTATAATAGATTAGACAAAAAACTCAATATGTAGTAAAATCAATATGTAGTTTTGCCATGTCATATATCTTATCAAGGAGGTTCTGTAATGAGATGTCCGTATTGTGAAAATGAAGACAGCAAAGTCATAGATTCAAGGCATACAGAAGATGGACGTGCCATAAGGAGGAGAAGGGAATGTGAAGCGTGTGGAAAGAGATTCACAACTTACGAGAAAGTAGAAGAAGTGATCCTTATGGTGATAAAAAAGGACGGCAGCAGACAGGCATTTGACAGGAACAAGCTTCTGAACGGCATAATAAGAGCCTGTGAAAAACGTCCTGTTTCCATTTCAGATATGGAAAAAATAGTAGACGAGATAGAGCGAGGTCTGAACAACATGATGGAGAAGGAAGTCGAGAGTTCATTTATAGGAGAGCTTGTCATGGAAAGGCTCAAAGATCTGGATGAAGTGGCTTATGTCAGGTTTGCCTCGGTTTACAGACAGTTTACAGACATAAACACTTTCGTTTCGGAGATAGAAAAGCTTTTGACTAATAAAAAGAACAGTTAAGTGAGGAAGTGGTAACATATGGACAGTTGTTTCAGGATCGCCATAGACGGACCCAGCGGCGCAGGGAAAAGCACTATAGCAAAGGCTGTTGCCGGGAAGCTCGGTATCGATTATATAGATACGGGTGCCATGTATAGAGCGATAGGATATAAGATGAGAGAAGAAGGTATACCGGATGACGATCCGGAAAGACTGGAATCAATGCTGGAGGATACGGATATAGATTTTGCCGGAGGGAACATAGTCCTTGATGGAGAAGTAGTCAGTGATAAAATAAGGACTTCTGACATATCAAAACGCGCCTCGGTATGTTCAGCACTGCCTGCAGTAAGGAAAAAACTTGTGGATATCCAGCGTGATATGGGACGGAGGAAGAGCGTCATAATGGATGGGCGTGATATAGGCACCAATGTGCTGAAAGATGCTGAATACAAGTTTTTTCTGACGGCATCGGCAGAGGAGAGAGCCGACAGGCGTTATAAGGAACTTGTTGAGAAGGGTGAGGAGATATCCTTCGATGCTGTATTGGATGACATAAAGCAGAGGGATCATAGAGATACTACAAGAAAGCTCAATCCTCTAAGAAAAGCCGAAGATGCTGTTGAGATAGATACTACGGGACTTTCTATAGAGGAAGTGATAAATCTTATATTGGAGGAGATACAGAAAAATGGCTACAGTAAGACCTTTTAAAGCAATAAGGCCGGCGGAGGAGTATGCCGCAAAAGTCATATCATTGCCGTATGACGTGATGAACAGGAAAGAAGCTGCTGATATGGCAGAAGGTAATCCTTACAGTTTCCTGCATATATGCAGATCGGAGATAGACCTCCCTCAGCAGGAGGATCCGTATGATATATCGGTGTACGAAAAGGCACGTGAAAATATAGAAAAGAATCTTAAGACAGGCGTATTCATAAAGGAAGAAAAACCTGCATTCTATGTATACAGACAAGTCATGGACGGGCGTGTGCAGACAGGTATAGTAGGATGTGTATCTGTAGATGAGTATAATGACAACAGGATAAAAAAGCATGAATTCACACGAGTGGAAAAGGAAATGGACAGGATCAGACATTTTGACATATGTGATACGAATACAGAGCCGGTGTTCCTGACATACAGGGAAGATAAGAGGATAAGAAAAACAGTTGGTGAGTTTGCCGAAAAAAACAGACCTGTATATGACATGACGACTCCGGACGGCATACGTCATACTTTGTGGGTGATGGACGATCAGGAGGATATAGATAAGATAGTGTCACTTTTTAAAGATGTTACTGCACTTTATATAGCAGATGGTCATCACAGAAGCGCATCCGCATGTAAAGTGGGGATGAAAAGGCGTGAGGAAAATCCGGACTATACAGGTCAGGAGGAATTCAATTATTTCATGGCAGCTATTTTCCCCGACAGGGATCTCAAGATATTCGATTATAACAGGGTGGTAAGGGATCTCAACGGTCTCAGCAGTGCTGAATTCATTAAAAGGATTGAAACGGCAGGATTCACTGTAGAGGATATGGGAGAGAACATGTATTATCCGGAAGGGAAACATATATTTTCGATGTATCTGGAGGGAAAATGGTATAAACTTACGGCGGATGACAGTATAATACCCGATCACGTCATAGATTCTCTTGATGTAGCCATACTGCAGAATGCCATACTGGATCCGATCCTGGGGATAAAAGATCCTAGGACCGATAAGAGGATCGATTTTGTCGGAGGTATAAGAGGACTGGGTGAGCTGAAGAAGAGGGCGGAAAGTGATATGAAAGTGGCTTTTGCCGTATATCCTGTGGATATCTCGGATCTTTTGTCCGTAGCAGATAATAATATGGTGATGCCTCCTAAATCCACATGGTTCGAACCGAAGCTGGGAAGCGGTCTGTTTCTTCACAGCTTAAAGTAACAAATACCGTATAATGGCTCCTTTGCATGGGAAAAATACTTGCAGAGGAGTTTTTTTATGGAGAATATGTCAAAGAGACTTAAAAAGATATTCATAGCAATTGCCGTGATGATGGCAGCCCTGATATGCAGAATGGCTTATATCCAGATAATAGGTGGAGAAGAACTGGCTGCAGCAACAAGGATCCAGTCGCTCATATCTCTTGAAGGCAGCAATACAAGAGGTATGATATATGACAGGAATGGAGAAAGACTTGTGGCGGATACAAAGAGATATATCTATATAATGAAGCCTGAGGATGTGGATGATGATGCGAAAGAACTGCTCAGAAAGATAGACGCCGGCAGAGTGAACGGCGATGGTCAGGGGTATATAGTATATTCATCAGAGGATTATGACAAGAATACGGGGAAAAAGCTTATAGAAGATCATGGCGCCTATATACTTCAGGCTTCATCAAGATACAGCGATGAACAGACGGCTGCCCATTTCATAGGATATGTGAATTCCAAAGATACTTCAGGAGCTGCGGGGCTGGAACTGATGTATGATGATATACTTTCAGGTTATAACAGGCATCTTTATGCAGTTGCAGATGTCAAGGGAAATATACTGCCCGGAAGAGGACTGATAGTTACGACAGACGGAGAAAAGGATTCATATGTAGATTCAGGTATAAGGACTACTATAGATAAAGAAATGCAGCAGGCAGTCGAGGATATAATAAATAAGGTGGAAAAAAACTGTGCGGTGGTAGTGCTTGATTGTGACAGCGGAGGAGTCACTGCTATGGCATGTACTCCGGGTTTTGATCCGAATGATGTGGAAAGCTACATTGACGGCAAGGGAGATGAGCTGATAAATAAAGCTACTCAGGGTGAATATCCTCCCGGATCGATATTTAAGATCATAGTCGCGGCTGCTGCTCTGGAAAATGGCGTTGACCCGGACCTGGTAATGGAGTGCAGAGGAGGCGTTGCATTGGGAGGACTTGATATATCATGCAGGACAGGTGGAGACGGAGGTCATGGAGCAATAAGCTTTGAAGATGCATTTGCAAAATCATGCAACAGCTTTTTTATAAAGCTCGGGCAGATGACAGGAGCCGACAAGATAGCGGAGATGGCGGAAGCTTTCTGTCTTGGCGAAAAGGCGCTTGATGGATATCCACAGGAAAGCAGCGGGCATGTGATGACTGAAAGCGAGCGTCAGGGTGATGCAATAGGAAATCTTTCGATAGGTCAGGGAGAGATGCTTGTTACTCCTGTACAGGTAGCACGCATGACAAATATAATAGCTGAGGGCGGTATAGACCGGGGAGTCCATATACTGGTAGAAGATGAGCCCGATGATCATCAGGTGATCTCTGAAAAGACAGCTTTTATAATAGGGAATATGATGGAAAAGACTGTGATATCAGGGACAGCACAGGGACTTGATCTTGTTGATGACAGCGGAGAGGCTGAAGCGTCCGTAAAAACCGGAACAGCAGAATTTGTACAGGATGGCTCAATGGGTACCCATGGCTGGATGACCGGATATACTCCATGCAGAGAGCCTGAATATGTTATAACGGTATTTGTGGAAGGAGGAGCATCGGGATCCGGTTCAGCGGGGCCTGTGTTCAGAGATATAATACAATATCTTCAGGAATCCGGGAGCTACAGTAAACCTGCTCTTGCATAAAAAGTTCAACGGTGAAGAAGAGCACTGCGGAGCTTTTCCAGTGCTTTTTTCTCGATTCTTGAAACATATGAACGGCTGATACCGAGGTGGACAGCGACCTCTCTCTGGGTACGCGGCACTGCACCTAAAATACCATAACGATATATTATTACCTTTTTTTCTCTGTCATTCAGAGTACTGTCAAGTACATTTATCATTCTCTGCACTTCCATTTTAAGATTTATATCTTCCAGGATTGCGTCAGGTTCAGTACCCAATATGTCGTTAAGGCTTATTTCGTTTCCGTCTTTGTCATTTCCGATGGGAAGATTTATGGAAACTTCAGATGCATTTTTTTTTGAGGCTCTTATACTCATAAGGATCTCGTTTTCAATACACTTTGCAGCATAAGTCGCAAGTCTTGTGGATCTGCCGCTCCTATAGGTGCTGACAGCCTTTATGAGTCCTATGGTCCCTATTGATATAAAATCATCCATGGTATGAGTATTGGATGTGTATTTTTTGGCTATATGAGCCACAAGTCTAAGATTTCTTTCTATTAATATATCTTTAGCGTTCTCGTCTCCGTTTTCCCATAATGATATGTAGTATTTTTCCTCTTTATCGGTCAGTGGTTTCGGAAATGAAACACTCATTATATGTATCCCCCTCTGTTGACTTCAGATATGCTGTAAATATCGTTAAAAAAAACGTCACAGCCAACTTTGGTACTATATGCTGAAAACAGAGGGGAAGTGCCTGGCCTTGGAAAAAGAGCCTGAACCTATTTTAAGCTATCTCTTTTTGAATGACAGGCAGTCTGTGCACTGATCCATAGCAGGGTTGGCTTCATGAGTTCCAACAGTTATACAGTCCAGTGAACAGTAGTTGGCTTTATCAGCGTGATGCTGGCATGTGTCAACTGTACATTTGATGCTCTTGTTGATATCCATATCGATTACCTCCTGAAAATCATATTACGTTAATTATTATGTCTTATTATCATAAAAATATTTAAAGATAATAAAAGTGCTGATAAAAATGTAAAAATATGGTAAAATATTTGATAATATTAAAAGGAGAAAATGGGAAAAATGAATATTAGATCATTGCCTAAAGATGAAAAACCAAGAGAAAAGCTCCTGAGAGAGGGAAAGGAAAAACTGTCTACTACCGAAGTGCTGGCAATAATAATAGGGAGCGGGAGAGAAGGAAAATCTGCGCTTGATCTGGCTGCAGAGATACTCTCTCTGGATAGTGACGGCATCAGATTCCTTGCGGGCTGCAAGCCTGAAGAACTCTGCCGCATAAAGGGGATAGGAACTGCAAAGTCATGTGAAATACTGGCGGCTGTAGAGCTGGGCAAGAGGATATCTTCATCTTCGCCTGTAAAGACAGTTTCTATAGAAAGCTCATCAGATATAGCTGATATATTTATGGAGAGGATGAGATATTACAAGAAGGAGCATTTCATAAACCTTATGATGGATGTGAAGGGAAGGATAATAGAAGAAACAGAGGTTTCCATAGGAGATCTTTGTTCCAGTACAACTCATCCAAGGGAAGTTTTCGTAGATGCAGTGAGAAGAAGTGCAGGATCAGTTGTTTTCGTACATAATCATCCCTCTGGTGATCCTACCCCCAGTCAGGCTGACATAACCACTACGAAGCGTCTGATAGAAGCAGGAGATATACTCGGGATACCTGTACTGGATCACATAATAATAGGGGACGGGCGTTATGTAAGTATGCGAGCAGGAGGGATGATGTGAAATACGGTTGATGGAGGCCTGTGTTGAAGAAGGGTAGATCTAAACATTTTCTGATAAGTTTATTTATGCTGATGCTTGGCGGTATACTGCTGGTGCGTCTTTTTGTACTGACCGTACCGGAGTCATCAAAATGGTCTGAGGCGGCCGAAAGCATGTCGGTAAGAGCTTTATATGAAACTGCTCCTAGAGGAGATATACTTGACAGGAACGGTAATATTCTTGCTACAAGCCGGCCTGTGTATTCGGTCAATATAAGAAGAGGAAGCGAAGGTGCCGAAAATGTCATGGATACGGCATCTTCTGTAATGGAACTGCTTGAGGATTCCGGAGAAGATATAAATGTCACATTGAATGAAATAAAAGAAAAAGTCTATGATACAGGGTATCAGTCATATATGCCGGTAACACTGGCAGAGGATGTTTCTGCAGATACAGCAGACAGAATAGAAAAAAAGGGATATGAAGGGGTATATATATCAACAAATTATGTCAGATATTATCCTAATGGATCGACAGCTTCTCATATAATAGGATATATGGGAAGGATATCTGAAGAAGAAGGCGATATATATACAGCGGAAGACGGGTACAGGCAGGATTCTTTTGTTGGAAAGGATGGAATAGAAAAAAAATATGAGACAAGTCTAAGGGGAAAAGATGCAGTCAGCAGGATACAGGTGGATTCACAGGGAAAGATTGCCGGTTCACTGGGAAAAAGCAGTATGACAAAGGGTGATGATATAAGACTTACTATAGATCTCCAGCTGCAGAAGACAACGGAAGAGGCTCTGCAGCAGGCTGTGGAAAAAGCATCTGAAGGTGGAACGTTTGCCAGCAGCTACGGTGATTATACCATGACATATGCGGAAAACGCAGCAGTAGGTGCTGCAGTAGCTCTGGATGTTAATACAGGAGAAGTGCTGGCGATGGCAAGCTTCCCGGATTTTGATCCGAATGATTTTGCCGTTTCTATATCAGAAGAGAAATGGCAGTCCCTGCAGAGAGAAAATGAATATGATCCCCTGAGTCCTTCTCCAATGTACAATATAGCTACGATGACAGCAGTACAGCCGGGATCGGTTTTCAAGCCTGTAACTGCGCTTGCTGCAATGAGCTGCGGGCTTGATGAGAATCGATATCTGTATGATGGAGGATATATAGAGCTGGGGGGAAGGACATATGGATGCTCGCTGTGGAATGACAGCGGAAACACGCATGGATATGTGGATCTGCGGGAAGCATTGGAGGTATCATGTAATTACTATTTCTATGATATAGCAGCAGGGAAGGATTTTGCATCCGGAAATTCTCTCGGTTATAATAAAAAAATAACAAATGATATAATCATTGAATATGCAGAAATGCTGGGACTTGGCCGAAAGACAGGTATAGAGATAAATGAAAGCGCGGGTATGATACCATCTGAGAAGGCAAAGACGAGGTCAGTGAAAAACAGTCTGAGAAATTATCTGCTTGCGGAATCGGAAACTTACTTTGTTAAGAGCACTTTAAAAAACCGTCAACAGACGCGAAAAAATATAGAAAAAATCGTAAATTGGACAGATAAGGACTTGACTTTAGAGAAAATTATAGGCAAACTAAATAAAGAGGAATTTGTAAAGAAGAACAAGGTCGAGGAACTGGCTTCTGTATGTAAATACAGTTATTTCGATCAGGCGGAATGGACTCAGGGAGATACATTCAATATAGCAATAGGTCAGGGAGACAATTCATACACCACACTTCAGATAGCCAATTATATGGTGTCTCTGGCCAACGGGGGAGAAAACAGCGGAGTCACGCTGATATCGGGGAAAAAAGACCGGGAAAGTAAGCAAAATAACAGATCGTTGAATAGAGAAGATGCAGCTTTTATAATAGACGCCATGACTTCAGTCACAGATGAAAAGGATGGGTCGCTTTATCGGGCTTTTGCATCTTTTCCGTATTCCGTGGCAGCTAAGACCGGAACGGCTCAGAGAGCCGGGAAAATAAGTACGGAAGACGAGAGAGAGTATATAAGGAAACATCTGCATCTTATTGCTCCTGATATAACAATGGAGCAGGTCGAAGCTGAAGCGGAGCGTCTTAAGAAAGAATATCCGGATATATATGAGACCGATTCATCTGCTCTAAGGCGTGCTATCATAAATAAGAGCGGATATGATATAACTGCAGATGATATAGACAGATATAAAGAATCATACGACAGCTTTGCATGGACGGCTGCTCTCGCACCGTCAGATGACCCTCAGATAGCGGTAGCAGTACTGATAGTCCAGGGCAAGACATCATCAAATGCGGCCCCGGTAGTACGGGAAATAATAGGAAAGTACGGAGAAATTTCAGAATGGGAAAAGTGATTTTAATTGCATCAGGTAAAGGCGGTACAGGAAAAACCATGTTTTCGGTCAATATGGGTGCTATGCTGGCCCGTGCGGGGAACCGGGTAATGCTTATAGATATGGATATGGGTATGCGGAACATGGATATATATCTGGGCATGGAAAACAAGGTCATCTATAATATAATGGATGTTATGACAGGTATATGCAGGATCAAGAAAGCCATGCTGAAAGTTGACGGATTCGATACATTGTATTTTATGGCGGCCGCACCGAGGCGTGATGACAGAGATCTTACGCCTCTGCATATGGATGTTCTATGCAGAAAGCTGAAAAAATATTTTGATTATATCATAATAGACAGCCCTGCAGGGCTTGGTGATCATTTTGATGCGGCCATGGCGCCTGCCGAGAAGGCAGTGATAGTGACAGAGCCTGGAGCGGCATCATTGAGAGATGCTGATAATACAGAAAGATATCTCAGGGAGCACGGAGTGACTGATATATGCTTTGTAATAAACAAGGTGAAGGCAGACCTGATGAGAGAAGGTCTGATGCCTGGTATTGCCAGTATGATGGAAATGCTCAAAAGCCCGGTGGCTGGCATAATACAATACGATGACAATATACAGATATCTACTAATATAGGGATCCCGATAGTCTGTAAAACAGGTACATACATAGAACGTAATTTCAGTGAACTTCTGAGAAGGATAACCGGATAGGGTTATCCTTTATATTTTCTGTCTTGTACTGACACTGAGAAGAAATCCGACACCTGTCATGGCTGAAAGAAGTGAAGATCCGCCGTAGCTCATGAACGGAAGTGTGATACCGGTCACCGGCATCAGCCCCATAGTCATGGCTATATTTTCAAAGGACTGAAAGAAAAACATGCCGGCAAGCCCTGCGCATATGAGTGTACCCTGAAGATCGCGTGCATATTTTGCTGTCTTTAAAGTATGGTACATGAGTATAGAAAACAGTATCAGTATTACGATGCCGCCTATAAATCCGGTTTCTTCCACTAATGAGGCAAATATGAAATCCGATTCCGGAACCGGAAGAAATCCAAGGTGCCCCTGCGTCCCATTCATATAACCTTTCCCGAAAAAACCTCCTGAACCTATGGCTATTTTTGAATTCCATACCTGATAATTTCCCGGAAGGTCTAGATCCTCAGGATTAAGGAAGGCGTCTATCCTGTCTTTCTGATACCCGGCCATAAAAAAATAGAACATCGGTATCATCAGTATAAAAACAAGTGCAAACCTGCCTATCACCTTTAAATCCAGTCCGGAACAGAAAACCATGAATATCCATATCGCACAGAACACACATCCGCTGCCGAAATCCTCCTTTGATACTATGAGGATAAAAGGAAGTCCGTAAACAGCAGCAAGAGCTATGCCCCGGATGCTGGAAAGAGATTTGTTCGCTCTTGATAAATATGACGACATAAGTACGATAAAGGTAATCTTTACCAGCTCTGATGGCTGAAACGTGATAAATCCGAGATCTATCCAGGAACGTGATCCGTTGAAGGTTGTTCCAAGACCCGGTATATAGACTGAAAGAAGAAGTATCATACTTGATATATATATTATTTTTTCCAGGTTTGTAAAATATCTGTAGCCCATCATTAATATGGCTGAAGCTGAAATCAGTCCAAGGATGAGGGCTACAGACTGTATTAAAACTTCCCTGGAAAGGAAGGTCCCGTTACCCCGGTTCAGGCTTGCAACCGCGGCAATGCCTGAAAGCGAAAGAATGACAGAAGACAACAGTATATAGTGGTTGCTCTTTTTTAAAAGATGATAGAATTTCTGCATCGCTGCCTCCGTATCATTATCTTGACTAGTTAGCCAAAAAAGTCTATAATATTATTGTGTGCTTTTAATTAATTATTATTACTTATACATATGTAATAATTTGATATTTACAAGTAACTTTAGTTTGATCATAAACTTGAAAACTGAAAATTTAAGAAAGGAGGGCGATCATGACAGGAATTGTTATGACTATCGTTGTCGGATTTGTCGCGCTTATAATAGGGCTGCTGATCGGATATATACTTAGGAAATCTATCGGCGAGAAGACTATAGGCAATGCTGAACAGAAAGCGAAAAACCTGATTCTCGACGCTGAAAATAGAGCAGAAACGTTAAGAAAGGAAAAGGTACTTGAGGCCAAGGAAGAAGCTCACAGACACAGAAGTGAGGCTGAAAGGGAGATAAGAGAGAGAAGGAACGAGATCCAGAAGTCGGAAAGAAGACTGATTCAGAAGGAAGAATCAATAGACAGAAAACTTGAAAATATTGAAAAAAAAGAAGAAAGCATTACAAACAAAGAAAAGAGCATCACTAACAAACAGCAGGAGATGGACAGGCTGCTGCAGAAGCAGCTGAATGAACTGGAAAAAATCTCCGGATATTCCGTCGAACAGGCTAGAGATATCATACTTCAGAAGGTGGAAAAGGAGGCTAGGAGTGATGCTGCTGTATTGTATAAGGATATAGAAAGCAAGGCCAAGGAAGATGCTGAAAAAAAGGCAAAGGAGATAATAACCGGTGCTATACAGAGATGTGCTGCAGATCATGTTGCAGAGACTACCGTCTCTGTCGTGCCTCTTCCCAATGATGAGATGAAGGGGCGTATCATAGGCCGTGAGGGAAGAAATATAAGGGCTATAGAAACATTGACAGGTATTGATCTTATAATAGATGATACTCCTGAAGCAGTTATATTATCGGGCTTTGATCCGGTAAGGAGAGAAATCGCCAGACTTTCACTTGAAAAGCTTATTGTTGACGGCAGGATACATCCGGCCAGGATAGAGGAAATGGTAGAAAAATCCGAACGTGAAGTGAATGCCATAATCAAGGAAGAGGGCGAACAGGCCACGTTTGAAGTTGGGATACACAATCTGCATCCTGAGCTTATAAAGCTTCTGGGAAGACTTAAATACAGGACATCATACGGACAGAATGTACTTAAGCATTCCGTTGAAGTAGCTCATCTGGCAGGTCTTATGGCCGGTGAACTGGGACTGGATGTCACTCTCGCCAAAAGAGCAGGTCTTCTGCATGATATAGGGAAGGCGCTTGATCATGAAAGAGAAGGTACCCATGTAGATATAGGTATCGAGGTACTTAAAAAATATAAGGAATCTGAAGCGGTCATCAACGGGATGGCGGCACATCACGGAGATTATGAACCTAAGTCCACCGAGGCTGTTCTGATAGCAGCAGCTGATGCACTTTCTGCAGCAAGACCCGGAGCCAGAAGGGAAACTCTGGAATCATATATCAAGAGGCTTCAGAAGCTTGAGGATATTGCAAATACCACTCCTGGTGTGGAAAGAGCATTTGCTATACAAGCCGGAAGAGAGATACGTGTAATAGCAAAACCGGATGAAGTCGGAGATGAGGCTATAGCTCTGCTTGCAAGAGATATCTCAAAGAAGATAGAGTCGGAGCTGGAATATCCGGGGCAGATAAAGGTAAATGTGGTAAGAGAAACAAGAGCTGTAGATTATGCAAAATAAAAGAGGAATCATTGAGGCGGATCATATGTCCGCCTCTTTTTACAGGAGAGCAGTATGATATATCTTGACAACAGTGCAACGACCAGACAGTACAGGCAGGTCACTGATATAATGGTGAAGTACATGGATGATCTTTATGGAAATCCCTCCTCTCTGTACCAGCTTGGCCTGGACAGTGAAAAAGCAGTGAAGAAAGCGCGGGAACAGGTGAGCCGCGCTATCGGCCTCGGATCAGGGAAAGTTTATTTCACATCGGGAGGAACGGAGTCGGACAATATGGCCGTTCTGGGAACGGCAGCTGCATTTAAAAGGAGAGGTAACCGGATAGTTACCACATCGGTGGAGCATCCTGCAGTTCTGGAGTGCTGCAGGAAACTGGAGCAGGATGGTTTTGAGGTCATATATATTGACGTGGATGAAAAATGCCGCCTTGATATGGATGAGCTTGAAGATGCTATAGACGATAAGACGATACTTGTTTCGATCATGCATGTCAACAATGAAATCGGGACTATAATGCCCGTTAATGATGTGAAAAAAATAATGAAAGCAAAGGGATCCCCAGGTCTGTTTCACTGTGATGCAGTCCAGAGTTTCGGCAAGCTCAGGATCGTAGACGGCCCTGATCTGGTGACTGTAAGCGGTCATAAGATACATGGTCCTAAGGGTACAGGAGCTATTTATATCAAAGATAAGGTGAATATACCTGCTTTGATACTTGGAGGAGGCCAGGAAGAGGGAAGGCGTTCGGGAACTCAGAATGTGCCGGGAATCGCAGGGATCGGTGCTGCAGCAGAAATCACATGCGGCAGTATCGGAGAAAACAGCGATCATATTGCATATATGAGGAACTGTCTTATGAAGGGACTTTGTGACAGTATAGATGATATAGTCATAAACAGCCCTGAGCAAACAGGGACAGATGCGGGAGAATGCTGCGGTTCTCTGTTGAGTGTTTCATTTCTGGGCACCAGAGGAGAGGTGCTTCTTCATACATTGGAACAATATGGGATATATGTTTCTACAGGATCGGCATGTTCCTCTAACAAGAGAGGTCAGAGTCATGTATTAAAAGCTATGGGACTTAAAGACAGGGAGATAGAAGGGACTTTGCGTTTCAGCTTCGGCATGATGAACTCGATGGAAGAAATAGATGAAGTTGTAGACAGGGTCTCCGGTGCGGTGAAGCGGTTCAGAAAACTGGGCAGCTTCAGGTAGAGCGAGGGTAAGGATTTGATTTTTCATTGGAGAGGTGTAAATGGAAGTGAACGGTGAACATATTTTTATAGTAAGATGCGGAGAAGTAGCGCTTAAGGGCATGAACAAGCCATATTTTGAAAGGATGCTGGTGGACCGTATCAGAAAACTTCTTAAAAAGTTTGACGGAGTAAGTGTAAAAAGACACGAAGGCCTTATATTCGTGAGAGCCGACAAGAGCATTGACAAGCAGGAGATAATACGGCAGATATCCAAAGTGTTCGGAGTTGCATCGATAAGTCCTGCAGTAGAATGCGAGAGCACGATGGAAGCTATAGGCGCTGCTGCAGTAGACTATATGATGGAGGCCATAGAGGATAGAGGGATAAAGACATTTAAGGTAGAGGCCAAAAGAGCTGATAAGAATTTTCCTGTCAAGTCTCCTGATATAGGAAGGCAGATAGGGGCAGCAGTACTTAAGGGATGCAAGGTGCTCAAAGTCGATGTGCATAATCCGGACTGCCTTTTGTTCGTAGATGTAAGACATGACAAATCATATATATATCAGGATAAGATCGCCGGTTTCGGAGGGCTTCCTCTGGGAACTAACGGGAAAGGTCTGTCATTGCTTTCCGGGGGGATAGATTCTCCTGTCGCTACATGGATGATGGCTAAAAGAGGAATGCTTATAGAGGCGGTGCATTTTCATTCTTATCCGTATACCAGCCAAAGGGCTCTGGAAAAGGTGGAGGATCTTGCCGGTATCGTTGCTTCATACTGCGGGCATTTCAAGATGCATATAATAAATCTGCTGCCTATACAGGAGCAGATCGTTGAGCATTGTCCGGAAGAAGAGACAACTATACTGGTCAGACGTTTTATGATGAGGATAGCTCAGCGTATAGCGGAAAATACAGGGTGCGGGATGCTGATAACGGGAGAGAATCTCGGACAGGTGGCAAGCCAGACTGCGGAGTCACTGATAGTTACGGATGCATCTGTGACAATGCCCGTGATGAGACCGCTTATAGCTATGGACAAGGTGGATATAATGGATAAGGCACAGGAGATCGGCACATATGAGACTTCGATACAGCCTTACGAGGACTGCTGCACTGTATTCCTGCCTAAACATCCGGCTACGAAGCCGAAGCTTGACAGGATATTGAAGTCTGAGAGTTTTCTGGATTGTGAAGGTCTTATAAAAGCTGCCGTTGAATCGGAAGAAGTTGTTGATATTTTTCCACGATAAACGACAAAAATAGTCTGATTTTGATATTTTCTCTTAAGGACAACCTCCATGTCAAAAGATTATAATTGAAATATGATCTTTTGTATAAAGGAGGTTTTTTTGTGGAAGTGATTTTCAAGATTTCAGGAGATATACTGATTTCAAATATAAGAGGCGAGCTGGACCATCACAGTGCGTCGACTTTGAGGCAGGCGATAGACAGATCTATGAAAGCATTTCAGTGCAGACATCTTATCCTCGATTTCAGCGGAGTGGGATTTATGGACAGCTCGGGGATAGGAGTAGTGCTCGGGAGGTATAAAAAGCTCAGTAAGAGCGGCGGCAAGATATATATATCAGGCTGCAGCAAGTATATAGAAAAGCTTCTGGATATGGCGGGAGTTTTTTCTCTTGTACCGGAAGCTGATGATCAGGACAGTGCAGTCGCATTGATCAGCGGTCAGGAACAGATGAGTATGGAGGTTTGACATATGGACAACATAATGAAGACAGAGTTTAGCGCCATTGCAGAAAACGAAGCGTTTGCAAGGGCTGTAGCCGCTGCTTTTGTTATGCCGCTTGACCCGACGGTAGAAGAGCTTACGGAAATAAAAACAGCGGTCTCCGAGGCTGTCAGCAACAGTATAATACATGGATACGGCAACCGCGGCGGGTTAAGTGATGCAAAGGTAACGATGGAATGTACGGTATCCCCGGAGGGAAAAGTCGTGATAGTGATAGAAGACAGAGGAGTAGGAATAGAAGATGTGGAAAAAGCCATGGAACCTTTGTTTTCGACGGGAAACAGCGAGGAGAGGTCAGGGATGGGATTTACAGTAATGGAAAGCTTTATGGACAGGCTTAAGGTGAGATCTGAAAAAGGCAGGGGGACCACTGTGATCATGACCAAATACCTGGATATCGTAAGTGGCATATAAATATGAACCTGCAGCTAAGGAGAATACATATAAACTAATCGAAGAAGCACAAAAGGGCGACCGCAGAGCACGGGAGCTCATAGTCACACAAAACATAGGTCTCGTAAAGAACTTAGCGATGAAATATGCGTCAGGCTATTATGAAGCGGATGACCTAATGCAAGTAGGATTCGTAGGACTGGTAAAAGCCATAGACCGGTTCGATACCAGCTTTGACGTGATGTTTTCCACCTATGCGGTCCCCATGATATTAGGTGAGATAAAAAGATTTCTGCGGGATGACGGAAAGATAAAGGTGAGCAGGCAGCTAAAGACTGAGATGAAAAACCTTAAAAATGTCAGACAGGATTATTATAACAGATATGGAAAGAGCCCTAAAATCAGCTATATAGCAAATGAGATGGGAATATCAAGAGAAAGGGTAATGGAGATCCTAGAAGCTATAGATACCATGTCAAATATCGAAAGTCTTGATAATGAGCTGATACCTGAAGGGATGCACGGAGGTAATTATGTCGATGAAGAGCAGCAGAATGTGGAGCTTATAGATCTGAAGGCTGCTATAAGTGATCTTGAGGACAGAGAACGGCAGATAATAGTTCTGCGGTACTTTAAGGATATGACACAGCAGCAGATAGCAGATATACTTGGGCTGTCACAGGTGCAGGTGTCAAGGATAGAGAAGCGTGTACTGTCGAGGATGAGAAAGAAGATGGAAAAAGCAGAGTAAAATATATTTTGACACGGGCAGGTATTTTAGTGTATAATTTTAGTCGCAGCTGATGTGCGCCATTAGCTCAATTGGATAGAGTCGCGCACTACGAATGCGAAGGTTGGGGGTTCGAGTCCCTCATGGCGCGCCAGAAAATCTCTCCGAAAGGGGAGATTTTTTTTGCGCGCAGAAGTAAGAAGGGACTCGAACCCGAAAGGGCCGCAGCGTGTTGAGAATGTCCTGTGGACATTCGAGAAGCTGCGTGTCCGATGGGGAGCGGAGCGAGACAGAAGGACGGCAAGTGCGGAGCAATTGCGAAAGTCCCTCATGGCGCGCCAGAAAATCTCTCCGGAAGGGGAGATTTTTTTTGCGCGCAGAAGTAAGAAGGGACTCGAACCCGAAAGGGCCGCAGCGTGTTGAGAATGTCCTGTGGACATTCGAGAAGCTGCGTGTCCGATGGGGAGCGGAGCGAGACAGAAGGACGGCAAGTGCGGAGCAATTGCGAAAGTCCCTCATGGCGCGCCAAATTCAACAAAAAACACGTTGAAAGCATTGAAATTTCAACGTGTTTTTTATTTTATCATTTTCGCTGAGATTCTGTAAAAATATGAGAAAAACGACTGGACTTTTGTGCAAAAGTTGTAAAAAAGTTGTAAAATTTTTTATTTGAATGAAGGAAGTCTGTTTATGGCATCGATTTTTACATCTTGCTTTACGAGAGCATAATGCTTTGCGGTGACCTCTATAGATTTATGCCCCATTAATTTGGATGCTACCTCCAGAGGTACGCCTGCCCTGCATAATTCTGTGCAGAAAGTTGCCCTGTAGGCGTGCAATTTTTTATGAGGGATTCCGTTTCTATCATAGAATCGTTCAAAAGAAGAACGAACATTGTGATAGTCGAGAAGGTTCCCTGTGCTGGTAGTAAAAATATATTCGGATATTTTGGGTTGATTATTCATGTGTATTTTTAATGCGGTTAGTATCTCAGGGTGCACAGGGATCTTTCTATATGAGTTATGCTTTGGCGGGCATATATCACCTATATAATATTGACGGTTCACACTTATCATATCGCCAACGTCAGCGTATTGCAGCCCTAAACATTCAGATATTCTTAACCCGGCATAATACATGATGTAAATCATAAGACGATATCGGAACGCCTTTGCAAAATTAAATATTTGAGCCAACTCTTCCGGTTCCCACACGATTATCTCGTTTTGACTTATTATTTCTTTTGGCTTTGGAAGTGTGACGGAAGGGAGTATGTTTACTGCATAATCATTAAGGGCAAGCCATTTGTAAAACGCAGACATCCATTTATTTATGCCGGATAATACCGAAGTAGATACTTGAAGGCTGTTATAATAATCCTGCAAGATCTTTGATGTGATTTCGGAAATTGGAATAGGCATCAGGAAGGACTTATGCACATGTGTTTTATATTTTTGCTCATATTGCTGTTTGGTCCCTTTTGCATAGCTGAGAGTGGGAAGTATTTTATATGTAAACTCTTCCGCATATTCTCCAAAGGTTTTTGAATGGATCTGCTCTATTTCCAGCTCCTCGCTAAGCTTTTTGGAAGCCTGATCTTCCAGATATTTTTTATATTTCTGCTCGGCAGAACCCTTGCTGGTGCCGACAAATTGTTTTTTGATTGGCACCTTTTTTCCGTCTTTCCATTCATGGCCGACGGTACGTGTGATTCTGTAATATTCATATTCTTTATCGCCATGCTTTATGGCAGTATTTTTCTTTGTTGCCATGTAGTATCATCTCATTAATTTTGGGCATAAAAATACCTGAGTTTTGACAAATCCGGGCTGAAATGATACAATTCAGTTGCGATGCTGGGTTGTATCATACAGCCCTATAACATCAGCTCCCAGAGATGGGGGCTTTTGTTTTTTATTTACAATTGTTTTCTAATAATTCTGCAAAATTATCCGGAAAGCCTATGAGGGACAAGTCTATATCATTATAGAACTCATCTATTACCCCTAAAATTGTGGTGACAAAAGATAGTTTGTAAGAAGTGTTTGGGAGCCTTTTTAACAACATTATGATATATGCAAACATTGAGTCGTTTCTCACCTCAGGATGATTTTTCAAAAAGCTTTTTGAAAATCTTACAGGAGGCGAAAAGTTTGTATTGTACAAACGAGCAGCATGAGCGCACTTGTTTCGTAACACGGCCAAACAATGTAAATGATTTTCAAGTGTTTTTCTCCCAGTTCCTACAGATGCAGCGATTAAGTCCTTTTCTGAATAATACATTGCGCTGTAAAGTTTAGAAAGATTCGAAAAAGACATCAATTCTACCATAACCCATAACGGGAGCTTTCCACTATATTTTTTCTTGTGATGTTTTACAATTAAACTGTCATTATAATAATTCTTTTCTCTGTCAAAACTTGACATCACATCGTCATAACCAACTTTATTATAAAAGTTTTGTTTATCATAGTGTTGGTCATGTGGTGGTTTGGTGCATTTTGCCAGAGAAAAACCATAGGCTATTTGGGTTCTATAATAGATCTCTGCTACTTCAATATATTTTCTACAAATATCACGCAACGCTTCATCAAATGAGTAGATGCGGCGCACTTGCTTAAAGGTTGTTCCTGCTTTATAGTCACTTTGATTTTTTGCAACTCTGAATTGCAAAGCATATCCTGTAAAGCGGTAATAGTTTGTCTTTCTGAGAGTGTCTTCAGCAATTTGATCGTCATCAATATGCATTCCATGAAGTTTAAGTTTGTTGATTTGTTCTTTGAAATCCAAAGGCTTCTTTAAAGTGTCCATATGTAACTCCATAAAGTAAAAAAGCTGAACCACATAATGTAGCTCAGCTTGGTCCCCGATTATAAATATCAGGCAACTCTGTTAATGTTATAATACGCTGAGCGCTTAAAAATGTCAATGTTTATTGTTATTTTTTTGTTATTAAAATGCTTAAAATATTTAGCATAATATACAAAAATTTATATATTCAAGAAAAAATTACTGTTTTGCAGTTAAAATTTTGTCAAATATAACGCTTATTGCAAGTCTATTGTCAGTTAAAATTTGAGAAATATAATTATACTTATGTTCAATCATCAAAAATCATAGGCTTTTTCAAGATCATTTACGGCATCAACGGCTCCGCCTAAAAAAGCATTGTAAAAATCTCCATCTTCTTCAAATTCATCAATAATCCATGCTCCATCTTTCTGGGTAAGCGAAACAGATACTGTGTCTGTGTAGTTTTTTTCCATAGTATCAATCTTGCTTTTTAATAATGTTTCACCAAGCGATACTATTTGTTCATCTGATGCATTACTGAATGCCAGAGCCATCGCCTGCGTAACATATTCTGACATGAAAGAGGTCAGAGTGGAGCCAATGTTATAAGTTGTAAATTTAACATCTACAGTGGCCTTATCATCTTCTATTTTTTCATTACTAATTTCGTATTCAAACTCCAAGATTTTAGGAATAAGACTTTCGTATAATTCTTTTGTAAATTCATCATCTGAATCAGGATCATATATTTCGTTATTAAACTCAAAATCCCCACTTGAATATACAGAATTTATAACTTCTGAATCTTCGGCCTTAACTGCAGATAAAAAGGAGTCAACTGTTTCGGTTGGAGTAGGTCCTCCACACGAACATAAACCCACAGCTAGAATAAAGGTGATAATAGTTATGATAATTTTTTTCATCACTTCTCCTCCTCTATAATCAAGACTATAAATCTGCTATATCAGGAACGTGAATACCTCTTTTACTCATTGCCTGAGCGCCCCTTACATCAACTGGAAGCCAGCCTTCTTCGATTAGTTTTTTTATGTATATTTTGTTATAAATAAAAGGAAATATAAGCCAACAAATACCACATGTTAGGGCACTAATTACTATAGATAATATAGCCCATTTAAAATCCCCGCGCAATAAAGGAACTAAAAATCCAAAGAATAGCATAGTCCAACTAAAACCGACCTTAACTGTTTTAACAGCTCCATATTGATTTTTCATTTGCGCTTTCATCTTCTTCTCCTTCTTGATTAAATATGAAATAACTACATATCTAAAATCCCATAATACCTTAATCGTACCGTTTGCAGGAGGTTATGATTCCAAATCGTTTTTTCTGTAATATAACGACTTGAAATATTTAATTAGATTCCGCAAATAACAATTCCTGTACTTCTTCAGTAGTTAGTTTGAAATTCGAACCTGTAAACGTAGCACCGTCAGCATCGTACATAATTATGGTCTCATATCATAGGCCCTCCTGCGAACAGCTCGCTTCTGCCGGCGGTTACTCACATCAGTCTGATCCAGTATGTCTCCTGTGCTGGTCTCATAGTGTCCGATCTCTTCTGCCAACGTGCAGTACTGGCGACATTCCGGCATATTGTTATTAATCCAGATACACCCATCAGCATAAAGACCGTCATTTTTCATTGATCGTTCTTCAATATGGAGATTATCGTATTTCGCCATAAGAATTTCGTACTTTGTCACGGTAACACCTCCTTGAGCGAATCATACTGAAATTACTGTGAATAAAATCTACCTATTATTTCTTTTTGAAAGCACAAACTTTTTGAACTCTTCTATTTCGTCCAGTTCTTCCTTTGTCCATTCTTCGCCTTCATGGTGGGCGGCTATGGTTGTAATTTTATCACTTCTGCCCATTAAATAGTCCATATCAACGTTAAAGAAATCAGCTATTGCTTCTAACGTTTCAAAATCAGGCTCACGTTCACCGTTTTCATACATGCCAACGGCACTACGCGAAAAGCCAAGTCTATTGGCAAGCTCCTGTTGTGTATATCCGTTATTGATTCTTAAATTTTTAAAAACTGCTGAAAAATTTGACATTGTTATTCCTCCATGTGTGGTGTACACAAATAATAACACGTTTTGTGGGTAAAGAAAAGAAAAAATCCACAAAACGTGTCGACACAATTTGTGGCGAATGATATAATCATGACGTGAAAGGGGGTGCAGAGAAACAACAAATCATATACTGTTAGGGACTCAAAGCTCAGAAGAAATCGAGCAAATGAAAAGTCTTCAAATAAAGTTCAATCATATAGTAAGAAAACCGCGCAACATAGTGAAAAGCTTCGCAGCTTTCAGCAAAACAAAAAAAATGTGCAAACAAAAACCAGAAGCGAACAAGCTGGTGTTAAGAACGGAAACAGCGATACAGGTAAGCTGAGTAAAGGTGTATTAAAAAGATATGCAGGTTCTCAGATTTCCGGTGTTTTAGATTCTGCGGATGATTTAACTAATTATCTTTCAAAAGTCATGCCGGGAGGTGGAGCATTAAAGGCAGGAACCGAAGCCGCAAAATTTGTATATGACAATACTGCCGGAAAAGCGAATGAAAATATATCTACCAAAAGTATACAGAAAAAGTTAGAAAAAACCGGAAACAAACTTCAAAAATCCGGGCAGAAAGATATAGACAAGGTTAAAGAAGATAAAAGTGGAGCTGCGCAATGGGGAATTGATCTTGCAACTGGTGCGGCAGAGCTTGGACTTGATGCAATATTGACCCGTGGAAGAGGGACTATGGCTGCTATGTATAATCGCGCATACGGCAGTGCAAAACAAAGCGCACTTGACGAAGGCGCAAGCGAAGAGCAGGCAAGGATGTATGGCAGAGCTATAGGCGGACTTGAAGCGGCTACAGAAAAAATGTTTTCAGCGGCAAAGCCTTTGCAAAAACTTTATGGCAAAGGTGCGGCAGATGATGTCATGGAAGCTTTGCTTCAAAAGGTAGTCAGTAAAACTACATCAAAAACGGGGAAAAATGTAGCTTATCATGGAGGTAAAACGCTTGCTTCGGCGATAACAGAAGGTCTTGAAGAAATGGTGTCGGAAGGGCTTGATCCTGTGATTGCTAATCAGGTATATGCAAATGCCATTGGCAATCCCCATGAAATGGCTGATGTTAAAGATTATTTATATTCAGGATCGATAGGGGCGGCTCTTGGGGGAACTCTCGGCGGAGCAGGTCAAATAATGGAATATGGCCAAGGCAGGCACATTGAAAATATATTTGGTGATGATGGCATAAAAAGTCTTGCAAAGGCAGCATCACAGGTTGATGAAGCGGGCGAAGCTGTGAAGGGCGCTGCCATAAATGAAATGATAAATCAGGGAAAAGGAATTGCTTCCGGACAAGCAGGGGAGCTGTATAAGGCTGTATATAGTCAGGAAGTAAAGGATCTTGAGAGAGAAAGTCTTATTGGCAGATCAGCGGATGCTATCATGCAGAGAGAAAACCTTATTTCTCCGATTCAAGTGGATGAAGAAACAGGCGAGATCATAGTTGGCAGAAACACGGTACAGGCTTTCAATGAGCAAAAAGAAGTAGCATCTGCCGCAGTAAACCAACTTGCGGCAGAAACAGACATGCAACTTCCAGAAATGACTACAAAGCAGATTGCAGAAGCAGTAGCTGCTATACAGACCGGTATCGGTGGTATTGATGAGGTGAACCTATTTACTGTCGGAAATCCGGAAGCAAGGACCGTTTATGAGATTGTAACTGGAAAGACATTACCGAAAACCAATAAGGAAACACGGGAAATGCTTTTCGAGGAAATCGGAAAGAACCGTGTTAATTCTGCGCGCCTTGAAACAAATGGGATGGTTGATTCTATAAAAGGGCTTATTATTCAGGATGCATCATTACAATATGAGCAGGCGGGGCAAGAGGCCTTTGCACAGGCGTTTTCTGATGTTAATGTTGGTAATGTTGTGCAGATTTCCGAATCACTTGAGACGTTTGATGATTTTTATCGTGCAGGCAGAAATGATATTGCTTATGAAGATGTTATATCTGTTGCTAATCCGGCATATGAGAATGTGTCAAGAGAAGTCCGTGAAGCCGCATGGAAAGCAGGGCAACAGGATAGATTATATGCCGCGGACGTGGCGAGAAATCTACAAATAAAAATAGGTCAGACTGCACGAAATAATCGCTCTCAGGGGATAAGAAGCCAAGGCGGCAGGCTAATATCTGAAATATCCAGAGAAAACAGGTCAAGACTTACTGCGAGTCGTCAAGGCATGTTAAGAATGCTTGCAAGAGTATTTGGCATAGATATACACCTTGTAGACAGCCTTTCGAGCGGAGCAAACGGCGAGTATCACGACGGGGCTATATATCTTTCCATGGAAAATGACAGGGCGCTTGAGTATATTTTTGCGCATGAGATAACCCACCACATGCAGAGTTATGCGCCAGAAGAATACAATAAGCTCAAAGAGCTTATCCGCAGCAGATGGGCGCAGCGCGGAGATATGGAAGATGCAATAAAGACAAAGATGGCTCAGTATGCCCGTCACGATGTAAAGATAAGTCATGAGGAAGCCCTTGACGAGATAATCGCAGATTCTACGTACGAAGTATTGCAGGATGAGGAATTTATCGACGAGGTCGTAAAAACGGACAGGGGCATCGCTCAGGCGATTCTGGACGCTATCAAGAGTGTACTGAGAAAGCTCAGACTTGTAATCGCCGGAGGCGATAGGTTTACTCCTGCCCAGAACGAGGCACTGCTTTCGGAGCTGGATCTGCTCAAGGAGTTTGAGAGACTGTGGGCTGATGGTCTTATGAGAGCTGCGGAGAATAGGGCTGCTGTGGGAAATATAAATAACACAGTTGAAGTAAGGCAGTCCAGAAAAGATGGAGATTCACTAAGAGATCAACTGCGTAAAAATTTAAGCAAATTGGAAGATATGGAGCCGGTAGCTGATGTTAAGTATGAAAGTATACGACACTTAAATAGAGCTGAAAAAGCTAAAGTTATAATGAAGGAGTATGATAAGAAGTTCAAGGGCGGAATTGAAAGAGAAAACTTTGGATTTATCATGCTTAGACAAGATGAAGTTGTCGGGAGTTTAAAATATTTACATACAGATGGTGAATATGCAGCATTTAACGTATTACCTCAAGTGCTGAAAAGAGGAAGGATTATTTCGGGCAATAAGAACCATAAAGGAAGGGCAATAGATACGGTTACAATAGCTGCGCCGGTTACGATAAATGAGACAACTGGATATATGGCTGCCGCAGTCAAGGTTGGAGGTAAAAATAGATATCACGTTCACAGAATACTCATGCCAGATGGTTCAGAGTTTGTATTCAAAGAAAAAACAGAACCTATCAGTGCTGGCGTTCCTGCTCAAAAGAACAGCAAGGGGTCAGCTATCGGTTCTGCTTCCAATAATAATATAACAGATAATTCGGAGAAAAACAAGGGACAAATGTCTCTCCCGGATACCGATTCTGAGGGCAACAGCCTTACGGATGCGCAGAGAGAATACTTTAGAGATAGCAAAATTGTTGATGAAGAAGGAAAACTGCGCATAGTGTATCATGGTAGTAGCGAGGATTTTACGATATTTGACAGAGCAAGGACAAGGGCGAACATGGATATACAAGGAAATTTCTTTAGTCCATGGGAGATAGACGCTGGTGGATACGGGGAAAACGTAAGAGCTTTCTATCTTAATATAAAGAACCCTGCACCTGAGGGCGTTGCGTATCAGGCGCTTAACAGGTACAAGGGACAAAATGAAGCGGGCGTAAAAGCAAGGGAATATCTTGTGAGCCAGGGATATGACGGTGTGAACAACAGCGATGAGGAGTATATTGCGTTTTATCCAGAGCAGATCAAGAACATCGACAATGAAAATCCGACAGACAGCTCTGATATCAGATATTCGCTTAAGGATTATGATAAGAAGCAAATAAAAAATTGGGGGAACAGCAAGAAGATTATCATATATGAAAACCCACAACAGCTCAAAAGTTTCGTAGATGAGGCAAGGCAGGGGAAAGCAGGCAATAAGAAGATATATTTTGGAGTGGTGCCGGATGATTTGGCGAAACGCGTATTGAATGAAACAGGTATAGATATATCGAATAGGAATGTTGCTCTTGGTGCATATGAGATTCAGAAAATTTTAAAAGATCACGGAGATGAAGATAAAGAAGCTACAAGGGGGCAGAGAGCGATAACTGCTGATGATTTTTCTCATATTCGTGACGTTATAGAAAGCCCGGACACAATAGAGCTTGATGATAAATTGTATAATGGCAGGCCTATAATAAAATTCACGAAAGTAATAGGCTCTAAAAACACAGTCGTTACTTACGATTCGGTGCGAAGTTCTGACCTGAGAGTGCAGACTATGTATATCGGGCAAAATAAAAAGAGCCTTGCCACTGTGATAGATGAGCAAGCCTCTATCAATACGCCCGAAGCGACAAGCGGTACAGCTCTTAAATCAAGTATAACTGATGACGGAAGCAAAAGCAATACGCAATATTCCTACCCTGACGAATCCGACGTGGTCGATTATGCCAATGAGTATGATACGGAGTTTATCGACGTGCCACCGGTTCGTGACTATGAGAAAGATGCGTTGCGTGTAAGACAGCAGACGTATGGTGAGCTTCTGGAGCAGGTTGAGAAATTGAAGCGTGACAAGCATCTTACAAAAGGCAAGGTGCTCGATGAGAAGTCTGTATCAGATGGGCGCAGCGCGGAGATATGGAAGATGCAATAAAGACAAAGATGGCTCAGTATGCCCGTCATGATGTAAGGATAAGTCACGAGGAAGCATTTGACGAGATAATTGCCGATTCTACGTACGAAGTATAATTTATCGACGAGATCGTAAAAACGGACAGGGGCATCGCTCAGGCGATTCTGGACGCTATCAAGAATGTACTGAAAAAGCTCAGGCTTGTTATTGCCGGAGGTGACAAGTTTATTCCTGCGCAGAATGAGGCACTGCTTTCGGAGCTGGATCTGCTCAAGGAGTTTGAGAGGCTGTGGGTCGATGGTCTTGCGAGAGCTGCGGATAATAGGGCAGTCGTGGGCTCTATGGGCTCTGAGATAAGGCGACAGGCAGCGGGAGGCATCAAGCATTTTAATGTCACAAAAGAAGGCATTGCTGATAACATCATCAAAGTGGCAAATATGGAGCCTGTGGCAGAGATGACAGGGAAAGAATTTCCAAAAGGCGAAAAGAAACTGTCTGAACAGGTAAATGATTATTATGGTACATTGGGAAATGTTGCCCATAACGATACTATAGGCGATGTAGAGCTGGACTATGGTACCATAATGGATGACATATCACATGGCGTTGGGCGAAAAAAAGCAATATCTTTTAAAGCTGTGCCCTATGTTATAGAAAAAGGGAAAATAATCGACACTAAATTAAATAGGGAAAACAGGGAATATGATACCGTTGCTATAGCAGCTCCAATTACAATAGGAAATGATGGATATATTATGGGGGCAATTATTAGAAGGATACCATCTATAGCAATAAGAAAAGGCGCTCCCGGTGCACAGAGGCATTATGTGCATGAAGTCATGATAGAAAAAATCAGTGCTGACTTCAAGACCGGTCAGGCTAATTCGCCCGGTGCCGGAGTCAACACTGATTCCTCTATGGGCAGTTTACTATATGATATTGTAGAAGTCAAGAATGGGACGCTTAAAAAAGATGAGTTGCTCAACAGAATATTCCCTGATGAGGGCAGATTTTCACTTAAAACCACACAGAGAGTGCAACCGTTTGATATAACAAAAGATAAAATTCTTGAAAATATGAAAATGGTGACCGGGATGTCTCCTGTAGTTACGCTTGACGGTTCCGGCTTTAAAAAACAGGAAGGACGTTCACTTTCACAGGCTGTAATGGATTATTACGGTGGTAAAGAGTTTTACGTAAACAATCCTACTATTGGCGAGGTAAAGGTCGGCAGGCGTGGGATAAAGGCAGGAACGCAGCACAAGCTCTATGGCTCGAAAATAGAGGGGTTTAAAGCATTAAGAGAGGTTATTGAGGACGGTTATGTAATTAATATATCTCAGGATTATAAGAACGATGGAACCGATCGTGTTATTTTGGCTGCGCCTATAGAAATAGACAGCAATGTATACTATATGGGAGCTGTAATTAACAGAGCCAAGAGTAACAATATTCAGAATTATTATATTCATGATGTGGTCTTGGAAGAAAAAAAACAACACCCCTAAAGACACGGACACCGATAATCGGCATGGACGTGTGGGCGTTGTTTTTCCTTATAATATACTCCAACAGCTCAATAATATCAACAATTTATCTGAAAATGATGTATTCTCTGACGAAGGCAGATTTTCCCTCAAAGACACAGGTGTGGAAGTATTTGAGTATGAAAATGGCAATGATGCAGACAGGATAGAAAAGGTTAATGTTGCTGCCGAAGAAAAAGGTGTTAAGTTCTCATTAAAAAACGAAAATATCACAATTGATACAAAGATTCCATATGTACATATCGCTTCGTATGTATCAGTGAGAAAAGGAAATCGCAAAGCACTTGATGAACTTCGTATCAAGGTCAAAAATTTAAAACGAGGCACATATGAGAATAGAGCTACAGGGTATAAAGCAGATATAAATAGGATAACTATAGGAAAAATACTAAACCCAGTTAATAATCAAAGATATAATCAATGGGGTAAGCGCTATATCAATAATCTTAATGCCGCAAGATGTCTCCCTGAATTATTTGAAAATGCAGTATATATAGATACTAAGCCTCCACAGAAGATAAAGAATGAGGGAAAGCAGATACAAGGATATCATCATTTTATTGCGCCAATATATATGGATGATAGGGAGTATCGAGTGAGAATTGTTGCGAGAGAAAAAGAAAACTCTGACGTGTTATACATAGTTGAAACTGATATTTTACCAACAAAAGACGGAGTCCGCATGGCAGCAGGTCAAAAGCCTCCTACTTTGGGCGAAACTCCGTCTAATATTAGTATATCCGAACTCATAAATGGAGTCAAGATATATGATTATGATATGCAGGAAAACGATGTTTATACGCAAGAGGACATTAAATTCTCATTTCCTGACGAATCCGATGTGATCGATTATGCCAATGAACATGAGACGGAGTTTGTCGACGTGCCGCCGGTTCGTGACTATGAGAGAAAGCAACGGGCCATAAGGCAGCAGACGTATGGTGAGCTTCTGGAGCAGGTCGAGAAATTGAAGCGTGATAAGCACCTTACGAAAGGTAAGGTGCTCGATGAGAAATCTGTACGTGAAGAGGTCAATAATCTTGTATTAACCCTTATGACTTACAGCGAGAGTTATACCGCAAGCGGAGGTAGAAAAAAACTGATCATAGACTGGTGCGCAATGGCGTTCATGCGGTCAGTCAGATTTTCACTTCCCTGAAAAAGGGTGATTCCTATGAGGCTATCACGACGGCAGAGCTTGCCGCCAAAGATATTGTTGAAAAGCTTGAACTCATTAATGATGAGATGTTTTATACATATAAAGAACTAAGAGACTATTTGAAAAACACGAGAATAGTCATATCCGAAGAAGATGCTGCGAGCATACCTGATTTCAAAGAGTTTAAGAAGGAGCAGGCAGGCAGGATAAGAATAGTGAGTCAGAATGGCGTCCCGGTCGATACAGTTTATCCGGAGCTTGTTGAAAAGTATCCTGAACTTTTTTCTTCGGATATAACACATCCGGCAGATCAGCTTATTGAGATGGCCGATGTGAGAGAGTCTCTTGAACCGTACGACATCATGCTTTCTGCAGAGGAGACGGAGCAGCTTGTTAAGCAGACAGCACAGGATCTTCTTGACATTGCTGGACACGGAAAGGCTTTTAAATCCTGGGCGGATAAGAAGGCAGAGCAGTACGATGAAAAGCTGAGACTTGTAAAAGCTCGTCACAAGGAAGCATTGCGAGATATACGCAGAAATGAGCGCGAACGAGCTGAGCGACTGATACAGGGAGAAAGACAGAAATGGGCGGATCGTGTGAACCGAGCAAATGAACGAGGAAACAGGCGAGTTCAAGAAGAAAAGGGCAAGACAAAGGCGAGAGAGGCAAAAAAGCGTGAAGAAGCAAAAAGACGAGAGTCCATTCGCAAAATGGAAAATGATATTAAGTGGCTCTCCGACAGACTTTTGAAGCCAACCGATGATAAACATATCCCAGAGGGCGCAAGGAAAGAAGTTGCGAGATTACTGTTTGCCATTGATACGCAGAGTGAACGCTCAAAAAAACTTCAAGAAAAGTATGGATTAAGCAAGAAAAGGATAAAATTCTTTGGACTTAAACAGAAGTATTATGAAATATTCAACGCTGAATCTAATAGTGACTTCATAGTGGATCAGGGTATCGTCGAAGAGGATGGAATCCTTGATGAACTACATAATAAGCTTGACGAAAAGGAACTGTCTGAGGCGACATCAGAGGATTTGGAAATGATTCGCAAGCTACTTAAAAACATCGTACATGGGGTGAGAAATCAGAACAATGCATTCTCCGATTAATTAAAAGGTCACATAGATGAGCTGGGCATGAAAACAATAAATGTCGCAAATAAGCGCATGGAAAAGCGCGGTGATCTCAAAACCGAAAAGGGAGCGGGTATAGGGGATTTCATATTTACGAACGGAACTCCGCGAGATGTATTCAATAGAGTCGGCGATGGCGTAAATGACGGGTTCATGGCATTGCGACGCGGCTTTGACAAGCACATAGACATATGACTGAGGCGAGAGAGTTTTTTGTTGATTTGCTTGTGAAATACTATAAAAAGAGATTGCCGGGAAGCAAAATAGAAGACTGGGAGAAGAAGCAGACGATTGAATATAAATTGCAAAATGGCTCAACTATAAAAATAACCGTGGCACAGGCTATGAACCTGCATGTACTGGCAAAGAGAGCGCAGAGCGGCGGTCACCTTATGCAAGGCGGGATAGTGTTAATTGATCCAAAGCGTTCGACTTTCTCTGAGGCTTTCAAGGGTAAGAAAGCGACGATGAGCATAAGATATACACTGAGTTATGAGGATATTGAGGGAATCCGAAATGAGCTGACGGATGAGCAGAAGCGGATTGCGGATGAGATTCAGAGGTTTGTCGGCGGAAGAGGCTCTGAATTGGGTAACGAAGCGTCGATGAAGATGTACGGATACAGGAAATTTACGGAGAAAAATTATTGGCCATTGATATCAGCAGAATATTGGCTACAGACATAATCATTACTTATGAGAAATCTTTATCTATAAATGATTCAGGAGGAGATTAATAATGAAAAAACATTTTTAATTCTTGTATTAATTTTTACAATGTTTTTCACAATTGCGATTCCGAGTCACGCTATAAATACTAGTGCAACAGATGCCGACATAGAATATGTGAAATAATCTCTGTGAAATAAGCTCTCTATGGCAATCAGGACCTGAACAGTGCCTGTCAATTGCTTTTGCGGATTTATGTCCTGATCAAGGTTATTTTATCTGTTTATTAATTTGAAATATGTTAAAATATAATAAAAAAAGTTAAGATGCCGCTTTATATACAGATCTTTTAAAATCCGGTTTTCACAGGAGGGGGATATGAAAAAAACGATTTTATTAATGGTGATATTAGCCTGTGCTGTGATTTTTTCCGCGTGCAGCAAGCATACTGATGCAGACAGCAGTGATGAAACTGCTGGTGACTCAGGGCAAAGTTATACGATAACTTATGTGGAAGGTTCACCGGATTGGGGAAAAATCCCTTACGTAGAGCTGGAAAATCAGCAATGGACCGATCCGGTGAATATCAATGCATATGCGCAGCTGTGTTACAGCGATGATGCTCTTATGGTGCATATGTGGGCGGAAGAAGAAAACATAAGAGCGACATATCCAAAATCCGATGTATTAGGACATACCTATGAAGACAGCTGTCTTGAATTCTTCTTTTCCCCGGTTGCCGGTGACGCGCGTTATATGAATTTTGAATATAATCCAAACGGATGTGTCTGTGTTCAGGTCGGAACCGGCAGAGAGGATCGCATCAGGATGGCCTTTGAAGATGATATTTTTGAAGCCGAGCCAAGAAGAACTGAAGATGGATGGGAAATAACGTACAGTATACCGTTTTCTTTTCTGAAAAACCTTTATCCGGATTTTCAGGCCGAATCCGGTGAAGAGATTTCGGGCAATTTTTATAAATGCGGTAATCTGACGGCTCAGAAACACTATATTTCGTGGAATCCTATCGACAGCGAAACTCCGGATTTCCACCGCCCTGAAGATTTCGGCCGATTGATATTCGAATAGCGGTATGAGGATCATCATTGATTGTTTTGTCAAGGTGTAGTATTATTATACACGGCAGATACCTGATGAACGGAGGTGTGAGATGTCGGAAAGATTGGATGACGGACAGAAGAGACTTGAAGAACATGTTAAAAAGACGCTGAAAGAAAACAATGTCGATCAGCATGACACGATAAACGGGATGATGAAGTCGGAAATGGCCGGCTGCTCCTTTATAGACGGGACGATAACATTTGCATTCCCGGTACAGCCGTGGCAGGTGAACAGAGTAGGCACTCTCCACGGAGGTATGATATGCACGGCATTTGATCTGACGATAGCGGCTCTTGCAAGATTTTATGCGGGAGAAAATTTTGCGCCGACGATAAGCCTGGATGTGAAATACATAAGGCCTGTCAGGTTGGGAGACACTATGCTGGTTACTGCCAGAGCGACAGCGACCGGAAAAAGGATAACACAGCTGACATGTGAGGCTTGCAGCAAAGAGAGCGGCAAGCTGGTGGCGACCGGGGCTTCCGTATATATGAATGTAGATACGGTTAAAGAACGAGAAAAATGATTGAAGAGGCAAAAAAATGCATGAATATGATTGCATAAACATTTATTGCGGTGTATAATTATTTAAAAAGCGACAGTAATGTCGCTTATTGAATGTGTGAGGAGAACGGATATAGGATTATGATTGAGACGATTGAAAAGATGGAAGGTTTGATTTATCTGGAAGATGGGACTGTATTCAAGGGAAGAGGATTCGGCTTCAGAGGCACTGCCGTGGGAGAACTGGTTTTCAACACGGCTATGACGGGGTATCAGAAGATACTGACCGATCCGTCATATAAAGGTCAGATAATAAATATGACGTATCCTCTTATAGGAAATTACGGCATAAGCTCGGTGGATAACGAGTCGGATGCAGTGCATGCTTTCGGTGTCGTGGTAAAGGATCTGTGTGATACACCGTCCAACAGCAACAGTATAATGACTATAGACAGATGGCTGAGGGATATGCGTGTACCGGGAGTGTTCGGTGTAGATACAAGGCAGATAACCAAAAAGATAAGAAATAAAGGGACTGTAAAATGCCTTATCAGTACCGAAGGGATATCCATAAGCGAGGCTGCTGAGCAGTGCAGAAACGGTCAGATAAGAGGAGACTGGATGAAAGAAGTTTCAGTCAAGGAAAAAACGGTCATGGAGTCTCTGTCAGATAATAATGATAAGCCTTTTGAAGTTGCAGTAATAGATTTCGGAGTCAAGGGAAACATACTGACCTGTCTAAGAGAAAGAAACTGCAGACTGACATTGTATCCTTACGGAACAGCTGCAGAAAAGATACTGGAAGGAAAGCCTGACGGTATATTCCTGACTAACGGTCCGGGAGATCCAGAGGAAGCTGCAGAAGCTATAGAGGAAGTAAGAAAACTCATAAGAACAAGTGAAATACCTATGTTCGGTATATGTATGGGACATCAGATACTGGCTCTTGCTCTGGGCGGCAGGACATACAAGCTGAAGTACGGACATCGCGGCGGAAATCATGGTGTATTTGATAAAGATACGAAGAGATCATACATAACCTCACAGAACCATGGATTTGCTGTACAGCATGAAAGCATAATACTGAAGGGAATGGAGGTAACACATCTTAATCTGAATGACGGGACGGTAGAGGGAATGGAACACAGAGATCTTCCGATATTTTCCGTACAGTTTCATCCTGAAGCTTCGCCGGGTCCTAATGACAGCGGATATCTCTTCGATAAATTCATAAAAATGATGAAGGAGGACAAGAACAATGCCTAAAAAGACATTTCTGAAAAAAATACTGATAATAGGTTCAGGTCCTATAGTCATCGGACAGGCCGCAGAGTTTGATTATGCCGGGACGCAGGCCTGTAAGGCGATAAGAGAGGAAGGTATCGAAACGATACTTGTAAACAGCAATCCGGCGACCATCATGACAGACAAGGGAATAGCAGATAAGGTGTACATGGAGCCTCTTACGGAGGAGGCTCTGGAGCAGATAATGGAAAAGGAGAGACCTGACGGCATACTGGCTGGATTCGGCGGACAGACTGGTCTCAATCTTGCCATGGAAATGGAACGAAAGGGTATACTTGAAAAGTATGGGACGCTGCTTTTGGGAGTAAACAGGGAAAGCATAAAGAAAGCGGAAGACAGAGAGGAATTTAAAAAACTCATGCAGGAAATCGGAGAACCGATACCCAGCAGCGTTATAGCCACATCTATGGAAGAATGCTATAAATTTGTTGAACAGGAAGGCTTTCCTGTTATCATAAGGCCTGCATACACACTCGGAGGAACAGGAGGCGGTATAGCAGAGAACAGAAAGGAACTGGAACATCTATGCCTAAAAGGTATGGAAAACAGCGCCATAGGTCAGATACTGCTGGAAAAATCCGTTGCAGGATGGAAGGAGATAGAGTACGAGGTTATAAGAGACAGCCGTGATAATTGTATCATCATATGCAGCATGGAAAATCTCGATCCTGTCGGTATACATACAGGAGACAGTATCGTAGTGGCTCCTACTCAGACACTGAGAGACGAAGAGTATCAGATGCTGAGAGACGCATCTATAAAGATAATAAGAAATCTTGAGATCGAGGGCGGCTGTAATGTACAGTTTGCGCTGGATCCAGAAACAGGAAAATACATAGTGATCGAGGTGAACCCGAGAGTCAGCCGATCGTCGGCTCTCGCATCAAAAGCGGCAGGCTATCCGATAGCCAAAATCGCTGCCAAGATCGCCATAGGATACAATCTTGACGAGTTGAACAACTATGTGACACAGACTACCAGCGCATGCTTTGAACCTACGCTGGATTATGTTGTCGTGAAATTTCCTAAATGGCCGTTTGACAAATTCAGGACAGCTTCCAGAAAGCTTGGTACTCAGATGAAAGCAACAGGTGAAGTAATGTCTATCGACAGGACTTTCGAGAGCGCATTGATGAAGGCCCTTACATCGATAGAGATAAAATGCGACGGCCTGCATATACCGTTCGTTACCGGGCTTGATGATGAAAAACTTGTGGAAAAACTGAAAGCATGCGATGACGAGAGGATATTCTGTATAGCTGAGGTCATGAGAAGAGACCTTATGGATGTGGAAATGCTGTACAGCATAACAAAGATAGACAGATGGTTCTTAAGCAAGATAAAAGGGATAATAGATCTCGAAAAGAGGATGCAGAAAGGCCCTCTTACGAAGGAAATGGTCTATGAGGCCGAATCAAGAGGTTTTACTGATACTGATATCATAGCTCTTTCAGGAACGACCAGAGATGTTTTACAGGATATAAGAGTATACAATGATATTTATCCTGTATATAAGATGGTAGACACCTGCGGAGGTGAATTTGATGCACTTACCCCGTATTATTACTCATGTTATGATGAGGAGGATGAAAGTGTGAGAAGCCCTGAGGAGAAGATTCTGGTGATAGGTTCCGGACCTATCAGGATCGGCCAGGGCATAGAGTTCGACTATTGCTGTGTACAGGGTGTTTGGGCCATAAAGGATCTCGGGTATGAAGCCATAATAATGAACAATAATCCAGAGACTGTAAGTACAGATTTTGATACTTCAGATAAGCTGTATTTTGAATCTCTGCATATCGACAATGTAATGAATGTCATAAAGAGAGAGAGACCTTACGGCGTGATACTGCAGTTCGGCGGGCAGACATCGCTCAATCTTGCAGAGAAGCTCAACAGCAGGAGCATAAATATATTGGGTACTTCATACAGCAACATAGATCTTGCAGAAGATCGGGAAAAATTCTGTGAACTGCTGGATGAACTCGATATTGCAGTGCCTGAAGGTGTTGCAGTGACAAACCAGGAAGAGGCTTTTGAAGCTGTCAGAAAGCTGGGGTATCCGCTGGTTGTGAGACCTTCATATGTAATAGGCGGACGTGCTATGCAGGTAGTCTATAACGATGTGGAACTGACGAGATATCTGAAGGAAGCGGTATCGCTTTCAACGGAGCATCCTGTTCTTATAGACCAGTATATACAGGGAAAGGAAATAGAGGTGGATGCCATAGCAGACGGTGAGGATATCCTTATTCCGGGTATAATGGAGCATGTCGAAAGAGCCGGAGTACATTCAGGGGACAGTATTTCAGTATATCCGAATTATTCTCTTTCGGAGGAAGTGGAAGCAACTCTGCTGGACTATACCAAAAGGATATCAAAAGCTCTTGATGTTGTTGGACTTGTCAATATACAGTACGCTTATGACGGTAAGAAGATATATGTCATAGAAGTCAATCCGAGAGCCTCGAGAACAGTACCTATACTCAGCAAGGTGACAAGAGTTCCTATGGTGAAGCTGGCTGTTGCTGCAATGCTGGGTCATAAGCTCAGGGACAGCGGATACGGAACGGGACTTTATGAGAAGACAAAGGAATTTGCAGTGAAGGTCCCTGTATTTTCGAGCGCGAAGCTGACTGATATGGATATAGCTCTGGGACCGGAAATGAAGTCTACGGGAGAGGTTCTCGGGATAGATGAGAATCTTGATAAAGCCATATATAAAGGATTTCTGGGAGCCGGAAGCAATATACCGGTAGCCGGGAATATATTCGTGACATTGAGAGAGTCTGAACAGAACACGTATACGGCAGATATTCTGGAAGAATACAGAAATTCAGGATTCAGGCTCTATGCTACGGAGGACACCATAGGATTTATGAGGGCTCGTGATATAGAAGTGGAAGACATGGATTATGATACGGCTCAGAAATGGATAATGAATCACGACAGCAGCAGCGAAGAAAAGATAGCTATGGTGATAAATATGCCTACTGTTGCCAACAGAAAAGAAAACGACAGTTTTCCGGTAAGAAGAAAAGCTATCGAAAGAGGCATCCCTGTAATGACGTGTATGGATACTGCTAAGGTTTTCCTGAAAGCAATAAAGCTGAAGCAGAAAGATACGAAACTGGATTACAATGTGCTGGGCTGATATAAATATTAGGAATGTTTTTTGTATTTATACTGGAAATCAACATAATTCTCTGATATTATTAATTAGTCGCTGATATAATCCTTTAGTAGTAACATTTGTTGGAAGGAAGGAAAAATGATATTACTTATTTTAGCATTGATATTTGGTATCGCTGTAATGGCATTTCTTGTTGTCAGTATGGTCAGAGGCAGAAAGAATGGCAACAGCAGGCTTGTCAATATACTTAAGATAATTCTTATGATAGAGGCTGCGGTATTTCTGATAGTTTTTGTGATAGTGTTCATAAGGACGTTGGCAATGTGACGGAATGATTCCGGAACATGGATGAAAACCTTCTTGAAGGATATCGATGGAATATTAATGATCTCTTCTGATGTTCGATCTGTCTGATCGGAATCGGAAGAGGTCATTTTGTTTTCAGCAGCGTGAAAATTTCATGAGGATTATATCATTTGGAGCAAGTTCGGTAGATGTATAATACTGCTCCATCGGAGGGATCATCTCGAATTTTACATCCGGTGCTGTCATATGATTTATATTTTTGATATCATCGCTGTCAAGCATGCTGCTGAAATTGAGCTGGGCCCAGAAATACAGATATGATCTGTCTGCAGGCAGGATGTACTTTGTCAGTTTATAGTTGGAGGATACGTCCCTGACTATGATATCGGCAGTGATGCTTTCTGTCTTACTGTCGTTGAACAGCAGAAGATACTTATCGTTTTTGGTCTGCAGTGCTATATAGTTCCTGCCGTGAGCAGTAACATCTTCCGGAAGGCTTTCCAGTATCATGAGCAGATAGTAAAGAGGTTTGCGAAGACCGTTTGCAGTAAAAATTCCTCTGTCGGGATCAGTGTCGTCAAACACATCCACCTGAGGGAAACGGAAAGAGCCGGGCGATTCCGTAAGCTGTGTAAGGATATCTATCGGAAATTGCTGCATATACACATCATGATACATTTTTGAACAGTCAATAGGATCAGGTGATATGACCACAGCAGGTATACTGCTTTGTATAACTGAAAAAATACTGCGGGGAGGCGTGAATTTACATGAAACAGGAGAACTGAAGCTGATTTCGCATCGCAATGTTTTAGTTACCTGTCCGCTGAGCATATTATATTTATTATGTTTTTCCAGGATGGAGGTCATAAATGACAGCGGAAGCTCCTTTATGTCCGGCATAACTGCACCGTATATCTTATCTGAATATTTTTTTCTGTATTCCCTAGGATGATAGCCCATATAGTCATGAAAATTCTTTATATAGTATTTCGCATCGGAAAACCCCACATCCTGAGCTATCTGAGATATGCTGGCTGTTGAGGAAAGTACCGCAGATTCAGACATCTCTACTCTTACCATGCTTAAAAAATCACGAAAATTCATACCTACCAGTTTGTGGAAAATATGAGAAAGATAATAAGGGCTTATCTGTTCTTTTTCTGCGATCCTGGAGAGGCTTATCTTATACGGATAATTTTCATATACGTATTGTATGATGCGGCTTATCCTGTCTGTCTGGATATAGTCGTGTGAAGTTTTATGTATGAACGCTTTGCCGACAGGATCGATCACAAATCCTCTGAAATTGTTCATAAGAGTGTTTATTAGGGAAACTGCCGCATTATTTATTCTTGATATGTACCCGGGTGATCTGCTGTACGCTTCCGCAGCTATCGTAAGTATCTCGCTGCATAATGTATCTCTTTTTTCAAAAGACCCCTCCTCTATATTGGTTATGAATACAGTTGTGATAAAATGGGGGAATATGCTCTGGAAATAGCTGCTGTTGAAAGACAGTACGAGAACGAGATTCCTCTCGGTTATACTTTTGATGGAATGCACATCTTCCGTATGGATTATATGTATACTGCCGGGGCGCAGTCTGTATGTGGCGTAAAAAAGAGTAAGCGAAAGCTCCCCCTCCAGCACATAAAATATCTGAAAGTCTTTATGCTTATGGATGGGGTAACTTCTTATATCCAGCAGCTGGACTTTGACGGAAAGGTTTTCGTCATATGTTATTGGTTCAAGCATAGTAAAACTCCCTTTTTCTGTAAAATATATGATTTAATTGCTATTATATTATATAGACATAAAAGAAAATATGCCAAATAATGAGTAAATTATACAAAAAAGTCATAATAATAGCAATAATATTCTGTAAATTCAAAAAAATTCTCTGTATATTTATATCATGAGGAGGTGATGGAGAAATGTTAGAGCTTGGGAATGAAGCGCAGGTGAGAAGCGCACTGGAAGGAAAGTCAGGATTTGATACGGATGTAGAAGATGAACTCATACGAAGGATCGCCGCTGCGGAATCAGAGCAGGAGGGTTATGAACCTTTGTCAAGGGCCAGCATTACAGGTCTTGTACTGCTTGGAGCAGCCGGCCTGATCCTAAGTGTGGCAGCATTTCTTTAGGAGGTGAGAGCATGGATAATTATGCAAAGGAGGCTAAATTCAGCTCGATGCCTCTGCTAAAAGGTGAAAGGATGTACGGGCTGGGAGATTCTATTTTTGCCAATACCGGGTACGGTATAGCGACTTGGTGTTTTCTTACCGGAGGACTTCTTGCGGGTATAGTGAGTTTTAAGATGGCAGTAGTGACTGCTCTGGCAGGGAATCTTATCGGTACATTGCTTGTAGCGGTTGCTGTTTCTGTGATATCGCATAAATACGGGATAGATACATATACCTCTATAGGGATTTTTTTCGGTAAAATAGGGATGAAGATAGTATTTGCCGTATTTCTGTTTTTGAATGTAGGATGGGTAATAATACTGGGATCGATGTGTGCCAGGTCATCCAACAGTCTTTCGGCGGCATTGACCGGGGCTACAATGCCTCCGATACTTGTAACGATCTTTACTCTTGTTGCTGTGGCGATAATGTGGTTCATAGTTTTTAAAGGTCCTGCTGCATTGAAGATAATGAACAGGATAATGGTTCCCGGTCTTGTGATATGCATTATAATCATGGCAATAGCTCTGATTACAAAAAGCTCATGGAACCAGATATGGAATGCGGAGCCTCTGTATCCTTATCCTGACAAGACCGTAAATATCCTTCTGGCACTGGAGCTCAATATCGGTGCAGGTATATCCTGGTGGCCGGGTATCGGTGCCCTCGGAAGACTGAACAAAACAAAAAGCTCCACATTATGGGGCAATATGATAGGTCTTGCCATAATGCCCGTAGCTGTGGCATTGTTGTCTGCGGCATCAGCTTACACGGTGGGAAGCTCAGATCCTACAGAATGGATGATACCGTTGGGCGGTATATGGTTCGGAGCCCTTGCGCTGTTCTTTGTTATACTTGCAAACCTTACATCGGGAGCGTATGCGTTTTACAATACGTGTCTGGGATTGAAAAATTATAATGTATTTGCCAACAGGAAATGGTTAGTTGTAACGGTATGTTTTCTTGTTCCGGTGATAATATTCTCTTTCTTCCAGGATTTCATGTATAATAATTATCAGATGCTGATGAACTACAGCTCTGCTATTTTCGGACCGATGAGCATAATACAGATACTGGATTATTATTATTTCAGGAAACGTCATGTGGATCTCAGGGGTCTTTATGATGTGACCGAGACCAGCAGCATGCGATATTACGGCGGAGGAAACTGGGGAGGGATAATCATACTTGTTATCTCTGTTGTGATATATATACTGATACTCAATCCGGCAACATGGGCATATGCATCCATATTCCCTAAAGTATCTGCAATAATACCGTCATGTCTGTTTGCTCTGGTTGCATATTTCATATACGGGAAATTCCTGCAAAGCAGGCATATTGGCGGATTTGACTACGCAAAGGAGTATGAAGCGGCTTTAAAATGAAAGACATGATCATATATCAGCAGAAAGGAAATCAAAAATGAAGAAAGACTTAAAGGCGAGTATTGTTTTAGAAGGAGCAAGTTTTTATTGCGGAAGAGATCTCGATAACGATGTGGATTTTGTTGCGGTCTCAGGCAACAGGATAATAGCTGTCGGAAAAAAGGAAGAGCTGCCGGAGTATGTGGATGAAAACACTCGGGTGATCAGCTTTTCCCGGGATAACCTCATAATCCCGGGAATTCATGATAATCATATACATCTTATCCAGGCAGGCATACTTGAAAAGTATGTGGAGCTCTATTCCTCCACATCGAAGGAGGATGCAGCAAGGCGTGTAGCTGAATTTGCAAAGAAGATCCCCGATGAAAAATGGGTTATGGGAATAGGATTCAGAAGATTTTCATGGACGGATCCTTCATTCCCCACAAAGGATGTGCTGGACAGTGTGATCCCTGAAAGACCGGTATTGCTTTTAGATGAGGAACTTCATGCAGTGTGGCTCAACAGTGAGGCCCTCAGGATATGCAATATAACAAAAGACACTCCTGTTCCTGAGGGAGGGATAATAGACCGAGATGAAAACGGAGAGCCTAAAGGCTATATACTTGAGAATGCCGTTCCGCTTGCTGCAAGATATGCATTCAATTTCGATGAGAAAACGACGATCGAGCTCATATCTGACTATGTCGATAAGGCGGTCGAAATGGGGATAACTTCTGTAAGTGATATGACTCCTTATCTGTCTATGGATCTGTCATTCGTCGATGTATATCTGAAAATGGTAAAAGATAAAAAGCTCAAAATCAGGATAAATGCGGCGAGAAATCTCTTTGAGGATATAGATAAATTCTGCCAGATAAGGAAACGTGCAGAGGAAGAAGGAGACGGATTTTACAGAGTTCCGTTCATGAAACAGTTTGTAGACGGCACTCCTGCCAATTACACAGGGATGCTGCTGGAAGATTACAGTGATAATCCTGGTGAAAAGGGGGCTCCTGTGATAGATCTGAAAAAGATGGAAACGGCTGTGGAAACAGCTACGAAGCATGATGTTTCCGTGCGATTGCACTCATGCGGAGACGGATCGTGCAGAGCAGCATTGGATGCATATGAGAAAGCATTAAAAAAATATCCAAACAGCAGGAGCAGACATATGATAGAACATCTGGAACTGGTCGATCCTGAGGATATACCAAGACTTGGGAAACTTGGGGTGATAGCTTCGATCCAGCCGGAACATCTGGCCACAGGGACTATGAAGTGGGACGAAAACTGTTATCCGGAAAAACTGGGGGAGGAGCGCTGCAGATATACATGGCCTTTCAGACAGCTCAGAGATACCGGAGCAGTACTGGCGGGCGGCAGTGACTGCCCTGTAGTTGAAGGCAATCCGTTTTGGGGTATGTATGTAGGGAATACCAGGACATATTATGACGGATTACCTGAAGGAGGATGGAATCCTCAGGAGGATCTTTCTATGGAGGATCTGATAGATATGTATACTATAGGAGCGTCATATGCTGAAGGAAGAGAAGATGAGCTTGGAACTATCCAGGAGGGAAAGCTGGCTGACATAACGGTGATCGACAGAAATCTGCTGAAAATGTCAGGAGACACGGCGATAAGGGATGTGAAAGCGCTGCTTACGATGGTAAACGGGAATATAGTGTACAATGTTCTTTAAAGATTGCCCCCGGCACAGCATGGATACAGTGCCGGGGGCAATCAGTTATAGGTTAGAATCTGTCGCTGTAATTGAGCAGATTTCGTATGAAACCTGCTTTTGGAGATCTTTTGCTCCCCATTATGGTGGAATAATACACGATGGAAGCATTGATATCATCTTCTGAAGTTCTTATTATGGCATAAGAACCGTCACTCCCGTCTCTCGGAAGAGTAAGACTTCCCGGATTTATCAGGTATATACCGCTTTCCTGATCTATGAAAGCCTTGTGAGTATGACCGAAGACAACAGCTCTGCAGTTTTTTTCCATAGCCAGGTATAAAAGTCCGTTAAAATGATACTTTACATTTTGCATATGGCCGTGTGTGATCAGTATGCTGCCGCATTCCGTATCAAGTATAATGATATCTTCACTGCTGCAGCTGCCGTCACAGTTGCCCTTTACGGAAGCTACAGGTATCCTGAATTCTTTTTCAAGTTTTTTGGCATCGGAGATAAGATCGCCTGCATGTATTATAAGATCTATACCTGTCAGCTTAGGCCATATATCTCTTATTTTGTTGAGTTTTCCGTGGGTATCGCTTATTGCTAAAATTTTCATAAATAAAGTCTATCATAATCAAGTCTCATTGACTAGTATCTAATTTTGCTATAAAATGAAATATAACAAAAAAATGAAAGAAACGGTAAAATCATGTCGAACAACAGAAAAACAGTTATAACAGACGGGCAGGATCTGGCTCAAAAAGCCGAAGAACTCAGAAAGTCCGGAGTGACGGATGTGATAGTGGAGGTCAATACCTTCAATTATACGAGGTATAAGGAATCAAATGGCGGAAAGCAGCTGCAGCCGGTGATAGACGGGATAAACAAGGCTGTGGGACAGAGGCTTAATATCAGACTGAATGTAGGTATAAGGGAAGGATTCAACGATGACGAGGTCCTCGATTTCCTGCAGCTTACTTTCCAGCATAAATATGATATAGTATTTCTTCCGACGATCGATTACGATATTTTGAAAAGACAGATGCCTGCTTTGAAGAAAGTAGAAGATGATACGGATGGAGTGGAAATGTACAAGTATCCGGGATCTGTCGGGAGAATAGGATTTTTGAAGAATTAGGAGCGCCATATGCATGAAGATCTTTACCGTATGAAAAAAGAGCTGGCTCGGATGTTCAAGGAGGACGGATTGCTGAAAGCTGCAGTCAGGGAGGTAAACAAGGTTGATCTTATAAAGGGATCGCTGATTGTCAGAAACGCATCCCATGACAGGATCGCGGTAGATGAGATACTGAGGGGTGAACTGCAGAGGGATGTGCCGGTCAAGGATTATCTTTTTATAGAGAATTTCTGCAATCTTATAAGAGTTGCATATAACTGTCTTGAGATGGGCAATTATCTGGACAAATATTTTCTGATCAGTGCTTATCGCATACTGTCTGAGGATGATAAGGGCACTTTCAGGAAATCGAATCCTGTGGTATATGCTTTCAATCATGTTCCGACATATTCACTTGATATAGAGGAAAAGCTTGATGATGCGCTGCGTCGCGTATACAGTCCGGCATCGGGGAATAATGTGATCCTCAAGGCTATGTATATCCATAATAAACTTATAGAAATATATCCGTTCAGCGAGTTCAGCGGTGAACTTGCAGTGTTTTCAATGAATTACTATCTTATGGAGAACGGACTTATGCCGATCAACATGCCCATATCTCGCGAAAATTATCTGTCTATAGTAGGAGATTGCCTTAAGGGGCAGAGACAGGAGGAATTTTATAATTTCCTTTGCAGAGCCGTTTATGACAAGATGCAGGGTACGATAGATGCGTGTGAAGAATATATCAACAGGAAATAAACAATGAAGATGGAGATTAGAAAAAGGGGCTGATATTCAGTCCCTTTTTTCATGATGTTTTTTATTTTCTATTTCGGCGAGCTGTTCTTTTACGCTATCAAATGATGTAGAGCCCTTTGATTTTTTTGCATTTATACAGCTCCTCACGGATATTTTATCATAGATATCATCTTCGAACCTGTCGGAAAATGATTTGAATTCATCCATTGTCATATCTTCTATTGCGATACCCTTGCCGATACAGTACAGGACGATCTTTCCTATTATCTCGTGGCAGTCCCTGAAAGGCAGGCC